>NZ_NWMV01000152.1 GCF_002837145.1 Macromonas nakdongensis | reverse complement strand
CTTGAAACCCGGGGCGGTTCAATATTTACATTCATCACAAGGGCGCAACGACTCTGGAGGGACCAGACCTCTTTCCGAAGTCCTTCATCATCAATCTGGCAGCTCCTTCGAACTACGTCGGCCCAGCCCGCATGTTCGGCAAGCTGACAAAAGACGGTCGCGTAGGGGCACTCCCGCTGTCACGCAGCATACTGGATCACTTCGATCCGGAATCAGGCTCTGGCTGGATGCCTCCCAAACATAAGAAAACGCACGTCCCTGTTCACAACGGCCAAGAGACGATCCCTAATTCTCTGAGGGACGCAATTCAATCCTTCGTGCTTGTGTGCGCAATTCGCGAACTGCGCGGCCAAGGCCTCCAGCACAGCTCCATGCTGATCCACGTCACCCGCTACGTGGACGTGCAAGACCATGTGCGCGAACAAGTGGAGGAAGCGGTCCGCCGCATGAGGCAGAAAATCACACGAGGCAATGACGCAGACGAGCTTCTAGATGAAATGCGAAAACTCTGGGACGAGGACTTCGTGCCAACGCGCGATCGGGTCGCCGAGCTTGCGCCGGCCGAAGACATGCCGCCGGCTCTGCCGTCTTGGGAAGATATCGTCGCCAAGCTGCCGGACGTCCTTGATGACATCACCGTGCGCTCGATCAATGGCACAGCCAAAGACGCGCTCGATTACGCCACGCCCGGCGCGGCGCTCAAAGTGATCGCTGTAGGCGGCGACAAGCTCGCTCGGGGCCTCACGCTGGAAGGCCTTTGCGTCAGCTACTTCGTTCGCACGACCAAGATGTATGACACGCTGATGCAAATGGGCCGCTGGTTTGGCTACCGGCCTGGCTATTTGGATCTATGCCGGCTCTATACGTCGCCGGACTTAGTGAAGTGGTTCGGCCACATAGCAGACGCTTCTGAGGAGCTTCGCGACGAGTTCGATTTCATGGCAAAGGCCAAGCTCACACCGGAGCAGTATGGCCTCAAAGTCATGTCCCACGAGATTTTGACGGTCACTTCGCCGTTGAAGATGCGCAATGCCCAGACGCTTTCCCTGACCTACAGCGGCACCCGGCCCCAGACCATCCTCTTCCATCGAGACGCAAAGGTTCAGCAGGCGAACCTCGCCGCCACCGACGCGCTGATCGCATCCCTTGGGTCAAATTTCATTGATGGCCCGAAATACCCGCGCGACGGTGACGCGGATTCTTGGCCCCACGCGCGCCTATGGCAAGACATTGACGCATCGAAGGTTCTCGCGTTCCTTGGGGCTTACACCACCCACCCGAACGCAGACAGCGCCAAGTCAGCGGTTCTTTCGGACTTCATCTCCAAGATGCTCGATATTGGCAAGTTGAAGCAATGGTCCGTGGCCCTTCTGTCTGGCGGCGAAGGCGTTGGCGCGCCTCATGTATTTCCTGGCGGCTTTGAGCCGAAGTCCCTTCAAACCCGCAAGACGGAAGATCCCGATCCGCCGGGAGTCAGGGACCCGGCCATGTTTGCAATCGGCGTGCTCACCGACCCCAAGGACGAAGGCATCGACCTAGACGACGATGCATGGCGAGACGCGTTGGCCCGGACTCGCGCGGCTTGGAAGCCAGACCCCGCGCGAGGTCGCGTCAACATGCCAAGCATCCCTAGCGGCAAGGGCATCCGCGAGGCGCGCGACAGGCTCGGCGGAAAAGCCGATCGCGGCCTGCTCTTGCTTTACTCCCTGGCGCCCTACTACCGGGGCAGAGATATGCTCCCTGAAAATCTCATCGTACCCGGCTGGGACAAGCCGATCATGGCGTTCGCCATCGCCTTCCCATCGAGCGAGAACGGCATCCGTGTTGAATACGAAGTGAACGTCCTCTATTGGATGCAGGAATATGGCCCGTCCGAGTAATGAATTTGTGCTGGCTTGGTCGTCACTCACCACCGCCGACACCGATCCCGGCTGGCAAGCCATCGCCCTGCCCTCGGCCGGTCCCCTGCAACTGCGGGCTGGCAGGCGCTCGCCTGAAAACGCCGAAGCGGTGCTGGTTGGCTTTCCCTCCGCTCGCCTCGCGGCGGCCGACAAGCTCCCGGAGGGCCAAGGCTTTTCCGTCGAGCGCGCCGACCCCGATGGCGATGGCTGGCTATGGCTCGCTCTGACCCGAAAGCCAGCAGGACGGCCAGAGCTCTTCGAGTCTATGGCTTGCGACGTCATCGGTGCGCTCGATGACTCCGTCGCTGCAGGCTCCAACGAAGGAAAGCTCTTGCGCATCTTTGTGGGTCGAGTGGCCGCTTGGCAGGAGTTCATGCGCAAAGGCGCTCAGACGCTGAGTCCAGAAGCCGAGATTGGCCTGTTTGGCGAGCTATCCGTTTTGCGATCAATTCTGGAATCCGGAGTAGCTCCCCTAACTGCGCTTGAAGCCTGGGTTGGCCCCATTGACGGCCTTCAAGACTTCACGCTGGGGACCGGCGCCATCGAAGTCAAAGCAACGCTTTCGACGACTGGATTTCCAGCCAGAATCGGCTCCCTTGAGCAGCTCGACGACTCGACCCGCCAACCCCTGTTCGTGGCCGGGGTTCGTTTGCTCCAAAGCGAAACCGGAGCGAGCCTGCCTTCTTTGGTGGAAGACTTGCGCAAGATACTCCACGGCGACGCAGAATCGACCAGGATAGTAGGCGAGCGGCTACTCGCAGCGGGCTACTACGCCATGCACGCCAATAACTACATCCGACGGTTCACTGTCCTGGAAACCCGCCTGATACCTGTTGAGGGGGCCTTTCCGCGCCTCACTCATCCCTGATGGCCACCCAAA
>NZ_NWMV01000151.1 GCF_002837145.1 Macromonas nakdongensis | reverse complement strand
ACGCGCCGGGGCATTACATCGACGCGGTGCAGGGCGGGCGGCCGGTGCCGTCGGGGAGGCGGCCATGAAGCGCTGGCTGCCGTCGCCCTGGTTGTCGCTGGGCCTGTGGCTGGGGTGGCTGCTGCTGGTGCGCAGCACCAGCGTGGGCCAGGTGCTGCTGGGGGCGGCGGTGGCCGTGGTCGTGCCCGCGCTGCTGGCACCGCTGCGGCCGCTGCCCGGCCCGTTGCGGCGTGGCGGAGTGCTGTTGCGCCTGGTGCTGCGGGTGGGGCGCGACGTGGTGCGGTCGGCCGTGCAGGTGGCCGCCGGGGTGTTCCGGGCACGCCGGCACCCGCCCCGGGGCACCTTCGTGGTGGTGCCCCTGGACCTGCGTGACGCCCACGGCCTGGCGGCCCTGGCCATGATTTCGGCGGTCGTCCCGGGCACGGTCTGGGCCGAACTCGCGTCGGACCGCAGCGCCTTGCTGGTGCATGTGTTCGATCTGGCCGACGAGGCCGCTTTCATCGCCGCTTTCAAGGCCGATTACGAGCGCCCGCTTCTGGAGATTTTTGGATGAGCCCCTGGTTGTCGATGGCCGTGTCGGTCACCCTGATGCTGTACGTGCTGGCCATGGCGATTGCGCTGCTGCGCCTGATGCGCGGTCCCAGTGCCCAGGACCGCGTGTTGGCCATGGACTTTGTCTACGTGGTGGGCATGCTGGTGATGCTGGTGCTGGGCATCCGCTACGACAGCGCGATGTACTTCGAGGGGGCCTTGCTGATGGTGCTGTTCGGCTTCGTCGGGTCGGTCGCCATGGCCAAGTTCCTGCTGCGCGGCGAGGTGATCGAATGAGCGGCCTGTGGCCCGTGCCGCCCTGGGCCGAGGCCGTGGTGGCCGTCTTGCTGCTGGCCAGCGGTGTGTTCGTCCTGTTGGCGGCCTGGGGCCTGTGGCGGCTGCCGGATTTCTTTGCCCGCATGCACGCGCCGGCCCTGGCGTCGACGCTGGCGACCTGGCTGGTCGCGCTCGCGTCCATCGTCCACTTCAGCACCCGTGGCCAGGGGCTGGCGCTGCACGTCTGGCTGGTGGTGATTGCGCTGTCCATCACCGCGCCGGTCACGGCCATGGTGTTGGCGCGGGCCGCGCTGTTCCGCCGCCGCCGGGCGGGGGATGCGCTGCCACCGCCTCTGGGTACCGCGCCCGCGGAACCCGGCGCCTTGAAGCGCTGAGGTGTGCGCACCGGCCCCGGGCCGACCATAATGCCGACAGGGCCCTGGCATCGGGCGCCACACACACGAGGTACACACACCATGGAACTGTCCACCTGGCTGGCATTTTTCGCCGCGTCCTGGGCCATCAGCATTTCGCCGGGGGCCGGCGCGGTCGCGGCCATGAGCGCCGGGCTGAACCACGGCTTTCGCCGCGGCTACCTGACCACGCTGGGGCTGGTGCTGGGCATCTGGACCCAGCTGGTGGTGGTGGGCGTGGGCCTGGGGGCCCTGGTGGCCACTTCGTCCACGGCGTTCCAGGTGGTCAAGTGGTTCGGCGTGGCCTACCTGGTGTGGCTGGGCATCCAACAGTGGCGTGCGCCGGCGCGTCCGCTGGCGGCCCTGCGCGACGGTGCGGCCCAGGTGTCGGCGCGCAGCATGGTGCTGCGGGGCTGGATGATCAACGCCGTCAACCCCAAGGGCACGGTGTTCCTGCTGGCCGTGGTGCCGCAATTCCTGGACCTGGGCCAGTCCCTGGGGCTGCAATACCTGGTCATTGGCCTGACGCTGGGCTTCACCGACCTGGTGGTGATGGCCGGTTACACCGCCCTGGCGGCGCGGGTGCTGTCCGCCCTCAAGTCCACCGCCCACATGCGCGCCATGAACCGGGTGTTCGGCGCTTTGTTCGTGGCGGCGGGGGCGCTGCTCTCCCTGTTCAAGCGCGCGCCCTGACGGGGCTTCGCCCACAGCCGACCCAATGGGCCCGCAGGGTGACCGGGCCGCGACCCGGTGTTGGGGACCGATGCGTCAGCGCGGCCGGGGCTGCATGCTGATGACGCCGAACGGGCATTTCACCTCGCACAGCTTGCAGCCGGTGCAGCGCTCGGCGCCGTGCAGCACCGAGGTTTTGCGCCAACCTTGGCGTTCTAGGCTGAGCAGGTGCAGCGGGCAGGCCGCCACGCACCAGCCGCAGCCGGTGCAGCGGGCGTTGTCGATCTGGGGCAGGGTGCGGCGGTCGGGGTGCATGGGGTCCGCCGCCGCAGGGGTTTCAGGGGTTTTCCCGGGGCGTCAGTCGACGACCAGGTGCACCCCGTCACCGCGCGCGGCTTCGATGGCGCCCACCTCGGCCGCGGCGTCGAAACCGTGCTGACGGAAGCAGGCCAGCACCGCGTCCACCGCGTCGGGGGCGCAGGCCACCAGCAGGCCTCCACTGGTTTGCGGGTCGGTCAGCAGGGCCTGGTCCACCGGGCTCAGGCCTTCGGCCAGCCGCACCTCGGCGCCGTAGGCGGCCCAGTTGCGGCCGCTGGCGCCCGTCACCAGGCCTTGGGCGGCCCAGTCCCGCACCCCGGGCAGCAGGGGCACCCGGGCCATGTCCAGGTGCACGCAACTGCCGGCACCGCGCGCCATTTCCAGGGCGTGGCCGGCCAGGCCGAAACCGGTCACGTCGGTCAGGGCGTGCACACCGTCGAGCGCGGCCAGGGCCGGGCCCGGGGTGTTGAGCCGGGTGGTGCTGGCGATCATCTGCGCGTAGCCGTCGGCCGGCAGGCGGTCTTTTTTCAGCGCCGCCGACAGCACCCCCACGCCCAGCGGTTTGCCCAGCACCAGGCGGTCGCCCACGCGGGCGTCGGCGTTGCGCTTGACACGCTGCGGGTGCACCAGGCCCAGGGCCACCAGTCCGTAGATCGGCTCCACCGAGTCGATGGTGTGCCCCCCGGCGATCGGGATGCCGGCGGCGCGGCAGACGCTTTGGCCACCTTCCAGGATGCGGCCGATGGTCGCGGTGCTGAGCACGCCGATGGGCATGCCCACCAGGGCCAGCGCCATGATGGGGGTGCCGCCCATGGCGTACACGTCGCTGATGGCGTTGGTGGCGGCGATGCGGCCAAAGTCGTACGGGTCATCGACGATGGGCATGAAGAAGTCGGTGGTGGCGATCAGCGCCTGCTCGTCGTTGAGGCGGTAGACCGCGGCGTCGTCGGCGGTTTCGATGCCGACCAGCAACTCGGGCGGCATCGGCATGGCGGCGGTGCCGCGCAGGATGTCGGCCAGCACGCCCGGGGCGATCTTGCAGCCGCAGCCGCCGCCGTGCGACAGGCTGGTCAGGCGGGGTTCGGTGGGGGAGGGGGTGGCGGTCATCGGAGCAGGTCTGCGGGTCGGCATGGGGAAGGTGCGGCCTGGGCGGTCTGCCGAGCTTCGGCGAGCACGCGCAGCAGGGCGTCGCGTTCGCGCTCGGGGCTGAACAGGGGCGCGCGCTCCGCGCATTGTCGTCGCAAATCCGCGAGCGTGCCCGTGGCCGAGGTTTGCGTCTGGCGGCAGGCGCGCAAGGCGGCGACCAGGGCTTCGGCGTCGCCCGCCGGGAAATAGCCCCGGTAGCCGCTGCCCAGCATGCCCACGTTGCCCGAAATGGCCGAGGCCAGCACCGGCGTGCCGCTGCACACGGCCTCCATCAGCACGTGGGCGCCGCCTTCCATGCGGCTGGTGTGCACCAGCAGGTGCGCGCGCTGGATGCGCCGGCGTGCCTGGGCATGGGGCAGTTCGCCCAGCCAGCGGTAGTGGGGGCAGGCCAGGGCGGTGGCCTGTGCGGCTGCCCCCAGGGCCGGCTCCAGGGCCCGGCCAATGTGCTCGATGCAGATGCCTTCGTCCGGGGCCACCAGCCGCGCCGCGGCGAACAGGGTCTGCGGCCATTTTTCCTCGCGCAGGTGGCCCACCATCACCACCCGCAGGCGGTGGGCGGTTTTGGGCAGCGTCTGCCAGGTGCGGGTGGACTGGTACACCACCCGGCACTTGTCGCGCCAGCGTTCGGGCAGGGCCAGCCGCCCGGCGTCCTGCAGCACCACCAGCCGGTGCGCCAGGTCGAGCGAGCGTTGGGCACTGGCGTCGTGCAGGATGTCGCGGTACAGGTCGGTGCCGGTCAGGGCCAGCACCAGGGGGAGGCCGGGCCGTTCGCGCGCCCAGGCGGCGATGGACGGGGCCGAGCGCCGCGCGTGCAGGGCGAGCAGCAGGTCGCCCTGCCGGGCGCTTTCCGAGGCGTCCTCGGGCCATTGCCGCAGCAGCTCGACCCGGTAGCCGTCGGCCAGCAGGCCACGCCAGCGCCGGGCGGTTTGCCAGTTGCCATTGGCCGCGTCCGCCAGCGCGGGCGTGACCAGGCACAGCCGGGGGCGGTCTGCAGCGGGACGGGTGGGGTGGTCCATGCGGCCATTGTCGGCCCAGGCGCCCACGGTTTTTCACCGCGGGCGGGCATTCTTGTGCCGCGGTGGCGATAATCCCCCCCGCACCCTGTGCATGGCGCGTGTGCGTGCCGTCCCCGTCCTTGACCACGGGGCCTGCCTGCCGGCGCCATCTGGTCCATTTCCCTCCCGCTTGATCGGAGTTGCCATGTCTGTTGTTTCGTCCTGGCGCGCGCTGCGCGCCGTGGGGGCCGTTGCGCTCCTGTCTTTCGCCGCCCTGGCCCAGGCCCAGACGGTGTTCCGCGTCACCGCCATCCCCGACGAGTCGCCCACCGAACTGGCACGCAAGGCCGCTCCGCTGGTGAAGTACCTGGAAGGCCAGCTCGGCACCCGGGTCGAGTTCATCCCCGTGACCGATTACGCCGCTTCGGTCGAAGCCCTGGTCAACAAAAAGGTCGATCTGGCCTGGTTCGGGGGCTTCACCTTCGTGCAGGCCCACGTGCGTTCCGGCGGCAAGGTGATTCCCCTGGTGCAGCGCGAGGAAGACGCCAAATTCAAGTCCGTCTTCATCACCAGCGACCCGGCCATCCAGCGCCTGGCCGACCTCAAGGGCAAAGATGTGAGCTTCGGTTCGCAAAGCAGCACCTCCGGCCACCTCATGCCGCGCAGCTTCCTGTTGCAGGCCGGCCTGAACCCGGAGAAGGATTTCCGCCGCGTCGCTTACAGCGGCGCACACGACGCCACCATCGCCGCCGTGGCTTCGGGCAAGGTGCAGGCCGGGGCGCTCAACATTTCCGTCTGGGACAAGTTCGTCGCCGACAAAAAGGTCGATACCAGCAAGGTCCGCGTGTTCCACACCACCGCGCCGTACTACGACTACAACTGGACGGTCCACGCCGACATGCCGGCGGCCACGCGCCAGAAACTGGCCGAGGCTTTCCTGTCCCTGAGCCGCGAGACCGCCCCGGGCAAGGACATCCTGGACCTGCAGCGCGCCACCCGATTTGTGCCGACCCAGCCCGACAATTACAAGGGCATCGAGGCTGCGGCCCGCAGCGCCGGCCTGCTGTAAGCGCGGACGCGTCGGTGAAGCTGGAACTCCAGGGTGTCGTCGCGCGCCACCCGGCGGCGCGCGCGCAGGCCGCCCCGGCCCTGCAGGGGCTGGACCTGCGCATCGA
>NZ_NWMV01000150.1 GCF_002837145.1 Macromonas nakdongensis | reverse complement strand
GCTGGACGTGCTGGGCGCGGACGCGCGCCACATCGCCGTGTACAGCCGTGCGCCCATCGCCTGCGCCAGCCCGCACGTGCGGAGCGAGCGCATGCCCGAACAGGCCGGCGCCTGCGCGCAGGAACTGTTCGCGGTGCTGCGCGCGCTGGACCGGCACGACACCAAACTGATCTGGGTGGAAACGCCGCCCGCCGACCCAGCCTGGGACGGCGTGCGCGACCGGCTGACGCGCGCGGCGGCCTGAACCGAGCCACCCCTCACCTGGACAGACCCAGGCGAGGCCAGCCTCAGGCCAGCTCCCCCGGCAAGCCCAGACGGGCCCGCAAGCCGCCCAGCGGCGAGACTTGCAGGGCCAGTTCCCCACCGTAAAGGGTGGCGATTTCGCGCACGATATCCAGCCCCAGCCCGCTGCCGGGCACGCGCTCGTCGGCACGCACCCCCCGGCCCAGCACGGCCTGTCGCTGGGCTGCGTCCAAGCCGGGGCCGTCGTCGTCCACCGTCAGCCAGAAACCGCCGTCGCGCCGGCCCACCACTTCCAACACCACCCGGCTGCGGGCCCATTTGCAGGCGTTGTCGAGCAGGTTGCCCGCCATTTCCTGGAGGTCCTGGGCCTCGCCGGCGAAGCGCCAGCGCGCGTCCACCGGGCCCAGCACCAGGTCCAGTGGCGGGCGCTCCTCGCGGTGGGCGTGGACCTTGCGCATGACCCGCCCCAAACCGTCGAGCACGGGGCGCAGCGGCGCCAGGCGCCCGGGGGCGCCGGCGGCCGCGGCACGGGCGCGTTGCAGGTGCCAGTCCACCTGCTGACGCACGGCCTGCACCTGCTCTTGCAGGGTGGGGGCCCAATCGGCCGGATCGTCGGGGGGGTGGTCGGCCAGCTGGCTCAGCACCGCCAGCGGGGTTTTGATGGCGTGGGCCAGGTTGCCGGCGGTCTGGCGCGCGCGCTGGGCCACCTGTTCGTCGTGGGCGAGCACGCGGTTGAAATCGTCCACCAGGGGCTGCACCTCGCTCGGGAAACGCCCTTGCAGGCGCGGCTGACGGCCTTGGCGCACGGCCTGCACCGCCACCTGCAGCTGGCGCAGCGGGGCCAGGCCCACCGCCAGCTGGGCCGCAGCCGCCGCCAGCAGGGCCGCGCCCAGCACCGCCAGAAAGGTGAGCAAACGCCCCGAAAAACGATCCACCGCGGCTTCGAGTTCGGCGGTGTCGGCGGCGACGGCGATGCGCCAGGCCGGCGCCCCCGGCTGGTCCAGCAGGCGCACGGCGCGCTCCAGCAGGTGCACGGTCTGGCCGCCGGGGCCGGGCAGGGTGTGGCGGTGCAGTTCGCCGTCGGCCGGCATGTCGTCGGGCAGGGCCAGCACCGTGTCCCAGAGGGAGCGGGAACGCAGCGGGGCGCTGCCCTGGCGGGGCAGCGCGTCGATCTGCCAGTACAGGCCGGCGTAGGGGGTGTGCCAGCGCGGGTCGTTCAGGCCGGTGCGCAAGCGGGCTTGCCCGGCGGCGTCCACCTCCAGCTGCGCGGTGACCAAATCGAGCTGGCGCTGCAACTGGCGTTCGAACTGTTGGGTGGCGTGTTCGCGGAACAGCCCGGCCAGGCCCCAGCCGGCGAGCAGCAAGGCCACGCCCAAACCCACCAGGGTGGCCCACCACAGGCGCCAGCGCAAGGACCGCCACAGCGCCGCCACGTTCAGCCCCCAGCCGGCGCGTTGAGCCGGTAGCCCAGGCCGCGCACGGTGTCGATCAGGCCGGGCGGCAGTTTCTTGCGCAGCCGGGCCACAAACACCTCGATGGTGTTGGAGTCGCGGTCGTGGTCGTGGGCGTACAGGTGCTCGGTCAGGTCGGTGCGCGAGACCAGGGCATTGGGCCGGTGCATCAGGTAGGCCAGCAGCCGGTATTCGTGTCCGGTGAGCGCCACCGCCTGGCCGTCCACGCTGACGTGGCCGGAGCGCGTGTCCAGCACCAGCGGACCGCAGCGCAGCACCGCCGAGGCCAAGCCGCTGGCGCGGCGGATGAGCGCGCGCAACCGCGCCAGCAACTCCTCGGTGTGGAAGGGTTTGGTCAGGTAGTCGTCGGCCCCAGCGTCGATGCCCGCCACCTTGTCGTGCCATTGGTCGCGTGCGGTGAGGATGAGCACCGGCGCGTTCATGCCTTCGCGCCGCCAGCGCTGCAGCACACTCAGGCCGTCGAGCACGGGCAGGCCCAGGTCCAGGACCACGGCGTCGTAGGTCTCGACACCCCCCTGGAACCAGGCGTCGCGGCCGTTGTCGGCGCGGTCCACCGCGTAACCGGCCTCGCCCAGGGCCTGTGCCAGCTGGGCCGCCAGGGTGGGTTCGTCTTCGACCAGCAGCACCCGCATCAGCGCCGCCCGCCCGATTCGCTGCGCCGGCGCAGCACGGTGCCGTCGCGCGCGTCCGCTTCCAGCTTGAGCACGCCGCCGTCGCCCTGCAGCAGCTTCAGTTCGTACACCCAGCGGCCGTCCTCGCGCTCCAGTTCCACTTCGAGCACGTGGCCGGGGTGCTGGCGCGCCACGCGCTGCAGCACCTCTGCCAGCGGCAGCACCTCGCCGGCCACCAAGGCGGCGCGGGCGCGGTCGTGGTCGCTGTCGGCCCGGGCCGCGGGGACCAGCAGGCCCGCGGCCAGCGCCAGGCCGGCGGCCCCAAGCAAACGTCTGTGCATCGGCACCCTTTCTCTGACGGACGCGCCAGCACCGCGCTGGCAGGCCCCTGCATTGTGCAAGCCCGAAGCTGAACGCCGGCTGAACGGCGCGTTCAGCTTCGGTACAGGCCGGGGCGCGCACCATGGCGGCACCGTTCACCGTCACCCCAAAGGAGGAACCCCCATGATGCACCACACCCGCCGCGCGGCCCTGGCCCTGGCCACCGCCCTCTGGGCCTGGCACGGCGCCCACGCCGCCGACACCGGCCCCGCCGAGCAGCTGGCACGCTGGTCTGCCGAAGCCGGCCGCCCTGGCCAGGTCGAGGCCGGCCGGGCCTTTTTCACCCGGCGGCACGGCGGCGAATGGTCGTGCGCCAGCTGCCACGGCACGCCGCCCACCGCCACCGGCAAACACGCCAGCACCGGCAAGACCATCGCCCCGCTGGCGCCGGCCTTCAACCCCAAGGCCTTCACCGACAGCGCCAAGGTGGACAAGTGGTTCCGCCGCAACTGCAAAGACGTGCTCGAACGCGAATGCACCGCCGCCGAAAAAGCCGATGTGCTGGCCTACCTCAACGCCCTGAAACCATGACGATCCACACCCCCTTCGCACACCTGCGGCCCTGGCTGGCCGCCCTCTGCCTGACCGCATCCACCCTGCCCGCCGCCTGGGCCGACAGCGGCCCCATGCTGCCGCGCCAGACGCCCAGCGCCTACCTGCAGGAATGCGGCAGTTGCCACGTGGCCTACCCGCCGGGCATGCTGCCCGCGCGCTCCTGGCAACGCCTGATGACTGGCCTGGACCGCCACTACGGCAGCGACGCGTCGCTGGACCCGGCCACGGTGCAGCAACTGGCCGGCTGGCTGCAGCAGCACGCCGGCACCTACAAGCGCGTGGCCGAGGAGCCGCCACAAGACCGCCTGACCCGTTCGGTCTGGTTCCAGCGCAAGCACCGCGAAATCGATCCCGCCGTCTGGCGGCTGGCCAGCGTGAAAAGCGCGGCCAACTGCGCGGCCTGCCACGGCGGCGCCGAGCAAGGGCGCTTCGACGACGACGAGCTGCGCTTTCCCGCCGGTCTGGCCCCCCAGCACCGCCGCGCCTTTCTGGACGACTGAGCCCCACGGAGTCCCCTCATGAGCACCTTGTCTTCCTCGGGCACGCAGGCCGTGCCACGTCCCACGCCCGGCCGGCGCGTGACCGATGCGCCCACGCGCACCTTCCACTGGCTGTTCGCCCTGTGCTTCGCCGGCGCCTACCTCACCGCCGACGGCGAACGCCTGCGCCTGGTGCACGTGGTCCTGGGCTACACCCTGGCCGGCCTGCTGGTGTTCCGGCTGCTGTACGGCCTGTTCGGGCCGCGCCAGGCCGGTCTGGGGGCACTCTGGGCCAAGGTGGCGAATGCCCCCCGGTGGTTGCGCTCGCTGCCCGCGGCCGCCACGGCAGGCAGCCCGGTGAACTGGCGGCTGGGCCAGAACATCGCCATGGGCGCGGCCATCGTCGGCCTGTTGCTGCTGGTGGCACCGCTCACCCTGTCGGGCTACGCCACCTACAACGACTGGGGCGGCGAATGGCTGGAAGACCTGCACGAAACCCTGGGCGAAGGCTTGCTGTGGCTGGTGCTGGCCCACCTGGGGCTGTTGCTGCTGTTGAGCCTGTGGCGGCGCCAAAACCAGGCCCGCCCCATGTGGAGCGGCCGGGTGCCAGGCCCGGGCCCCGACCTGGTGAAACACAACCGGGGCTGGCTGGCCGCGTTGCTGTGTGTGGCCGTGCTGACTTACTGGGCCTGGGAATGGCGGCAGGCGCCCGCCACCGCGCTTGGCGCATCCACCCCGTCGGCCTGGGTAGACGGGGCGCACGACGGCGATGACTGACGCTTCGCCAACACCCGCACCAGCCCGCGGCACGCGTGGTGGTTCAGCACGGCCAGGGTCCAGCAGATCACCCCGGTCCACAGCGTGTGGCTGGGGTGGTGCGCGCCGCGCAGGGTCTGGGTCAGGCCCAACACGGCACCGAACACCACCACGCCCCACAGCCAGCGCCGCCCCCGGGCCCGCCGCTGCGGGTCGGCCGAGGTCAACCAGGGCAGCGACGCCCCCAGCAGCGTCAGGGCCGCCGACGCGTGCCCCCCGGGAAAGCAGTGACCCGGCCCGCCGTCGGCCACGCCCCACAGCCAGTGCGACACGTACTGCGCCGTGCCGCCGAAGGCCTGCAAGTCCCAGGGGCAACTGGTCAGGCTGTGGCGCTTGATGGCATTGACCGCCAGGAGGCCCCAGGTGGCACCCAGGGCCACCTCCAGGCGCTGGGACCGCGCCAGGCGGCGCCACGGCCCCAGCGGGCGCCACACCATCAGCCACAGACCCAGGTAGGCGGCCGTCGCCAGGTGCCGGGCGCCGTCGTGCAGCACCCGCTCCAGCCACCACTGGTGGCGCCAGGCAAAACCCTGGGCATCGGCCAGGGCACGCATCACGCCCATGTCCAGTCCGCTGGCGTCCCAGGCCAGGGCCACGGCCCAGCACAGACACACCGACCACAGCCCAGCAGGCGCCCGGCGCACAGACGCGGGCAGAGAAAATTCTTTCATGCCCCATTGCACCGCGCCGCAGTTAAGCCGGCCTTAACCACGCCTGAGACAATCGGCACCATGCCGGCACCGCCCGGCCCCACCTGGAGGAGCCCCCACCATGCGCGTGCTGATCGTGGAAGACGACGCCGGGATCGCCGGCGGCCTGGCGGCCACCTTGCGGGCCGCTGGCTACGCCGTGGACGTGTGCGCCACCCTGGGCCACGCCAGCGCCGCCCTGCGGGTGGAAGCCTTCGACCTGGTGCTGCTCGACCTCAACCTGCCCGACGGCGACGGCATCGACTGGCTGCGCGGGCTGCGCCAGGGCGGCCAGACCCTGCCGGTGCTGATCATGACCGCGCGCGACGCCCTGCCCGACCGTGTGGCCGGGCTGGACGAGGGCGCCGACGACTACCTGGTCAAGCCCTTCGAACCCGACGAGCTGCTGGCCCGCATGCGCGTGGCGCTGCGCCGCAGCGAAGGGCGGGCTTCGCCCCTGCTGCGGCACGGCGACCTGACCGTGGACCCGGCCGCCCACACCGTGCAGCGCCAAGGCGAACCCGTGGCCTTGCGCGCCAAGGAATTTGCCCTGCTGCTGGTGCTGCTGCGCGCCAGCGGCCAGGTGGTGACCCGTGCGCGCCTGGAAGAGGCCCTGTACGGCTTCAACGAAAGCCTGGAAAGCAATGCCCTGGAGGTGCACATGCACCACCTGCGCCGCAAGCTGGGCGAGGGCTTGGTGAAAACGGTGCGCGGGGTCGGCTACTTCGTCCCACGCCCGGGCACGGACGCATGAAGCACACCGCCCTGCACACCCCCGGCGCGCCGCGCCTGCTGTGGCGCCACCTGTGGGTCCGCACGCTGCTGGCCTTGCTGGCCATCTGGTTCACCCTGGCCGGCGTGGCCTACTACACCGGCGTGCACGAGGCCGAGGAGATCACCGACGGGCAGCTGGTGTCCACCGCCGAACTGCTGCTGCGCCAGTCCACCGCCGACACCCCCGCCGACCACCCACCCGAGGCCGCCCCGCGCCACGCCCTGGCCACCGGCTACTCGCCCGAACTGCGGGTGGTGGCCTGGGCCCACGGCCACACCGTCTGGGACACCCACGGCATGGCGGCGCAGCTGCCCGACACCCTGGTCAACGGACACCAGACCCTGACCCTGCCCGCGGGCGACGGCCACCGCCGCTGGCGCGTGTTCGTCGCCGACGCCGATGGTGTGGGCGGGCACCGGGTCGCGGTGCTGATCGACACCCGCCGGCATGGGGCCCTGGGCCGCGACATCGCCGAACACATCGTGCGCCCGGCCCTGGTGCTGCTGCCCCTGGTCGCGCTGCTGCTGGCCTGGACCATACGCCGCGGCCTGCGGCCCTTGAACGAACTCTCGCAAGCCATCGGTGCGCTGGACGTGGACGCCGGCCAGACCCTGCCGCCCGAACAGCCCTTCCGCGAACTGAGCACCACCGTGCAGGCCATCAACGGCCTGGTGGAGCGCCTCCAAACCCAGTGGCGGCGCGAGCGGCGCTTCACCTCCGACGTCGCCCACGAACTGCGCACCCCCCTGGCCGCCTTGGTCTGGCAAGCCCGGTTGGCACGTGCGGACGGGGAGGCCACGGTCCGCGACCAGGCCCTGCAACAGGTGGAACACGACGCCCTGCGCGCCGGACGCATCCTCACCCAGCTGCTCGACCTGGCCCGCGCCCAGGGCCCCGACGCCGCCCCCGACCAGGTGGTCGACCTGTGCGAACTGGCGCGGCAGGTGGTCACCGACCACGTGCCCCAGGCCCACGAACGCCGGCACGACCTGTCGCTGGACGCGCCCGACACCCCGGTCTGGGTCGCCGGACGCTCGGCCATGCTGGCCCTGGCGCTGCGCAACCTGGTGGACAACGCCCTGCGCCACACCCCGCCCGACACCCGGGTGGAGGTGGTGGTGCAGCCGGCCGCCGACGGCAGCGTCACCCTGGCGGTGCGCGACGACGGCGCCAGCCGCCGCCCGGACGCCCACCCGCCCCGGCCCGGCATGGGCATCGGCCTGACCCTGGTGCAGCGCATCGCCGACGCCCACGGCATCCCGCTGCGGCAGGACGCGGGCCCCCCACCCTTCGCCACCCGCTACGCCCTGGTCTGGCCGGCCACGGCCACGCCCCCCCCGGAGGGCGTGCGTTAATCTGGCGCTAAGGCGGGATTTCCAGAATCGCGGCACCCCCCTGCCGCCGATTCCCCATGACACCTGCCTCCGCTCCCCGCACCCCGTGGCACCCGGCCACGC
>NZ_NWMV01000015.1 GCF_002837145.1 Macromonas nakdongensis | reverse complement strand
TCGGGGGGGTGGTGAGATGGAACGCTGCGTACGCATCCTGCGCCACGCCTGGCTGGACGCCAGCGACAGCCGGCGCGCCCTGCCCCCGGCCGCGGCCGCCCGCCTGGCGGCGCGGGTGGCCCAGAGCGAACAGCGCCACAGCGGCGAAATCCGCGTGTGCGTGGAGGCGGGCCTGCCGCTGTCGTGCCTGTGGCCGCCACCGACCCAGGCGGCCCTGCCCGGCCTCGTCCGGCAGCGTGCCCGCGACTGGTTCGGCCGGTTGGGCGTGTGGGACACCGAGCACAACAACGGCGTGCTGATCTACGTGCTGCTGGCCGAGCGCGCCATCGAGATCGTGGCCGACCGCGGGCTGGCCCCCTTCATCGATCGCGCCCAGTGGCAGGCCCACGTGGCCACGCTCACCGAGGCCTTCCGCCAGGGGGCGTTCGAGACGGGCCTGGGTGCCGTGGTCGATGGGGTCGGGGCCTTGTTGGAGCGCCATTTCCCGGTGCCCGCGGGCCAGGGCAATCCCAACGAACTGCCCGACGCCGTGGTGTTGTGCTGATAAACGCAGCCGTTCGCACACACGCCCCATCCGGGCTGTCCCGCGTTCGTGCACAAAAGTCAACACTGCCCTGCCCCACCTGTGGCTTTCCCGAGTGGGCAGGGTGGTGGGGGCGGCCTACAATGGTAGTCCTGTGTTTTTCATAATGTGGAGTTGCAAGCCATGACACAAAAAAGAGAAGACAGGCGCGCCGAACTGCGCCGCGCCGCCCTCGAGTACCACGAGCAGCCCACCCCCGGCAAAATCGCGATTGCCGCGACCAAGCAGCTCACCAACCAGCGCGACCTGGCGCTGGCCTACTCGCCCGGCGTGGCCGCACCCTGCGAAGAGATCGTCGCCGACCCGGTCAATGCCTTCAAATACACCAGCCGCGGCAACCTGGTGGCGGTCATCACCAACGGCACCGCCGTGCTCGGCCTGGGCGACATCGGCCCGCTGGCGGCCAAGCCGGTGATGGAAGGCAAAGGCGTCCTGTTCAAAAAGTTCGCCGGCATCGATGTGTTTGACATCGAGATCAACGAGAAAGACCCGGACAAGCTGGTCGACATCATCGCGGCGTTGGAGCCCACCTTCGGTGGCGTCAACCTCGAAGACATCAAGGCGCCCGACTGCTTCTACGTCGAACGCAAGCTGCGCGAGCGCATGAAGATTCCGGTCTTCCACGACGACCAGCACGGCACCGCCATCGTGGTGGGCGCGGCCATGATGAACGGCCTGAAGGTGGTGGGCAAGGACCCGAAGCAGGTCAAGCTCGTCACCTCCGGCGCGGGCGCGGCGGCGCTGGCCTGCCTGGGTCTGTTGGTCAAGCTCGGCATCCCGCGCGAAAACATCTACGTCACCGATCTGGCCGGCGTGGTTTACGAAGGCCGCACCGAACTGATGGACCCGGACAAGGCGGTGTTCGCGCAGAAGACCGACGCCCGCACGCTGAGCGAGGTCATCGAAGGCGCCGACATCTTCTTGGGCCTGTCCGCCGGCGGCGTGCTCAAGCAAGACATGGTGGCCAAAATGGCCCCAAACCCACTGATCTTCGCGTTGGCCAACCCCAACCCCGAAATCACGCCCGAAGACGTGAAAGCGGTGCGCGACGACGCCATCATGGCCACCGGCCGCACCGACTACCCGAACCAGGTCAACAACGTCCTGTGTTTCCCCTACATCTTCCGCGGCGCGCTCGACGCGGGCGCCTCCACCATCACCGACGAGATGGAGATCGCCGCGGTCCATGCCATCGCCGACCTGGCCCAGGCCGAGCAGAGCGAGGTGGTGGCCGCGGCCTACGCCGGTGAAAAGCTGGCCTTTGGCCCCGAATACCTCATTCCCAAGCCCTTCGACCCGCGCCTGATGATGAAGATCGCGCCGGCCGTGGCCCAGGCCGCCGCCGCCAGCGGCGTCGCGTTGCGCCCGATCGCCGACATCGACGCCTACCGCGACAAGCTGCAGAGCTTCGTCTTCGCCTCGGGCACGATGATGAAGCCGGTCTACACCATCGCCAAAAAAGCACCGCACAAGCGCATCGCCTACGCCGAGGGCGAGGAGGAGCGCGTGCTGCGCGCCTGCCAGATCGTGGTGGACGAAGGCCTGGCGCGCCCGACGCTGATCGGCCGCCCGGCCATCATTGCCCAGCGCATCGAGCAGTTCGGCCTGCGCCTGAAGGCGGGGGCGGACTACGACGTGGTCAACGTCGAGCACGACGAACGCTACCGCGAGCTGTGGCAGACCTACCACCAGCTGATGGAGCGCCGCGGCGTCACCGCCCAGCTGGCCAAGATCGAGATGCGCCGCCGCTTGAGCCTGATCGGTGCCATGCTGCTGCGCCGCGGTGACGTGGAGGGCATGATCTGCGGCACCTGGGGCACCAGCCCCATGCACCTGCAGTACATCGACCAGGTGATCGGCAAGCGCCCGGGCGCCCACTGCTACGCCGCCATGAACGCGCTGATGCTGCCGGGGCGCCAGGTCTTCCTGGTGGACACCCACGTCAACTACGACCCCAGCGCCGAACTGCTGGCCGAGATCACCCAGATGGCGGCGCGCAAGATCATGCGCTTTGGCATCACGCCCAAGGCGGCGCTGCTGTCACACTCCAACTTCGGTTCGTCCGACCAGCCTTCTGCCGTCAAAATGCGGCAAGTGCTGGCCATCTTGCGCGAACAGGCGCCCTGGCTGGAGGTGGACGGCGAGATGCACGGCGACGTGGCGCTGGACGCCGAGGCCCGCACCCGCACCATGCCGCGCAGCACGCTGGCCGGCGAGGCCAACCTGCTGGTATGCCCCAACATCGACGCGGCCAACATCTCCTACAACCTGCTCAAGACGGCGGCGGGCGGGGGCATCGCCATCGGCCCCATGCTGCTGGGCGTGGCCAAGCCGGTGCACATCCTCACCGCCAGCGCCACCGTGCGCCGCATCGTCAACATGACCGCGCTGACCGTGGCCGAGGCCAATGTGGGTCCGCGCGCCGTGGGGCAGGCGTCGCAGTGAGCGCACACTCTCTGTAGCTGCCGCGCGCTTAGCACAGGTGCTGCCGCAGTGCAGCAAAAACCCTGGAGGCCGCTCCCATCACTGGGGCGGCCTCTTGCTTTTTGGGGCCGCTTGCGGCACACTTGCGCCCTTGAATTTCAGGGTTAACCCGGGCATGTGGCCGGGGTTCCCGAGGCTTCAGACACAAGGTTTGGATGTTCGGTCAACGGTCTCGGTCGGCGTGGTGGGTCACTGGCTGGCTCGTGCTGGGAATGCTGGCCGGTGCCGGTGCGTGGGCGCGCGGTCCGGTCGAAGAAGCCGGTGTCCGTGACGGTGTTGCGGTCATCGCGTGGGTGGCCCTGCCGGTGCAGGGGCAGGAGGTCTGGCGTCAGATCCACCGGGGTGGCCCGTTCCGTTACGAAAAAGACGGCACCACCTTCTTCAACCGCGAACGGCTGCTGCCCCGACAGACCCGTGGCTACTACCGCGAATACACCGTGCCGACCCCGGGCGTGCAGCACCGCGGTGCCCGGCGCATCGTGTGCGGCGGCCCGCGGCCCCAAGCGCCTGAAGCCTGTTACTACACCGCCGATCACTACGCGAGCTTCAAGAAGATCGTGCAGTGAACGGCCCCGAGATCGTCAACCGAGAATTTGAAAGAAACGTGGAAATGGACACGCCACTTCGCAACGTGCGGACCAACATCGTGCAGTCGATCCGGGCCCACACGGTCAGGGACCTGGAGGGGGCGGCCGAGCACTTGGGCCACCACTTCCTGTACGCCAACCTGGCCACCGCCCAGAACAAGCAGGACGTGCTGGACCTGATTTCCCAGCAATACACCCTGCCCGCGCACAACGGTAAGAACTTCGACGCCCTGTACGACTGCATGACCGACGTGGTGCACAAGTCGGGCCCGCAGACCGGCTTCATCGTGGTGCTGGAGCACATCCCCACCAGCCCGAAGTTCGACAAGGAAGCGCGCGAGCAGCTGCTCGACATCTTCCGCGACGTCGCCGACTACTGGAACGACCGCAAGGTGCCGTTCCGCTGCTTCTACTCCTTCTCGGTGGCGCGCGCCCCCAAGGCCGCCGACCTGGAAACCACCAGCGACGAACCCTTGCTGACCGACAAGCTGGTGGACGTGAGCCCGCAGGCGCTGCGCATGAGCAGCCCGTTCAACGCGGGTTACTGGCTGACCGCCGCCTGATCGGCCCAAAGGCCGGGCCATGCAAAAAGCCGCTGCAGTGCAGCGGCTTTTTTGTGGGCTTTTGTGGGGCTGGCGCCTGCTCAGGGGAAACTCAGGCCGCCATGGCCTGGCACAGCGTCACGTACTCGGTCACCGGCACTTCCTCGGCGCGGCGTTGCAGGTCGAACGCGCCCCCGAACTGGCGCGCCTCCAGCCAGCGCCCCAGGCTGTGGCGCAGCAGCTTGCGGCGCTGCGAAAACGCCACCTGCACCAGTTCTTCCAGCAGGCCGAAGTTCAGCACCGGCGGCTGGGCCAGTGGCACCATGCGCACCACGGCGCTGTCCACGCGCGGCGGCGGGTCGAAGCTCTCGGGCGGCACGAACAGCACGTTGGCCATGGCGTAGCGCCATTGCAGCATCACGCTCAGGCGGCCGTAGTCGGCGCTGGCGGGCTGGGCCACCATGCGGTCGATCACCTCTTTTTGCAGCATGAAGTGCTGGTCCTGCACCACGTCGGCCACGCCCAGCAGGTGGAACAGGATGGGGCTGGAGATGTTGTAGGGCAGGTTGCCCACCACGCGCATGGGCTCGGGTCGGCTGGCGGCCAGGGCGCGGAAATCCACCCGCAGCACGTCGGACTCGATCACCGTGAGCTGGGGGTGGGCGCGCAGGCGCACCGCCAGGTCGCGGTCGAGTTCGACCACGGTGAGCTGGCCCAGGCGTTCGACCAGCGGCTGCGTCAGCGCCGCCAGGCCGGGGCCGATCTCGACCACGAACTGCCCGGGTTTGGGCGCGATTTCGCGCACGATGGCGTCGATGATGCCGCCATCGGACAGGAAGTGCTGGCCGAAGCGCTTGCGCGCGCGGTGCGGGCCGGCGCTCACTGCAGCGGCTCGCGGAACTCGACGTAGGCGCGGGCGCGCAGGTCGGCGGCCCATTCCTCGTAGGCGCGCTCGATCTTTTCCTCGCGCAGCACGTTGCGCACCCATTCGCGCTGGTCGCGCTTGCTCACCTCGGCCTGGCGCCGTTCCTGCACCTGGATCAGGTGCAGGCCGAAGCGCGATTGCAGCGGTTCGGACACCTGCCCGGGGGCCAGGGCGTTCATCGTCTGCTCGAATTCGGGCACGAACTGGCCGGGCACGGCCCAGCCCAGGTCGCCGCCCTGCTGGGCCGAGCCGTCCTGGCTGTGGGCGCGGGCCAGCTCTTCGAAGGTGGCCTGGCCGCTGGCGATCTGCTGGCGCCAGCGGGCCAGCTGTTCGGCCGCGGCCTGGGGGCTGAGTTGCGCCGTCGGGCGCAGCAGGATGTGCCGGGCCCGGGTCTGGGTGACGTGGGTGTCGGGCAGTTTGGGGTTGCGCTTTTCCAGCACCTTGAGGATGTGGAAGCCCGCACCGCTGCGCACCGGGGCGCTCACGCCGCCCACGCCCAGGTTGCGGGTGGCGTCGACGAACAGGGTGGGGTAGCGTTCGGCCGGGCGCGCGCCGAGCTGGCCGCCGGCCTGCTTTTCGGGGCCGTCCGAGAAGGCGCCGGCCAGGGTGGCAAAGTCGTCACCGGCCTGGGCGCGGCGGGCGATCTGCTCGGCCCGGGCACGCAGGCGGCCCACTTCGGCTTCGGGCGCGTTTTCGGGCACGGCCACCAGGACCTGGGCCAGGTGCAGCACGGCCTGGTCGGCCGCGCCGCCTTGGTGCTCGCGCAGGTAGGCGTCGATGTCCTGCTCGCTGATGCGCACGCGGTTGTCCACTTCGCGTTCGCGCACGCGCTGCAGCAGCAGTTCGTTGCGCAGGTTGGTGCGGAAGGCGGCCGGCGTCAGGCCCACGCTTTTGAGGCGCTCGTGCAGCTGCGGCAGGGTCAGGCGGTTCTGCTGGGCGACGTTCTGTTCGGCGTCGTTCAAGGCGTTGTCGTCCACCTTGACACCGATCTCGGCGGCCCACTGCAACTGGGTTTTTTCCAGGATCAGGCGCTCCAGCACCTGCCGCGCCAGTTCCTCGCGCGGGGGCAGGCTGCCACCTTCGGGTGCTTGCACGCGGGCCATGCGGGCGCGCACGTCGCCGCTGGTGATGGGTTCGGAGTTGACCAGGGCGACGATGTGTTCGGCGCCGCGCACCACCCCGGTGGTGGGCAGGGCGGCGGGGCTGGCGCGCAGCGACTGGGCCCCGGCCGGGCCGGTCAGGGCCAGCCACAGGGCGGCGGCCAAAAGCGTGGGTTTATTCATAGCGTTCGAAGCGGCTCGGCGGGTTGATGTCCTCGCGCAGGTACTGGTAGCGCGGGATGTTGTTCTTGAGCGTCTGCAGCGGGTTGGAGCCGATGCGCGAGAAGCCCGTGAATTCGAGCTGGAACAGGATGCGCTGGTTCGCGCTGCTCTGGCTTTGCTGCAGCCGCTCCAGCACCACCCGGCCGATCCAGCAGCCGCCGTCGTACTCGAAGCCGGCGACCAGATCGACGACGCGGCGGTCCTGCAGGCTGTAGTTCAGGCGGCCGACGCTGTACCAGTGGCCCGGCCCCAGGCCGCGGCCGGCGCCGAGGTCGGGCGCGGCTGGGCCGCTGAACAGGTCGCTCAGCGGCCACTGCCAGCCCAGGTCGATCTGTTCGCTGCTGCCTTTTTGCAGGCGGTAGGCGGCGCTGAACACGCGGTAATTGCCAGGGTGGTAACGGGCGCCGAGCGTGGTCCGCACCGATTCGCCGTCTTTCGGGTTGAACTGCACCGTGCCGTTGAAAGACCAGCGCGGCACCCAGTTGATGGAGGCGCCCACCAGCAGGTCGCTGAGGCGGTCGTTGGCCACGGTTTCGCCCGGCAGGGTGACGAGCTGGTCGCGCAGGCGGATGCGCTGGGCCACGCCCAGGCTGAGCAGTTCGGCGCCGGTGTCGGGTTCGATCAGGCGCGAGGTCAGGCCCAGGGTGAGCGAGCGCGTGTCGGCGATGCGGTCGTGCCCCCCGTAGGGATTGGGCGTGAAGATGGTGGCGAGGTTGAAGTCGTAGGCGGCGGTGTCGTACACCGGCAGGAAGCTCTGGTCGCGGTAGGGCGTCTGGACGTAGTAGGCGCGCGGTTCCAGCGTCTGCTGCACGGCGCGGCCGAAGATAGTGGTGTCGCGGTCGAAGAACAGGCCGCTGTCCAGCGTGAAGGTGGGCAGGGCGTAGCTGGCGCTGCGCTGGCCGTTGCCCAGGGCCTGGTCGAACTGGTAGCTGCGGGTGTGCAGCTGCACCCCGGGGGTGACGTACCAGCCCGGCGCCTGCCACGCGCGGCTGAGCTTGGCCACGGCCAGGCTGCGGGTGCCGTTGACGCCGTTGGGGTTGGCGGCGCGGTCCACGCGGAACTGGGTCGTGTCCGCCAGCAGCGACCAGCGCCAGTTGTCCAGACCGGCCAGCGTGAAGCGGCTGGGGTTGTGGCGCAGGCCGATGGAGGGCACCCGGTCGTAGGGAGCGACGATGGGGGCGTCCACGTCCTGCAGGGTCTGCCAGGTGTAGGCCCCGGCCGAGAACGACCACGCCCCGCGCTGGGCGGTGACGACCGCGTCGCTCGGCAGCAGGCGTTGCGTCAGCGAGGTGCTGGTGCGGGGGAAGTCGCGCCAGTAGTTGTAGTCGCTGACGCGGTTGAGGTTCAGGCGCAGGCCGACGCGGTCGAGCACCGGCACCGATTCGAAGCGGTGGTTGTGCTGCACGGTGCGGGCCCAGCGGTCTTCGTTGCGCAGCTTGTCCGAGGCCATGAAGGAGCCGCGCAGGGTGCCGGCGTAGTCGCGGTCGAGGTAGCGGAATTCGCCGCCCAGGTCCAGGCCGCGCTTGCTCATCACCGTAGGGTAGAGCGTGGCATCGCGGTCGGGGGCCAGGTTCAGGTAGTAGGGCAGGGTGACTTCCAGGCCGCTCTGGTTGTCGAGGTTGATGGTGGGCGGCAGCACGCCGGACTTGCGCCGGTCGGACAGGGGAAAGCTGACCCAGGGCGAGGCCAGGATGGGCACGCCCTTGAAGCTGAGCACGCCGTTGGTGGCGGTGCCGGTTTCCTCGACGTTGTCGAACTCGATGCGGCTGGCGGTGACCAGCCAGTCCGGCATCCAGTTGCCCAGGGGCGGGCGCTGGCAGGTGGAGTAGCGCACGTCGTGGGCCACGGCCAGGTCCTGGTGGACGAAATCGACCCGGCTGGCGTCGCCCACACCGCCGTTGCGCAACAGCTGGAAGCGCGGCTGCTGGAACGTGCCCTCGAAGGTGTCGAGCTTGAGCCGCAGGGCCGGGCCCTCGAACACATTGCCCAGGCGGTTGATGCGCACCTGGCCTTCGGCGATGGCGGTGTCGCTGGCCTGGAGGTGCTCCAGCCGGTCGGCGCGCAACACGGTGTCGTGGCGGCGCAGTTCGGCCTGGCCTTCGACCACGGTGTTCACCCCGGTCTGGCCGCTGATGCGCTCGCCGTAGACGAAGGTGGGGGCGGCGCTGCCGGCAGCGCCGGGCAGTTTTTCGGCCAGCCGGTCGCTCATCTGCAGCGGCCAATCGGCGCCTGCGGCTTCGGTGGCGCCGGCCGGCCAGGCCGAAACGCACAAGCAGGCCAGGGCGGTCCAGCGGGGGGCGGGGGCCAGGGCGCGCAGCAGGTCGGGCAAACGGGACAAGACGGGCATGGGCAGGGGCAGTGGCGGGGGCTGGCACGCGCCGCCGCGCGCGCGTTCGTAGAATAAGCGCCCATTATCCATGAGCCTCAAGGCCGCCCCGCGGCGCCCACTTCCATGTCCCACACCGCACCTCCCGCTTCCCACGGCATCGATTGGAGCGACGCCGCCCGCCAGGTCGCCTTCACCGCCTGGTTCCAGACCCAGGTGGCGGCCCAGGGCCTGCGCCCCGAGACCCTGCGGCCGGCCTCGGCCGACGCCAGCTTCCGCCGCTACTTCCGTGCCGACCGCGACGCCGCGCACGGCGGCGGCTCGCTGGTGCTGATGGACGCCCCGCCCGAGAAGGAAAACTGCCGCCCCTTCGTGGACGTGGCCGCCCTGCTGCGCGCCGCCGGCGTGCGCGTGCCCGACATCCTGGCCTGGGACGAAGCCCAAGGCTTCATGTTGCTGAGCGACCTGGGCGACCAGACCCTACTCACCGCGCTCGACCCGCAACGCCCGGCCGATGCCCTGCCCCACTTCAAGGACGCCACCCAGGCCCTGCTGGCCTGGCAGCAGACCTCGCGCCCCAGCGTGCTGCCGGCCTACGACGAAGCCCTGCTGCGCCGCGAGCTGCAATTCTTTCCCGACTGGTACCTGGCCCAGCACAAGGGCGTGGCGCTGGACGACGCCAGCCGCGCCACCCTGGACCAGACCTTCGCCACCATCGTCGCACGCAACCTGGCCGCGCCCAGCGTATTCGTGCACCGCGACTTCATGCCGCGCAACCTGATGCTGCCGCGCGCCGACGACCCCAACCAGCGCCTGGGCGTGCTCGATTTTCAGGACGCGGTCTACGGCCCCATCACCTACGACATCGCCTGCCTGCTGCGCGACGCCTTCCTGAGCTGGGAGGAAGACATGGTGCTGGACGTGACCATCCGCTATTGGGAGCAGGCGCGCAAAGCGGGTTTGATGGATTTTGACGGCTGGAGCGAGGACTTTGGCGCCTTTTACCGCGCGGTGGAGTGGATGGGGCTGCAGCGCCACCTGAAGGTCGCCGGCATCTTCGCGCGCCTGACGCTGCGCGACGGCAAGCCCAAGTACCTGGCCGACGCGCCGCGCTTCATCCACTACATCCGCAGCACCGCGCTGCGTTACCGCGAACTGGGGCCGCTGTTGCGCCTGATCGACAAGGTCGAAGGCTGGGAGGCCGCCAGCGGCTTCGCCTACGGCCGCATGTGAGCCGGTCCTGCCCATGCCCCGCATCCACCACCCCGCCGCCCTGCAGCCTGGGCAGGCGTTCGAGCTGAGTCCCGAAGGCGCCCGCCACGTGCAGGTGCTGCGTCTGCAGCCGGGCGACGCCATCACCCTGTTTGGCGACCCGGTGCGGGGCGGCGAATGGAGCGCCACCGTGACCCGCATGGGCCGCACCAGCGTGGAGGTGGAGGCGTTGGCGCACACCCCCACCGAACGCGAACCGGGGCGCGCCGTGCACCTGGCCGTGGGCATGCCCGCCAACGACCGCATGGACTGGCTGGTGGAAAAGGCCACCGAATTGGGCGTGGCCAGCCTTCAGCCGCTGATGACCGAGCGCAGCGTGCTGCGCCTGAAAGGCGAGCGCGCCGAGAAAAAGCAGGCGCACTGGCAGGCCGTGGCCGTGAGCGCCTGCGAGCAATGCGGCGGCAACCGCGTGCCCACGGTGCACCCGGTGCGCACGCTGGAGGAATGGCTGCGCGAGGCGCCACCGGCCGAGGGCGTCTGGCGCGGGGTCCTGTCCTTGGCGGCAGGTTCTTTGCCTTTGCCGGTGGCCGTGCCTGGTCCGGTCGGCGTAGCCGCCGGTGTCCCGGTGTGTCTGGTGCACGGGCCGGAAGGCGGCCTGTCCACCGCCGAGGAGGCCCGCTTGTTGGCCAGCGGTTTTGCCCCGGTCAGCCTGGGGCCGCGCGTGCTGCGCGCCGAAACCGCGGCGCTGGCGGCCTTGGCCCGGCTGGTGGGCTGAGGCCACCAGCTCCCGCGCCGCTCACTTCCAGCGTTGCGGCTCCAGCGCCACGCTGCCTTTGTCGCTGCTCAGGGTCAGCACGCCGTCGTGCAGCGTGGCCTGCAGCTGCATGCTGCGTTCGGCCAGGCCGGCCAGGGCCGGGGCGGCGTCGGTCGGCAGGCGCCAGACCTGCAGCTTGTCCAGCCGGGTCAGCTTGCTTTCAATGCCTTTCCACCACACATCGGCCGAACTGGCAAAGGGGTAGACGCGCACCGCGTCGGCCTGGCTGCAGGCCTTGGCCAGGGGCTTGTCTTCCGGTTGGCCGACCTCGATCCACAGGCGCTTGCGGCCGGTGAAGTCGGTCAGGTGGGCGTCCGGGTCGGTCGGGTCTGACAGGCCAGCACCAAAGGCCAGGGTGCCGTCGCCGCCGCAGGCGTCCTGCAGTTCGTGGGCGTTCAGCGCCAGCGCCACCAGCCGCACCATCATGCGCTCGTCGGTTTCGCTGGGGTGGCGGGCCAGGGTCAGGGCGTGGTCGGCGTAGTAGTTGTGGTCGATGTCGGCGATCTGCAGGTGCGCCTTGAAGATGGTGGACTTGATGGCCATGGGTCAAGGCTGGGTGACGGAGGGGTGGGTGTAGATCAGCGACAGGGGGAAGCGCTGGCCGGCCAGATGGTCCTCCATGCAGCGCAGCACCAGAGGGCTGCGGTGGCGTTCCGGGCAGGCCCGGATTTCCTCGGGCGTCATCCACACGGTGCGCACGATGCCGGTGTCCAGCGGCTGCTGGGGGTCAAAATCGCCCAACTGCCCGCAAAATGCAAAGCGCAGGTAGGTGAAGGTTTCGGCGGGTCTGCCATCCCGGGCGGGCCGGTGGAATTTCGACATGTACACCCCCACCAACTGGGTGGGCGTGAACGCGTGTGCGGTTTCTTCGCGTGCCTCGCGGGCACAGGCGTCGATCAGTCCTTCGCCTTCGTCCAAGTGGCCGGCCGGGTTGTTCAGCCGCAGGCCTTCCGGGGTGTGCTCTTCCACCAATAAAAAACGGCCGTCTTTTTCAATGACGGCCGCCACGGTGGCACTGGGTTTCCAACGTTCGCTCATGGCGGCAGTTTAAGCCATCCGCCTCACCGAAAAAAAACGGGCCAGCCCCCGTTCGAAGGGCTGGCCCGTGGGCGGTTCGAGGCGCGGTCAGGCGCGCAGCGCGTTCAGCACCTCGTCCAGCATCTTCTTGGCGTCACCAAACAACATGCGGTTGTTCTCTTTGTAGAACAGCGGGTTGTCCACGCCGGCGTAGCCGCTGGCCATGCTGCGCTTCATCACGATGCTGGTCTTGGCCTTCCACACCTCCAGCACCGGCATGCCGGCGATGGGGCTGCTCGGGTCGTCCTGCGCCGCGGGGTTGACGATGTCGTTGGCGCCGATGACCATGGACACGTCGGCCTCGGGGAAATCGGCGTTGATTTCGTCCATTTCCATCACGATGTCGTAGGGCACTTTGGCTTCGGCCAGCAGCACGTTCATGTGGCCGGGCATGCGGCCCGCCACCGGGTGGATGGCGAAACGCACGTCCACGCCTTTTTCGCGCAGCAGCTGGGTGATTTCGAACACCGTGTGCTGGGCCTGGGCCACCGCCATGCCGTAGCCGGGCACGATGATGACGCTCTTGGCCTCGCGCAGCATTTCGGCGGTTTCGGTCGAGCCGACGGGTTGCACTTCGCCCTGGGGCTCGGCGGCACCGCCTTCGGCCTTGGGCTTGGGTGCGCCGCCTCCAAAACCACCCGCGATCACGCTGATGAAGTTGCGGTTCATGGCGCGGCACATGATGTAGCTCAGGATGGCGCCCGAGGACCCCACCAGCGCGCCGGTCACGATCAGCAGGTCGTTGCTGAGCATGAAGCCGGTGGCGGCAGCAGCCCAACCCGAGTAGCTGTTGAGCATGGACACCACCACCGGCATGTCGGCGCCGCCAATGGCCATCACCATGTGGATGCCGAACAGCAACGAGATCACGGTCATGACGATGAGCGGCGTCATGCCGGCGCTCACGTCGTGCGCGGCCACGAATTCACGGCCAAACCAGACCACCACCAGCAGCGCGATCAGGTTCAGGAAGTGGCGGCCGGGCAGCAGCAAAGGCTTGCCGCCGATCTTGCCCGACAGCTTGCCAAAGGCCACGATGGAGCCGCTGAAGGTCACCGCGCCGATCAGGATGCCGACGTAGATTTCGACCTCGTGGATCACCTTCTCGGCGCCGGTGAAGGCGACGGACGTGTCCACATAGCTGGCAAAACCCACCAGGCAGGCGGCCAGGCCCACCAGGCTGTGCATCAGCGCCACCAGCTCGGGCATCTGCGTCATCTGCACTTTTTTGGCGGCCAGCAGGCCGATGGCCCCGCCGATGACCAAGGCCACGACGATGTAGGCCACGCCATCGCCGGTGACCCGGGGCCCCAGGATGGTGGCCAGCACGGCAATCGCCATGCCGGCCATGCCGAACAGGTTGCCGCGGCGGGCGGTTTCCGGGGTGGACAAGCCCCCCAGGCTGAGGATGAAAAGAATGGTGGCCCCGATGTAGGCCATGGTGGACAGGCTGGCAGTCATGTTCGCTCCGGGTTCTGGTGGTGGCTTACTTGCGGAACATGGCCAGCATGCGACGCGTCACGGCGAAACCGCCGAACATGTTGATGGCGGTCAGCACCAGCGCCACCAGCGCCAGGCCCAGGATCAGGCTGTTGGGCCGGTTGGCCGCGCCCACCGCGTCCAGCGGCGGCGCTACCTGCACCAGCGCCCCGATGGCGATGATGGAAGAAATGGCGTTGGTCACGCTCATCAGCGGGGTGTGCAGCGAGGGCGTGACGTTCCACACCACCATGTAGCCCACGAAGCAGGCCAACACAAACACCGTGAAGTGCGACAGGAAGCTGGCCGGCGCGAACGAGCCCACCAACCAGAACAGGACGGCGCCGACGCCAAACACCGTGGCCAGGGATTTGGCCGACATGGGCTCGCCCGGGCCGTGGCCGTGCGCGGGCGCTTTCGGGGCGGCGGCCGCGGCGGGCTTGGCTGCGGGCGCAGGCGGCAGTTTGGGCTGCGGGGCGGGCCAAGTCAGCTCACCCTCTTTGACCACGGTCAGGCCGCGGATGGCATCGTCTTCAAAGTTGACGTGGATGACGCCGTCTTTGGTCTTGCACAGCTCTTCGGTCAGGCGCAGCAGGTTGGTCGAATACAGCGTGGAGCTTTGTTTGGCCAGGCGGCTGGCCAGGTCGGTGTAGCCGACGATGGTCACGCCGTGGCGCACCACCGCCTCGCCGGGCACGGTCAGTTCGCAGTTGCCGCCTTGCTCGGCCGCCATGTCTACGATCACGCTGCCGGGGCGCATGCTCTGCACCATCTCGGCGGTGATCAGCTTGGGCGCGGGTTTGCCCGGGATCAGCGCGGTGGTGATGATGATGTCGCACTCTTTGGCCTGCTGCGCGTACATGGCGCGCTGCGCGGCCTGGAAGCCCTCGCTCATGACCTTGGCGTAGCCGCCACCGCCCGAGCCTTCTTCCTCGTAGTCCACCTTCACGAACTCGCCGCCCAGCGATTTGACCTGATCGGCCACCTCGGCGCGCGTGTCGTTGGCGCGCACGATGGCGCCCAGGTTAGCGGCGGTGCCGATGGCCGCCAGACCGGCCACGCCGGCACCGGCGATGAACACCTTGGCCGGGGGCACCTTGCCCGCGGCGGTGATCTGGCCGTTGAAGAAGCGGCCGAAGGCGTTGGCCGCTTCCACGACGGCGCGGTAGCCGCTCACGCCGGCCTGCGAGGTCAGCGCGTCCATTTTCTGCGCACGGCTGAGCTGGCGCGGCAGGCAGTCGATGGCCAGCACGGTGGCCTGTTTGGCCTGCAGCTGCGCCATCAAGTTGGGGTTTTGCGCCGGCCACACAAAGCCGACCAGGGCTGCGCCTTCGCGCAACTGCGCCACTTCTTCGGCGGCGGGGGGGCGCACCTTGAAGACGATGTCGGATTGGCCCCAAATGGTGTGGGCGTCGGGTACCACGGTGGCACCCGCGGCACGGTAGGTGTCGTCGGCAAAATGGGCCGCGTCACCCGCGCCACTTTCCACCTGGACGGAAAAGCCCAGCTTGACGAGCTTTTCGACCACATCGGGCACTGTCGCCACCCGTTTCTCGCCCGCAAACGTCTCCTTGGGAACCCCAATCAGCATGCCTGTCTCCTTTTTGGTAGCGCGCCTATCTTGACGCAACGCGAATACTCCAGGGCGGATTGTAGGGGGGGATGGCGTGGGGCCATCCTTCAAACGTCGTTGCCGTGACATTTTGCCGCCGGGTCACGGCCATCACCCGGGGCCCACCACGTGCCGAACCCCTCCGTGGCTTCAGGGGGCCGCCGCCTCGGCCCGCTTGGCCCGCCACAGACCGAACAAGGCGATCAGGCCCGGCACGATGATCAGCGCCCAGATGATCTTGCTCAGGTTCTGCTGCACCCAGGGCAGGTTGCCGAACCAGTAGCCGGCCAGCGTCAGGCCCACCACCCACAGCACCGCCCCGCCCACATTGAAGGCGGTGAACTTGCTGCGCGTCATGGCGGCCACCCCGGCCACGAAGGGCGCAAAGGTGCGGATGAAAGGCATGAAGCGCGCCAGCACGATGGTGATGCCGCCATAGCGCTCGTAAAAGGCGTGGGCCTGGTCGAACGCCTGTTTGTTGAAGAAGCGCGAGTTCTCCCACTGGAACACCCGTGGCCCGAAATGGCGGCCGATGGTGTAGTTGGTCTGGTCGCCCAGCACCGCGGCCACCAGCAGCAGCGCCATCACCAGGGGCAGGTGGAGCAGGCCGGCACCGGCCAGGGCACCCACCACGAACAGCAGCGAATCGCCCGGCAGGAAGGGCATGACCACCACGCCGGTTTCGGTGAAGATGATCAGGAACAGCAGGGCATAGACCCAGGCGCCGTAGGTGGCGATGAAGCTGGCGAGGTGCTGGTCGACGTGCAGGATGAAGTCAATCAGCAGTTGCAGGAGGTCCATGGTTGTGCACAAAAGGGCCGTGAGCGGCGGGTCCGCGCCGGGGCGGTCGGTGCGCCGGATTGTACGGAGCGGCTTTTACAATCCGCGCGTGTCCACGCTGGGAAGACGACCGATGCCGCGACCGAACTCCACACTGCGCCCCCGCTCCCTGGCGCTGGCGGCCCTGATCGGCTGTGGCGCACTCCCGTCCGTGGCCGGGCCGCCGCCCTGGCAGTTGTCGGACGACGGTGGCTGCGTGCAGGACGTGGCGGCGCGCCTGGTCTGGCGGCGCTGTGCCGTCGGCGCCGACTGGGATGGCCACGCCTGTGTGGGCAGTCCCCAGGCGCTGGACCACCCCCAGGCCCAACAGGCCGCCGCGGCCCGTGCTCAGGCCGAAGGGCGGCCCTGGCGCCTGCCCCACAGCGCCGAACTCAAGCACCTGGCCCAGCAACTCCAGCAACACCCCGACGGTGGGGCCGCGTGGTTCCCGGGCGCCCCCCGCCAATGGCACTGGAGCGGCAGCGTCAGCATCCAGCAGGCCGCGGCCAACCCCTACCGCTATGGCAACATCGCCCAGGGGAGTGATGCGGTGGCGTCCTCGCCGATCGCGTTTCTGCACGCCTGGGCGGTGAACCTGAGCACCGGCGAAGCCCGCGGGGGCGTCCTCAAGCGCACGGCCTTGCCGGTGCGACTGGTGGCGTCCCAGCCTTGAACCCTGGGCGCGACGCGACCAAGGGCTGATCAATACTTCGTAAAAACCGAAGTGATGCAATGGGATAATTGCGGGTTCGCCAGATGGCAGCCATGCTGAACTACCGACACCTCTACTACTTCTGGACCGTGGGCAAGGCAGGTGGCTTCGCCCGGGCGGCCGAACGCCTGGGCGTCGCCATCCAGACCATCAGTGCCCAGGTGCGCGAGCTGGAACGCGACCTGGGCCACCAACTGCTCAAGCCGGTGGGCCGGGGTGTGGGCCTGACCGAGGCCGGCGAGGCCGCCTTTGCCAAGGCCGAAGAGATTTTCCAGATCGGCCAGGGCTTGCCGCAGGCGGTCGCCTCCGCTGCGCGCCAACGGGTGGTCGGCCTGCGGGTGGGTTTGTCCGACGGCATCTCCAAGCTGGCAGCGCACGCCCTGCTGGGCCCGGTGCTCGGCACCCCGGGCCTGCACCTGGTCTGCCACGAGGGCGAATTCGCCCCCCTGTTGGGCGAACTGGCCCTGCACCAGCTGGACCTGGTGCTGGCCGGGGCCGGCGCGCCCCCCAACCCCAACCTGCGCCTGGTGAGCGACCGGCTGGTGTCGTCCCCGGTGGACTGGTACGGCCCGGCCCAGTGGGTCGATGCGGCCCGGCAGGCCGCGTTTCCCGCCTGTCTGGCCGAGGTGCCGGTGCTGCTGCCCACCGGGCATTCGGTGCTGCGCAGCACCCTGGACCGCTGGTTCCAGGACCTGGATCTGCGCCCACACGTGGTGGGCGAGTTCGAGGACAGCGCGCTCCTGTCGGTCTTTGCCGCCCGCGGCCTGGGGGTGTTTCCGGTGAGCCGGCTGGGCGCCGACGACGTGGGCCTGCTCAAAGGCCTGTCCCTGCTCGGCCGCTGCGAGGCGGTGCGCGAAGACATCCACGCCATCCGCAACCGGCACGGGCAGCACCACCCCCTGGTGCAACAGATTCTGGCCAGCGCGCCCGCCGCATGACCCCGCCCAATCCGGGCTTTTGAGTTTTTTGATCGAAGAAAGGACCTCCCCTTGGAACTGCTGCTTGACCCCAACGTCTGGATCGCGTTTGCGATGCTCACCTCGCTCGAAATCGTGCTGGGCATCGACAACATCATCTTCATTTCCATCCTGGTGGGGCGCCTGCCCCCCGAACAGCGCGACCGGGCCCGCCGGCTTGGCCTGGGCTTTGCCATGGCCTCGCGCCTGGCCCTGTTGTTCACCCTGAGCCTGGTCATGGGCCTGACGGCCGACCTGTTCAGCGTGCTCGGCATGGGCTTCAGCGGCCGCGACCTGGTGCTGCTGTTCGGCGGCCTGTTCCTGCTGTACAAGGCTTCTCACGAAATCTTCGTGGAAGTCGAAGCCCGCGAGCAGCACGTCCCGCCCACCACCGACGCGGCCACGGTCAAGTCGGCCGGCAACAAGCTGTTCTGGATGATCATCGGCCAGATCGCCGTGGTCGACATCGTGTTTTCGCTGGACTCGGTGATCACCGCCGTCGGCATGGTGGACCAAATCGGCGTGATGGTGGCCGCCGTGGTGGCCTCCGTGGGCGTGATGCTGGTGGCGGCCAAGCCGATCGGTGAGTTCGTGGACAAGCACCCGTCCGTCAAGGTGCTGGCCTTGGCCTTCCTGGTGATGGTGGGCATGGCCCTGACGGCCGAGGCCTTCGACCAGGAAATGCCCAAGGGCTACCTGTACGCCGCGATGGCGTTTTCGCTGGTGGTCGAGGTGCTCAACATCCGTGCCCGCGGCAAGCGCCAGGCGGCCCAGGCCCCGCAGGCCTGACACCTGCCCAACACCCACAGAACCGGGGCTTGCCCCGGTTTTTTTTGTGTCCACTCTCAGAAATGTCAGTGCTTCGTCAGGGAAATGCTGGAGGTGCTGCGCCTGCCCAAGGGCCCATAATCGGCGCAGAGGCCCCGAGCCCCGCCCCCGTTGGAGACTTTGCATGAGTGAGACCGTGAGCGCCGCCGATCGACCCTGGTTGCAGGCCTACCCCCCCGGGGTGCCGGCCGAGATCGACCCGGGCCAGTACCGCTCACTCGTCGAACTCATGGAGGCCAGCTTCCGCAAGTTCGACGACCGCACCGCCTACAGCTTCCTGGGCAAGAACTTCAGCTACGCCGACACCGATGCCCAGTCGCGCGCCCTGGCCGCCTACCTGCAGGGGCGCGGCTTGGCCCGCGGTGACCGCGTCGCGCTGATGATGCCCAACATCCCCCAGTACCCGGTGGCCGTCGCCGCCGTGCTGCGCGCGGGCTTTGTGGTGGTCAACGTCAACCCGCTGTACACCGCGCGCGAACTGGAACACCAGCTGCGCGACTCGGGGGCCAAGGCCATCGTCATCATCGAGAATTTTGCCCACACGCTGGCGCAGTGCATCGCCAACACCCCAGTGAAACACGTGCTGTTGTGCGCCATGGGCGACCGGCTGGGCTGGATCAAGGGCGCGGTCGTCAACCACGTGGTGCGCCGGGTGAAAAAGCTGGTGCCGCCCTTTGAACTGCCGGGGGCGGTGCGCTTCAACGACGCGCTGGCCCGCGGTCGGCGCCTGCCCTTCCAGCCCCCGGCGCTGACCCCCGACGACGTCGCCCTGCTGCAGTACACCGGCGGCACCACCGGCGTCAGCAAGGGGGCGGTGCTGCTGCACCGCAACATCATCGCCAACGTGCTGCAGTCCGAAGCCTGGAACGACCCGGTGATGCAGAAAATCCCGGCGAACGAACAGTCCACCAGCGTCTGTGCCCTGCCGCTGTACCACATCTTCGCCTTCACGGTGAACATGATGCTGAGCATGCGCAACGGGGGCAAAACCATCCTCATCCCCAACCCGCGGGACCTGCCGGCGGTGCTCAAGGAGCTGAGCCAGCACACCTTCCACAGCTTTCCGGCGGTCAACACGCTGTTCAATGCCTTGTTGAACCACCCCGATTTCGACACCGTCCACTGGCGCAACCTGAAAGTGTCGGTCGGCGGCGGCATGGCGGTGCAAAGCGCCGTGGCGCAAAAGTGGCTGGAGCGCACCGGCTGCCCCATCTGCGAAGGCTACGGCCTGTCGGAAACCAGTCCCTCGGCCAGTTGCAACCCGGTCACCAACACGGTCTTCACCGGCAGCATCGGCGTGCCGCTGCCGAGCACGCTCATGGCCTGCTTCGACGACGAGGGCCACGAGGTGCCTGTGGGCGAGCGCGGTGAAATCGCCATCCGGGGCCCGCAGGTCATGGCCGGCTACTGGCAGCGCCCGGACGAAACCGCCAAGGTCATGACCGCCGACGGCTGGTTCAAGACCGGCGACATCGGCGTGATGGACGAGCGCGGCTACTTCAAGATCGTCGACCGCAAGAAGGACATGATCCTGATCAGCGGTTTCAACGTCTACCCCAACGAGGTGGAGGACGTGGTCGCCCAGATCGACGGGGTGCTGGAGTGCGCGGTGGTCGGCATCTCCGACGAGCACTCGGGCGAAGCGGTGAAGTTGATCATCGTCAAGAAAGACCCGGCCCTGACCGAGGCACATGTGCGAGACTATTGCCAGTCCCGCCTGACCGGTTACAAGCAGCCCAAGGTGATCGAGTTCCGCACCGAACTGCCCAAGACCCCGGTCGGCAAAATCCTGCGCCGGGAGCTGCGCGACAAGAAATAGCCGGAGTCACGCCCATGGGCCAACGCATCGCCATCGTCAGCGCCGTCCACGAGGAACTGGCCGAAATCCTGGCCCTCATGCCCGACGAGCGCAAGACCGTGGCCGCCGACCGCGAATTCTGGCACGGCCACCTGCAGGGGCACGAGGTGCTGGCGGTGCTGTCGGGCATCGGCAAGGTGGCGGCGGCCACCACCGCCACCGCGGTGATGGAACGTTTCCAGCCGCAGCAGGTGCTGTTCACCGGGGTGGCCGGTGGCCTGGCCCCGGGCGTGGAGGTGGGCGACATCGTGGTGGGCACCACCTTTCTGCAGCACGACCTGGACGCCTCGCCGCTGTTCCCGCGCTGGGAGGTGCCGGGCCGGGGGTGCAGCCGTTTTGCCGCCGACCTGGCGCTGACCCAGGTGCTGCACGAGGCCGCCCGCGACGCCGTGACCTGGCTGCCCAAGCTGCTGGACGCCGACACCCTGCGCCTGTTTGGCCTGCACGCGCCCAGCGTGCACCGGGGCGAGATCGTCACCGGCGACCGCTTCGTGTCCAGCGCCGCCGAGAGCGCAGCCCTGCGCGCGGCCTTGCCCGAAGCGCTGGCGGTGGAAATGGAATGCGCCGCGGTGGCCCAGGTGTGTGCCGACTACGGCGTGCCGTTTGCCGCGGTGCGCACCATTTCCGACCGGGCCGACGACGACGCCCACGTGGATTTTCAGCGCTTCCTGCAGCAGGTGGCGCGGCACTACAGCGGGCGCATCGTGCGCAAGGCGCTCAACCTGCTCTAAGCAGCGCTGTCAGTCGACGCCGCGTCAGCGGGCGCTCACTTCAGCCAGCCGCGCTTGCGGAAATACACCATCGGGATCACCGCCGACAGCACCATCAAGGCGATGGCGAAGGGGTAGCCGAAGGCCCAGTTCAGTTCCGGCATGAACTGGAAGTTCATGCCGTAGCTGCTGGCCACCAGCGTCGGCGGCAGCAGCGACACGCTGGCCACCGAGAAGATCTTGATGATCTTGTTCTGGTTGATGTTGATGAAACCGATGGTCGCGTCCATCAGGAAGTTGATCTTCTCGAACATGAACGCGGTGTGGCTGTCGAGCGAGTCCAGGTCGCGCAGGATCTGGCGCGCGTCCTCGAACTGTTCGGCGCTGAGCATGCGGGTGCGCATCATGAAGCTGACGGCGCGGCGCGTGTCCATCATGTTGCGGCGGATGCGCCCGCTCATGTCCTCGTGCCGCGCGATGCCGGCCAGCACCTCGGAGGCGATCTCGTCCGTCACCTGGCCCGACAGCACCTTGGTGCTGATGCGCTCCAGATCGTCGTAGATGTCTTCGACCGTGTCGGCGCAGTATTCGGCGTCGGTGTCGAACAGGCTCAGCAGCACGTCTTTCGCGTCTTTGATGAGGCCGGGCATGCGCCGCGCGCGCAGGCGCAGCAGGCGGAACACCGGCACGTCCTCGTCGTGGATGGAGAACAGCACCCCCCGGCTCTTGAGCGCGTCGTTCTGCTCGTTCAGGATGAAGGCGACGCGCACCGTGCGCGGGTTGTCCTCGTCGTCGATGAGGAAGTCCGAGCGCACGTGCAGCTCGCCGTTGTCTTCCTCGAAGAAGCGGGCGGATTCCTCGATGTCTTCGTCCATCGCGTCTTCGGGGATGCTCAGGCCGAAGTGCTGGCGCACCCAGCGGCGCTCTTCGGGCGTGGGCGATTCGAGGTCGACCCAGATCGGCTTGAACCGGGTCAGCTCTTCCAGGGATTCGATTTCTTCCTGGAACAGGCGGCCATTGGCCAGGGTGAAGACGTTGAGCATGGGACGCTTCCTGAAGGCGACGGGCGGACGGGGAGGGGAAGGCCGGGGCCTTCGGGCGGTGGGGTGCTTTCAGCCGCCGCCTGCCGTCCGGGCGGGGCCTGGCGTCAGCCCCGCTTCAGGAAGACAGAACCTGCGCTGAAAGCACGCGACTGGGGCTGCTTTCCACGAGGAACTCCGTTGTGAAACAAGATCGACATTATTGCACCGCATCATGACGGCCGTGTGTCGAAGAAGGCCAGCAGCTCGTCGCGGCGGGCCAGCGCGTCGTGCTCGCCGCAAGCGATCAGGGCGTTGACGAAGGGGGGCTCGAACAGCAGGTAGCTGGCCAGGGCGGCGGCGCTGCCGGTGGCGCCGCGGTGGGTGTCCAGCGCCCCCAGCCCCACCAGGGTGCGGCGGGCGGCCGCGGGCAAGGCGTGCACGTGTTTGAGCGCCAGTTCGTCCAGCGACACGCTGGGCTGGACCGCCAGCACCTCCACCGGCCGGTAGGGCAGCAGGTGCCCCAGGCCCGGTGGCAACTGGGTCAGGGTGGCGCTGACGCGCTGGGCCTGTTCCACGTCGGCCTGCAGCGTGTCGTGGAACACGCTGGCCAGGGCGTGGCCGGCGATGGTGCCGGCGGTCGGGTCGTCCCCGGGGCCGCCCCCGCCCCAGCCGGCGCGCTGGGGCTGGCCCACCCCGATCACCAGGATCTGGCGCGCGCCCAGCTGGATCGCCGGCGACAGCGGCGAGAGCTGGCGCATGGAGCCGTCGCCGAAGAACTCCTTGTGCCCATCCACCCACAGCGGCACCGCCGGGAACAGGAAGGGGATGGCGCTGGAGGCCATGAGGTGCTCGATGCCGATGGGCTGGGCCCCGGCCCGCCGGCCGGGGCGGCGCCAGGGCGGCACGGGCGCCTCGGGCCGGGTCTGGTAGAAGGTCCAGTGTTCGCCGGTGGTGTAGCTCGATGCTGTCACGGCCAGGGCATCCAGGGCGCCGTCGCGCAGCGCCGCCTCGATCTGCTCCAGCCGCAAGGCGCGGTGCAGGGTGTCCACCAGTGGCAGGGTGTCGAGCAGGGCGCGGTGGCGGCGCACCTGGCGCATCAGCGTCAGGCCGGCGGTGAGCAGCTTGGGCCAGGTCCAGCGCGGGCTGTCGAGTCGGTAGACCTGGGCCGATTGCAGCCGCTGCCAGAAGCCGGCCAGGGCGTCGAAGGCGGCCAGGCCCCCAAGGGCTTCGCTCGCCAGGCAGGTGGCGTTGAGGGCCCCCGCCGAGGTTCCAAGCAGGACCTGGAAGGGAAAGGTGCCCGCCGGGTGGCCGTGCTGGGCCAGCAGCCGGCCCAGGGCGCGCAGCACACCCACCTGGTAGGCTGTGCGTGCCCCGCCGCCCATCAGCACCAGGGCGCGGGACTGTGTGCGCGCGGGCGCACCGGGCGGCGGCGGGTGCAGGCTGCCGGTGATCAGGGTGTTGAGGGCCATCGTGTCTCCAGGCAGCCATCATGCCAGCTTGTGTGTGCGGCAGTGCCATCCGGGCCGCCCCGGTTGGCGCGGCCGCAATACCCCTGCACCTTGCCCCGGTTTTGCTGCACCGCATGCTTGCCCATTCCGCCCGAAGCGGGCATAGTGGAGTCGAACGGCAACGTTCCTGCGATCCCGGCGCCCCGGGCCCGGGATCTGGTCAACCAGAGCAAAGGAGGCTCTTCATGAACCTGACGATCAGCGGTCATCACCTCGACATCACCCCCGCCTTGCGCTCTTACGTCACCACCAAGCTCGACCGCATTTCCCGCCACTTTGACCAGGTGGTGGACATCAAGGTCCTGCTGACCGTGGACAAGATCAAGGAAAAGGACCACCGCCAGAAAGCCGAGTGCAATATCCATGTGAAAGGCAAGGACATCTTCGCGGAAAGCACGCACGCCGATCTCTACGCCGCCGTGGACGAGTTGGCCGACAAGCTGGACCGCCAGGTGCTGCGCTACAAGGACAAGGCCCAGGACCACCACCACGAATCGGTGAAACGCGAGTTGCAATGATCCCGTCGTCACAGCGCTGACACCTTGGCGCTGCAGCAGGCCGCTGGCTTTGTCAAGCGGCCTGTTTGTTTTTGGAGACTAGGCAGAAACCCGCATATGGGCATAATCCGCCTTCCGTGAGGCCGTCTATGAACCGACTTTCTGCCATTTTGCCTGCCGAGCAGGTGCTGGTTGCCGTGGATGCGACCAGCAAAAAACGTGCGTTTGAAGAAGCTGGCTTGCTCTTCGAGTCCCTGCACGGGCTCAACCGCGCACTCATCACCGACAGCCTGTTTGCCCGCGAGCGCCTGGGCTCCACCGGCCTGGGGCATGGCGTGGCCATTCCGCACGGCCGCATCAAGGGCCTCAAACAGCCGCTGGCCGCCGTGTTCCAGCTGGCCAACCCGATCGGTTTCGACGCGCCCGACGAACAGCCCGTGCGCCTGATGATTTTCCTGTTGGTGCCCGAGGCGGCCACGCAGAAGCACCTGGAAATCCTGTCGGAAATCGCCGAACTGCTGAGCGACAGCGGCCTGCGCGAACAGATGAAGTCGAGCGCCGCCGCGGTCGAACTGCACCGGATGATCGCCGGCTGGCAATCGGCACACGCCGCCGCCTGAGCGGGCCCACGGTGCGCCGCCCACCCGCCTGACGCCCCGCCATGAAGCCGACCGCTGTCAGTGCCGACGCCCTGTTCGAGGCCCACCGCGAAACCCTCAAGTGGCAGTGGGTGGCGGGCTCGGTGGCGTCCGAGCGCCGTTTCGACGAAAAAGCCATCAGCGAGGCCCGTTCCGGCGCCGACCTGGTCGGCTACCTGAACTACATCCACCCCTACCGCGTGCAGGTGCTGGGCGAACGCGAGGTGCGCTACCTCAGCGTGCCCAGCCTGGACGACTGCCGCCGCCGGATCGCGCGCATCGTCACCCTGGAGCCGCCTGCCCTGGTGGTGGCCGACGGCCAGACGCCGCCGGAAGACCTGGTGGCCATGTGCGAGCGGGCCCACATCCCGCTGTTTTCGACCGATTACTCCGCCGCCTTCGTCATCGACGTGCTGCGCGCCTTCCTCTCGCGCCACTTCGCCGAGCGCACCACCATGCACGGGGTGTTCATGGACATCCTGGGGCTGGGCGTGCTCATCACCGGCGAATCCGGCCTGGGCAAGAGCGAGCTGGGGCTGGAGCTGATCTCGCGCGGGCACGGCCTGGTGGCCGACGACGCGGTGGACATCGACCGCGTCAACCAGACCACCCTGGAAGGGCGTTGCCCCGACCTGCTGCAGAACCTGCTGGAGGTGCGCGGCATCGGCCTGCTCGACATCAAGGCCATCTTTGGCGAGACGGCGGTGCGGCGCAAGATGCGCTTGCGCCTGATCGTGCACCTGGTGCGCAAGCAAACCATGGAGCGCGACTATGAGCGCCTGCCGCACGAACCGCTGCACCAGGACGTGCTGGGCGTGGCGGTGCGCAAGGCGGTGATCCAGGTGGTGGCCGGGCGCAACATCGCGGTGCTGGTGGAGGCCGCGGTGCGCAACACCATCCTGCAGCTGCGTGGCATCGACACCTACCAAGAATTCGTGCAGCGCCAGCGCGCCGCCATGCTGCGCAACGACTGAAGCTCAACCTCCGCTGGCGCGGCGCGGCCGCGTGCGGTGTTCGCAGTCGGTTTTGGTGCAGTTGGCGTAGAGCGACAGGGCGTGTTCCTGCAACTCGAAACCGCGGGCCTGGGCGATGGAGTGCTGCCGTTTTTCGATTTCGGCGTCGTAGAACTCCTCCACCCGGCCGCAGTCCAGGCACACCAGGTGGTCGTGGTGCTGGCCTTCATTCAGCTCGTACACCGCCTTGCCCGATTCAAAGTTGCTGCGCACCAGCAGTCCTGCCTGTTCGAACTGCGTCAGCACCCGGTAGACCGTGGCCAGACCGATGTCGGAGTGGTCCTGCAGCAGCACCCGGAACACGTCTTCGGCGGTCATGTGGCGCTGGCGTCCGGTCTGGAAGATGTCTAGGATCTTGATGCGCGGCAGCGTCGCTTTCAAGCCGGTGCTTTTGAGTTCTTCGATGTGGTTCATGCGGGGATGCCCAGGAATGCGTTCGGGCCGTCCAGGTCCGGCCGCAGGACGGCGTGGGGCCACCCACCCGCGCGGGGCGACGGCTACAATGGACCGAATGATATAACCTCGCGCCGCGTTCTGCGTGCGCCCGTTCCCAAGACCGCTACGCCATGATGTCCCTCCTCCTTCCGACGCGTGCCCGCCGGGCCGGCGTGCTTGCGCTGACCCTGTCGGCCGCGGCCCTCGCCGGTTGCTCCAGTCTGGGCGAGACGGTTTCGTCCATGAGCACCCTGGGCGGCCTGATCACCCCCTACAAGATCGACATCCTGCAGGGCAACGTGGTGGTGCGCGAGCAGGTGCAGGCCCTGCAGACGGGCATGAGCCGCGAGCAGGTCCGCGGCATTCTGGGCACCCCGCTGGTGGCCAGCGTGTTCCACGCCAACCGCTGGGACTACGTGTTCACCTTCAAACGCCAGGGCCAGGCAGAGCAGATGCGCAAGGTGGCGGTGTTTTTCGAGGGCGACACCCTGGCCAAGGTCGAGGCCGATGAGCTGCCGTCCGAAGAGGAATTCGTGGCTTCGCTGGACGTGCGCCGCACCAGCGCTCAGCCGCCCGTGCTGGAAGCCACCGAGGAACAGCTCAAGGCCTTCCGCGACAAGAACCCGGCCCCCGCCACTGCCCCGGCCCCGGCCGCACCGTCCAACACCAGCTACCCCCCGCTGGAAACCCGCTGACCTCCGCGCCATGAGCACCACCCCCCACCGCGTCTGCATCGCAGGCGCCAGCGGCCGCATGGGCCGCATGCTGATCGAAGCCGTGCAAAACGCCGACGACTGCGCGCTCAGCGGCGCGCTCGACCAGGCCAGCAGCCCCGCGCTGGGCCAGGACGCGGCCCTGTTCATGGGCCAGCGCAGCGGCGTGGCGATCGCGTCCGACCTGGGCACCCTGGCGGGCAGCCAGTACCTGATCGACTTCACCCGCCCCGAAGGCACGATGGAGCACCTGCGCGCCTGCGTGCGGCACGGCGTGAAGCTGGTCATCGGCACCACCGGTTTCAGCGACGAACAGAAGGCCGAGATCGCCGAGGCCTCGAAGCACATCGCCATCATGATGGCGCCCAACATGAGCGTGGGCGTCAACGTGACGCTGAAGCTGTTGGAGATGGCCGCCAAGGCGCTCAACACCGGCTACGACATCGAAATCGTCGAAGCCCACCACCGCCACAAAGTGGACGCGCCCAGCGGCACCGCGCTGAAGATGGGCGAGGTGATCGCCGACGCCCTGGGCCGCGACCTGAAAGACTGCGCCGTGTACGAGCGCTATGGTCACACCGGCGAGCGCGACCCCGGCACCATCGGCTTTGCCACCGTGCGCGGCGGCGACGTGGTGGGCGACCACACCGTCATGTTCCTGGGCACCGGCGACCGCATCGAGATCAGCCACAAGTCCAGCAGCCGCGCCACCTACGCCCAAGGCAGCCTGCGCGCGGTGCGTTTCCTGGCCAGCCAGCCCCACGGCCTGTTCGACATGTTCGACGTGCTGGGCCTGCGCTGAGCGCGTCGGCCCATCACCCGCAGCAACCGATCATTCGGGTCGCTTTTCCTCCCGAATTGCCGTCTTTTTCAGGCAACCGACGAGCCATGCAAGACAAATACAGCCACACCGACGTGGAGCGCGCCGCGCACGCCCACTGGACCGCCCGCGACGCCTACCGTGTGAACGAACACGCCACCGACGCGCAAGGCAAGCCCAAGCCCAAGTTCTACGCCTGCTCCATGCTGCCCTACCCCAGCGGCAAGCTGCACATGGGCCACGTGCGCAACTACACCATCAACGACATGCTCACGCGCCAGCTTCGCATGCAGGGCCACAACGTCCTCATGCCCATGGGCTGGGACGCCTTCGGCCTGCCGGCCGAGAACGCCGCACTGAAGAACAAGGTGCCGCCGGCGCAGTGGACGTACAGCAACATCGCTTACATGAAGCAGCAGATGCAGGCCATGGGCCTGGCCATCGATTGGTCGCGTGAAGTGGCCACCTGCTCGCCCGAGTATTACAAGTGGAACCAGTGGCTGTTCCTGAAGATGCTGGAAAAGGGCATCGCCTACCGCAAGACCCAGGTGGTGAACTGGGACCCGGTGGACCAGACCGTGCTGGCCAACGAACAGGTGATCGACGGGCGCGGCTGGCGCACCGGGGCGCCGGTGGAAAAGCGCGAAATTCCGGGTTATTACCTGAACATCACCGCTTATGCGGATGAGTTGCTGCAACACGTGCAGCTGGGCAACGAGCAGGCCACACTGGACGGCTGGCCCGACAAGGTGCGCCTGATGCAGGAAAACTGGATCGGCAAGAGCGAAGGCGTGCGCTTCGCGTTCACGCACCAGATCGCCGGACACGACGGCAATTTGATCGGTGATGGGCGCTTGTACGTGTTCACCACCCGCGCCGACACCATCATGGGCGTGACCTTCGCGGCGGTGGCGGCGGAGCACCCGCTGGCGGCCCACGCGGCCGAGAAGAATCCGGCCTTGCAGGCTTTTATTGAGGAATGCAAGACCGGCGGCACGACCGAGGCCGAACTGGCCACGCAAGAGAAAAAGGGCATGCCCACCGGGCTGACGGTGACGCACCCGCTGACCGGCGCCGAAGTGCCGGTGTGGGTGGGCAACTACGTGCTCATATCGTACGGCGATGGCGCGGTGATGGGGGTGCCGGCGCACGACGAGCGCGACTTTGCCTTTGCGCTGAAGTACGGCCTGCCGATCCAGCAGGTGGTGGGCGTCGTTCCGGAAGGGACGGCCACACCATCGGGCACGCCGGGCGCCTCATGCTGCGAGCAGAAATCGTCGCCCGGCGCACCCGACGCTGCGGCCTGTTGTGTGTTCGATGCCACCCGCTGGCAAGACTGGTACGCAGACAAGACCGGCTCACTGGTGTGCGTGAACTCCGGCGTGCTGAATGGCTTGAGCTACAAAGCCGCCGTGAACAAGGTCGCTGAACTGCTGGCCGCCCAAGGCCTGGGCGAGAAGAAAACCACCTTCCGCCTGCGCGACTGGGGCGTCAGCCGCCAGCGCTACTGGGGCACGCCCATCCCCATCATCCACTGCCCGCAGCACGGCTCGGTGCCGGTGCCGGAAAAGGACCTGCCGGTGGTGCTGCCGGAAGATTGCGTGCCGGACGGCTCGGGCAACCCGCTGCTCAAGCACGAAGGTTTCCACGCCGGCGTGACCTGCCCGATCTGCGGTGCGGCGGCGCGGCGCGAGACCGACACCATGGACACCTTCGTGGACTCGTCCTGGTACTTCATGCGCTACTGCGACCCCACCAACGCCGACGCGATGGTGGCCGAAGGCGCGCAGTACTGGATGCCGATGGACCAGTACATCGGTGGCATCGAGCACGCCATCCTGCACCTGCTGTATGCGCGTTTCTGGACCAAGGTGATGCGTGACCTCGGCCTGGTGCAGGTGGACGAGCCGTTCAAGAAGCTGCTCACGCAGGGCATGGTGCTCAACCACATTTACAGCCGCCGCACCGCCAAGGGCGGCAAGGACTACTTCTGGCCGCACGACGTGGAGCATGTGCTGGACGAGGCCGGCAAGGTGGTGGGGGCGAAGCTGAAGAACGCGGCCGAAAGTGGCGACGGCCTGCTGCCCGTGGGCACGCCGATCGACTACGAGGGCGTGGGCACCATGTCCAAGTCCAAGAACAATGGCGTGGACCCGCAGGACCTGATCGAGAAGTACGGCGCCGACACCGCGCGCCTGTACACCATGTTCACCGCGCCGCCCGAGGCCACGCTGGAGTGGAACGACGCCGCCGTGGAAGGCAGCTACCGCTTCCTGCGCCGGGTCTGGAATTTTGGCGTGAAGCTGGGCCAGAACGACTGGAGCCAGGCCACCGCCGCGGTGGCCAATGCCGCCCAGTTGAACGACGTGGCCTTTGGCAAGGAAGCCAAGGCGCTGCGCCGCGAGATCCACACCGTGCTCAAGCAGGTGGACTACGACTACCAGCGCATGCAGTACAACACCGTGGTGTCGGGCTGCATGAAGATGCTCAACGCGCTGGAGGACTTCAAGGCCACCGACGCCGACGGCGCACAGGTGGCGCTGATCGAAGGTTTCGGTATCCTGCTGCGCAGTCTGTACCCGGCCACACCGCACATCGCCCACACGCTGTGGAGCGAGTTGGGCTACGCCAACGAACTGGGCGACCTGCTGGACGCCGCCTGGCCCCAGGTGGACCCGGCCGCGCTGGTGCAGGACGAGATCGAACTCATGCTGCAGATCAACGGCAAACTGCGCGGGTCCATTCTGGTGCCGGCCGGCGCCGACAAGGCCGCCATCGAAGCCGCTGCGCTGGCCAACGAAGCGGTGCAGAAGCAGGCCGAAGGCGCGGCACCCAAAAAGGTGGTGGTGGTGCCGGGCCGCCTGGTCAACGTGGTGTTGTGACGTCATGGATACGCCGCGCCGCACCTTCCTGGCCCTGAGCGCCCTGCCCCTGTTGCAGGCCTGCGGTTTCCGCCTGCGTGGCAGCGGCGTGCGCATGGCCTTCGAGCGCCTGCGCCTGGTGGCGCCGGCCGAAACCGCCCTGGTCGCCGACCTGGGCGCCTTGCTGCAAGCCAGTGGGGTCCAGGTGCAGGGGCTGGCGGACAGCCGCCAGGACCCGACGGTGCCGGCAGCGCCCGACGTGGTGCTGACCGTGCTGCAAGACCAGCGCGAACGCGTGGTGGTGGGCACCACCGCCGCCGGTCAGGTGCGCGAACTGCAACTGCGCCAGCGCTTGCGCTTCCAGCTGCGCACCCCGGCGGGCAAGGAGCTGATCGCGTCCACCGAGTTGCTGCAGGAGCGCGAACTCAGCTTCACCGAAACCCAGGTGCTGGGCAAGGAAATGGAAGAAGAGCTGCTCTACACCGACATGCAGCAAGCCGTGGTGCGCCAGCTCATGACGCGCCTGGCCGCCATCAAGGGCTTGTGAGCCGACGGCCCAGCACGGGCCAGGCGGGTGTGGCCCGCACCGCGCTGGGCGCTGGCGCCGGTCCGACGGTGTAACGTGCCGGCCCGGCGTCGGCCTGCACCACGGTCCGGCCCGGGCCCAGCACCCAGGTCTGGCCGGCGCTGACGAAGCGGTCGTCCGGCTGCCCCGATTGCGTCAGCCACAGGCGCCCGGCCAGCACCCGCAGCACCTGGCCCGGTGCGGTCGCCAGGGTCAGGGCCTGGTCGGCGGGCAAGCGGTGGACGGGGGTGTCGTGGCGGTTCATGGGGCACTCCTGTGGACGTGGTGGGGATGGCTCCACTGTGCCGCCTACCCCCGCCGCCGAACAGACACAGCCCCGCACAAAGTGCCGCGTGCAGCGGCCGGGGGCCGGGCTTCTGTGTGGGCCGATCCGGAGGCGATCTGTACCGGTAGGCGGTGCCCCAACATCGGTGCCCTCCGGCACAATGGCCCCACCATGCTGAGCGCCGACACGTCCGCCCCCGCGACCCCGCCCCTGTACGCCCAGATCGCGCAGCGCGTGGCGCGGCTGATCGACGGCGAGGTCTTCAAGACCGGCCAGCGCCTGCCCTCGGTGCGCGACCTGGCGGCGCAGAACGGGGTGTCGGTGTCCACCGCGGTGCAGGCCTTCCAGTGGCTGGAAGAGCGGCACCTGGTGACGGCGCGGCCCAAGGCCGGTTACTTCGTGGCGCCGCGTGGCAAGGGCCCGGCGCTGCCGGCGGTGAGCCGCCCGCCGCGGCACAGCCTGCTGGTGCAGCGCAACAGCCGCACCGAAACCATCGCGGTGTTCCAGCCGCAACAGGGCGAGGTGACCTTTGGCGCGGGCTACCCCGTGTCCAAGCCGGTCAGCTTCGGTGGCGCCTGCCCGAAAGACCCGGTGTTTTTCGACGAAGACCGGGTGCGCGTGGCCCTGGCCCGGGCCACCCGGGTGCACCGGCTCAGCCTGATCGAGTACACCGACTCCCCTGGCACGCCCGCGCTGCGCGAGGCGGTGGCGCGCCGCGCCATGCACCTGGGCTGCCAGCTGGCGGCGGACGACCTCATCATCACCACCAGCTGCATCCACGCGGTGGGCCTGTGCCTGCGCGCGGTGACGCAGCCGGGCGACGTGGTCGCGCTGGAGTCGCCCACCCACTTCGGCTTTTTGGACCTGCTCGAATCGCTCAGCCTGCGGGTGCTGGAGATCCCGACCCACCCCAAGCACGGCCTGTCGCTGGCGGCGCTGCAGCTGGCGCTGGACACCCAGCCGGTGAAGGCGGTGCTGTCGGTGCCGACGCTGTCCAACCCGCTGGGCGCGGTGATGAAGCACGCCGACAAGCGCGCCCTGGTGCAGTTGCTGGCGGCGCGGCAGATCCCGCTGATCGAGGACGTGGTGTTCAACGACCTGCTGGCCTCGGACGAGCGGCGCAAGGCGGCCAAGGCCTTCGACACCGAGGGCGGCGTCATGGTCTGCGGTTCATTCTCCAAGACCGTGGCGCCGGGTGTGCGCCTGGGCTGGGTGGAGGCCGGGCGCTGGAAGGACCGGGTGACCACGCTCAAGCGGGTGCAGGGCGGCCCCACCAACGTGGTGCTGGAACAGGCCCTGGCCGATCTGCTGTCGCAAGGCGGCTATGAGGGGCGCATGCGCCGTCTGAGCGCGCTGATGAAGGAGCGCCTGCGCGAGGCGCGCGGGCTGATCAACCGCGACTTTCCACGCGGCACCCGGGTCAGCGATCCCTCGGCCGGCTACACGCTGTGGGTGGAACTGCCCGACCCGCTGGACGCGATGGCGCTGTTCCAGCGCTGCGTGGCCGAAGGCATCACCTTCGGGCCGGGGGCGTTGTTCACCGCCACCGACCGCTTCAGCCACTGCCTGCGGCTGAGCTTCGCCGGCGCCTGGACCGACGTGGAACGCCAGGCCCTGGCCCGCATCGGGGCGCTGGCACGGCAGTTGGGCAACGCCTGAGCCGGGCGGTCTTCAGCCGCGCCGCATCAGGGTGCTCTTGCCGAACAGGCTTTCGATCAGGTCCACCGCCAACAGCGCGGTCTGGTTGCGCACGTCCAGCGCGGGGTTGAGTTCCATCACGTCCAGGCTGGCCAGGCGGCCGGTGTCGGCGATCATCTCCATGCACAGCTGCGCTTCGCGGTAGGTGGGGCCGCCGGGCACGGTGGTGCCCACGCCGGGGGCGATGCCGGGGTCGAGAAAATCCACGTCGAAGCTGACGTGCAGGTGGGTGTCGCCGTCGAGCCCGCTCAGGGCCAGTGCCATGGTTTGGCGCATGCCGACCTCGTCGATGTGGCGCATGTCGAACACCTCCAGCCCCTGCGCGTGAACGAAGCGTTTTTCACCCGGGTCCACGCTGCGGATGCCGATTTGCCGCACCTCGGCCGGCGACAGCGCGGGGCTGTGGCCGGCCAGGCCGGTCAGGGCCTCGGGGCCGAAGCCGCACAGGCACGCCACCGGCATGCCGTGCAGGTTGCCGCTGGGCGTGAGCGCCGAGGTGTTGAAGTCGGCGTGCGCGTCCAGCCAGAGCACGCGCAGACGCCGGCCTTGGGCGCGGCAATGGCGCGCCACCGCGGCGATCGAGCCCATGGCCAGGCAGTGGTCGCCGCCCAGCAGGATGGGCAGGTGCCCTTGCACCAGTTCGGCGTGCACCGCATCGTGCACGGCCCGGTTCCAGGCGGCCACCTCGTCCAGGTGGCGGTAGCCCCGCTGCGGTGCCTGCCAGGGGTTGGCCGGGCCCGCCAGGTTGCCGCGGTCGAGCACGCGCCGGTCGTGGCCTTGCAAGGCCTGTTGCAGGCCCGCCACACGCAATGCCTCCGGCCCCATCGAGGCGCCGCGCACCCCGGCCCCGACATCGGTGGGCGCCCCGATCAGCGCGACCGGGGCGCTGGAAGGCGATTCAATATTGGGTACCATGGGGCACATTTAATCACCTCCGTCGTTGGGGCTGCTGCATGCAGATCAAAATTCTGGGCTGCTCGGGTGCGATTGCGCAACACGCGCGAACCACGTCGTTCCTGGTGGACGAACGCATCCTGGTGGATGCGGGCACCGGGGTCGGGGACCTGACGGTCGAGGAGATGCTGCGCATCGAGCACGTCTTCATCACCCACGCCCACCTGGACCACATCGCCGCCCTGCCGCTGATGCTGGACACCATCGCCGGCAGCATGCGCCGGCCGCTGGTGGCCCACGCCCTGCCGGAAACCATTGCGGCGCTGAAGGCCCATGTGTTCAACCACACGATCTGGCCCGATTTTTCTGCCCTGCCCTCGGTCGAGGCCCCGTTCCTGCGCTTCGAGCCCTTGCAGGTGGGCGAGGTGGTGCACGTCGCGCAACACCGGGTCGAGGTGCTGCCGGCGCAGCACACCGTGCCGGCCGTGGGCTACGCGGTGGACACGCCGGTTGGCCAGTGGGTGTTCACCGGCGACACCTGTGGCACCCCTGCGTTCTGGGCGCGCATCAACCAGATGAAGCAGCTGGCCATGCTGGTGATCGAAACCGCTTTCAGCGAAAAGGAGCGGGGCTTGGCACAGCGCAGCCAGCACCTCTGCCCCAGCCTGCTGGCGCAAGAGTTGGCCCAGCTCGACGCCCGCCACCAGTGGGTGCCGATCGGCATCACCCACACCAAGCCGGTGGAGCACATGCTGATCGAGGCCGAACTGCGCGCCCTGGGTCTGGAGGAACGCCACCGCCTGCTGTGGCTTGAGGCTGGGCAGACCTTCGACCTGCGCGCCCCGGCCTAGCCCGGCGCTGGCACAGGACGTGCTTCGATCGGGTCTTCTTGTCAAGATCCGGGACCCCTTCCATGCAATCCCCCATTCTGGCGGCCTTGGAGCGCCTGCACGCCCAGTTGGCCGACGAACGCGGCGGGGCGCTGGCCAGTTACATCCCCGAACTGTCCAAGGTCGATCCCGACGGTTTTGCCATCTGCCTGGTCACGGCCGACGGCGTGGCCTACAGCGTGGGCGATGCGCAGCAGGCCTTCACCATCCAGTCGATCTCCAAGGCCTTTGTCTATGCCACCGCCTTGGCCGACCGGGGCGCGGAGTTCGTGTCGCAGAAAGTGGGGGTGGAGCCCAGCGGCGACGCCTTCAATTCCATCAGCCTGCATCCCCAAACCGGTGCGCCGCTCAACCCCATGATCAACGCCGGTGCCATCGCCACCACCAGTTTGGTGAACGGCACCACGGTCGAGGCGCAGTGGGCCCGCATCCAGGGCGCGCTGTCGGCCTTTGCCGGGCGCGACCTGCCGCTGGACGATCAGGTCTACCGCTCCGAGAGCGAGACCGGCTACCGCAACCGCGGCATCGCCTGGATGCTGAAGAACTTCGGCATTGTCGAAGGCGACCCCATGGCCTCGCTGGAAAACTATTTCCGCCAATGCTCGCTGCTGGTCACCTGCCAGGACCTGGCCTGCATGGCCGCCACGCTGGCCAATGGCGGCGTCAACCCGGTGACGCAAGAGCGCGCGGTGCCGCCGGAGTACGTGGAGCGCGTGCTCAGCGTGATGGCGACCTGCGGCATGTACGACTTTGCCGGCAGCTGGCTGACCGACGTCGGCATGCCGGCCAAGAGCGGGGTGGGCGGTGGCATCGTCGCGGTGCTGCCGGGGCGCTTTGGCATTGCCGTGTACTCCCCGCGGCTGGACGCCAAGGGCAACAGCGTGCGCGGCATCGAGGTCTGCAAACGCCTGTCGCGCGACTTCAACCTGAACGTGTTTTCGCGCACCAACGACCCGCGCATGGCCCTGGGCCGCATCTACACCGCGGCCGACGCGCCCTCGCGCCGGCAACCCACGCCCAGCGTCCGCGCGCACCTGCAGCAGCAGGCCCACCGCATCAAGTACCTGTGCCTGCACGGCTTCCTGGCGGTGGACGGCATGGAGCACGTGATCCGGGAGATGCTGGCCCTGGCGCCCGAGACGCACAGCTTCATCCTGGACATGCACCGCGTCGATGGCCTGACCGACAGCGCCGCGCGCCTGCTCAACCAGACCCGCCTGGGCCTGGCCCAGGATGGCGTGGCGGTGGTGTTCTCACGCATCCACCAGCGTCCGCAGATCAGCGGTCCCTTGCGCAAGTCTGCCGGCCGGGAGGACCACGGCTTCTTGAGCTTCGAGGACAACGACCTGGCCGTGGAGTGGTGCGAGCACCGCCTGATGGCCGAGTCGGACCACCAGGTGCCGGCGTCCGCCACCCTGGCCGACGGCCCCCTGTTCCAGGGCCTGCCCGCACCCCTGCTGGCCGAACTGGAGGCCGTGGCGCGCTGCGTGGAACACCCCGCCGGCACCCAGATCCTGCACAGCGGCCAGGCCAGCGATGGTCAGATCTTCTTCGTCGAGGCCGGCCAGGTCAGCGTGCTGGTGCCGCTGGACGACGGTGCCCACCAGCGCATCTCGACCCTGAGCCCTGGCATGGTGTTCGGCGAAATGGTGCTGCTGGGCCAGACCACGCGCAGCGCTTCGGTGTTCGCCGACACCGCCGTGCGCCTGCGCGTGCTGGGGGCCGAGCAGTTGCAGGTCATCGGCGCGCGCGAACCGGTGCTGAACATCGTGCTGCTGGAAAACCTGGCCCGGGACATGGCGCAGAAACTGCGTGGCTCCACCCAGTGGATCGCGGCGCTGGCCTGAGTCCGTGCGGCACAGCCCGGTCTGGTCGGCCCCCAACAGACGGGCGGTGCTTCCGGAGGGCAGAGAAATTTGTTATTCTGATAAAAGTACCGCCTTCTGCTGGGTGGTGTCGTTGTCCCATTTCCCTGCAAGGAGCCCTGTCATGAACCCCAAACTCTGGACCGCCGCGTGGTTGCTGTGTTCGGGCTGGGCGCTGGCGGCCGAACCGCCGATCGGCTACGTCAAAACCGTCAAAGGCCAGGCCTTCGTGGCCAGCAGCAGCCAACGCCAGGCGGCCGTGGTCGGGGCCCCGGTGTTCCAGGGCAACCGCCTGATCACCGGTCCCCAAGGCAGCCTGGGGGTGACCTTCAAGGACGACACCGTGATGTCCTTCGGCCCCGACACGGAGCTGGTGGTGGACGAATACCTGTACGCCCCGCGCGAAGGCAAGCTCAAACTGGGCACCCGGCTCAGCAAGGGCACGCTGAATTACGTGTCGGGCGCGATCGCCAAGCTCAAGCCCGAAGCGGTGAGCGTGACCACGCCAACCGGCACCATCGGCGTGCGTGGCACGCACTTCGTGGTGAAAGTGGACGCCGGTCCGACCGCCGTGGCCGGCCGTTGACGCCGTCTGGCCGACGGCAGCGCGGCCGTTTCAGCGCACCGTCACCAGCACACGCCGGTTGCGTGCTTCGCCGGTTTGCGGCGGGGTGGGCACGGCCAGGTTCTTGGCGCCGTGGCTTTCCACGGCGATCACCACATTCTTGAAGCCGCTGCGGCGGATCATCGCTTCCACCGCCTTGGCGCGGCGCAGCGCCAGCGCGTCGTTCAGCCGGTCGTTGCTGACGGTGTCGGTGTGGCCGGCCAGGGTGATGTCCACCGCCGGGCGGCGGCGCAGGCTGGCCAGGACCTTGTCCCACTCGCCGCGGCTGTCGCGGCTCAGGCGGGTGCTGCCCTGGTCGAACAGCAAAGTGAATTTTTCCGGCAGGGCTGGGGCCGCCTGGAGCGCGGCGCCGAAATCGCGCTGGACTTCGCCGTCGCTGACGGCCGAGGGCGCCTGGTGGCCTTGCAGGGGGGTGCCGGTGCCGGCCTGGTGGAGTTCCTGCTGCCCCCCGGTGCCACTGACGGAAACGCGGCCCACGCTGCCGTCGGCGTTGGGCAGCAGCACGACGTAGGACCCGCGCCCGGTCGGGCGGGGAATGTCCAGCCCGGCCTTGATGCGCGCCAGCGAGTCCATGAAGGTCACGGGCACGGCACAGTGGGCCGAGGGGTCGTGCTCGTCGCCGTCCAGGCCCAGGGCCTGGGGTGTGGGGCGGTCGGCGGCTTGCGCGCCCAGTTGCGCCACCAGGCCGCCCATGGCGGCGAGGGTGCGCGCTTCGGCGGCGAGCTGGTCGTAACGGGCGTTGAGGTAGTTGCGCTGGCTCTCGAAGTACTCGGTCTGGGTGTCGAGCAGGTCGAGCAGGGTGCGCTGGCCGAGGTCGAACTGTTGGCGGAAGGCGGTGCGGGTCTTGTCCACCGCCAGGCGCTGCTCGTCGAGCAGGCGGCGCTGTTCTTCGAGGGTGTAGCTGTCCTTGTAGGCGACCGACAGGGTTTGGCCGACTTCGCGGCAGGTCTGCTCGAACTGGGCCTGCGCGCGCGCGGCCAGGGCGGTGGCCTGGGTGCGGCGGGCCACGTCGGCCCCACCGCGATACAGGTTCTGTTCCAGCACCACTTCGGCCACCTGGTCGCGGGCGTGGCCGGCGACGCCGTCGCGGTTCTTGTCGCGTTCGGTGGACACGCGCAACTCCACCCGGGGCAGGAAGGCGGCTTGGCGCCCGTCCACCGCTTCCTGGCGGGCGCGCAGGTTCTGCCAGGCGGCGCGCAGACTGGGGTTGTGCCGCAGGCCGTCGCGCAGGGCGGTTTCGGCATTGGTGGGCATAGCAGCCAGGTGCGCGGTTTCGGGCCAGGCCGGCAGCTGCGCGGGTGGGAGGGTGCCCACCAGGCGCTGGTAGCGCACCGCGGCGTTGTTCAGGGCGGTGGTTTCGTCCGTCAGCTCTGACTCCGCCAGGGCCAGGCGGCCCAGGGCCTGTTCCAGGTCGGAGCGGCGGGCCACGGCGGCGTTGCTGCGCTCCTGCAGCATGTCGCTGGTGCGCCGGTGTTCGGCGTAATGCTCGGTGGCCAGGGCCACCCGTTCGCGGTGGCGCAGCAGGTCGAGGTAGGCCTGGGTCACCTGCAGGGCGATGGTTTCGCCGGCGGCGGTGAGGTCGTAGTAGCTGCGCAGGCGGTCCACGCCGGCTTCGCGGATGGCGCTGCCGGCCACACCGCCGTCGAACAGCAGTTGGGTCAGGCGGAGATCGCTGCCGCGGATGGGAAAGGTGCCCAGGTCCTGGCCGGGAGTGTGGCGGTGCTGTTGGCCCACGTTGGCGGTCAGATCGACCTGGGGCCGCCACGCCGCCCGGGCCACGTCCACGCCGTCTTCGGTGGCGCGGAAGGCCTTCCAGCGCTCCTGCACGTCGGGGCTGGCCAGCACCGCGGTCCGGGCCGCGTCCACCAGGGGGACGGGCAAGGTTTGTGCATGGCCCAGCGCGTGGGCCACCAGGCCGGCGAGCACGGACAGCTTCAAATGCATGTTCATGGTGAAACACCTTGGCAAGTGAGGGGCTGTGGTGGCACCACGGCCGGGATGTAACAAAATCTGTCGAACTTCATTCTATCGACGATGATGAAAATGAAAAGTCGTTTCGTGCAACTGTTCCCCACCGGGCGGGGCGGCGGCACCCCGCAGGTCCCGGCAGGCACGCCGAGCCGACGATGAAAAAGTGGTCCCTCAACGCCGTGGCGGTGCTGTTGTCGGCGGTGGCGGTCGGCCTGGGCCTGTTGCTGCTGGTGACCGACCCCTTGTTCATGCAAACTTTGCGCCACCAGGGTTACGACCAGTACCAGCGCTGGCAGCCCCGGGTTTACGAAGCGGTGCCGGTGCGCATCGTTGACATCGACGAGGCCAGCCTGGCGCAGGTGGGCCAGTGGCCGTGGCCGCGCACCCGCATCGCCGAACTGGTGCAGCGCCTGAGCGATGCCGGGGCCGCCGCCATCGGTTTTGACGTGGTGTTCGCCGAGGCCGACCGCACCTCGCCCGACGCGGTGGTGGACCTGTGGCCCCTGCCCGCCGCGGTGCGCCAGAGCCTGTTGCGCCTGCCGCAGCACGACGCGGTGCTGGCCGACACCCTGGCGGGGAAAGACGTGGTGCTGGGCTTTGCCGTGCAGCGCGACCGCCAACCCGCGGCACCACAGCGCCGGCCCAGTGCGCCCTATCGCTACGTCTGGGTGGGTGAGGCCGTGCCCCAGGCACTGCACGGCTTCCACACCGCGGTGCCGGCGTTGCCGGCGCTGGACCGGGCCGCCG
>NZ_NWMV01000149.1 GCF_002837145.1 Macromonas nakdongensis | reverse complement strand
CAGCGCGGCCAGCGCCACCCGGCCGTTCTTGCAGGGGTAGACACGGTAGCCGGCGTGGGCGCCGCCCAGCAACTGGCCGGGCGCGGTCAGGCCCCACTGGCGCGGCAGGGCCAGCCAGCGCGCGGCCTCCGACAATGCCACCTCCAGGCGGACGCCCTTGCCGCTGGCGCGCTGCGCCAGCAGCGCCTGCAGCACCGCTTCCGACGCGGCCAGGGCGCCGGCCATGTCGGCCAGCAGGCTGGGCGGCACGGCCAGGTCGGCCACCAGACCGACCTCGGCCTGGTAGGTCAGGTCGTGGCCCGGTTCTTCGGCGCGTTCGGCGGGGGCACCGACGATGGTGACCAGCGACAGCGCCGGATGGGCGCGCTTGAGGCTTTTGCCGTCCAGCCCCAGCTTGGCCAAGGCCGAGGGACGGAAGGAGGTCAGCAGCACATCGGCCTGGGCAAGCAGCTTGTGCAGCTTGGCCTGGCCGTCGGCGGCCTTGAGGTCGAGCGTGACGGCCTTCAGCCCGGCCGACAGGTCGGCGAAGGCGGCCGGGCTGTACAGGCGCATCGGGTCGCCGGCGGGCGGATCGACCTTGGTGCAGCGGGCGCCCATGGCACGCAAACGCCACAGCGCGGCCGGGCCGGGCAGGTTGAGGGCCAGGCTGACGATGCGCACTCCCTTCAGGGGCTTGACGGAAAAGTTCAAAAGCATGGATGGACGGCGAGGCTGTGAAGAATATTCATTGTCGCGCAGGTGAAATCGGCCGGGTGTCGCGGCCGAAACTGAAATAATCGATGCCACCCACGTGGCGCGACCCCGCGCCCCCACACGGAGACCCTTGCATGTCCTTGCGCGCCACCAAGATCGTTGCCACCCTGGGCCCCGCCTCGAGCGAGCCCGCCATCCTCGAAGCCATGGTGCGCGCCGGGGTGGACGTGGTGCGGCTGAATTTTTCCCACGGCAGCGCGCAGGACCACATCGACCGCGCCGAACGGGTGCGGGCCGCGGCACAGCGCGCCGGCCGCGAGGTCGCCATCATGGCCGACCTGCAGGGCCCGAAAATCCGCGTCGGCAAGTTCGCCGAAGGCCGGGTGCAACTGCAGGAGGGCGCGCCGTTCGTGCTCGACGCCGCCCGCACCGAACCGGGCAACGCGCAGGGCGTGGGCCTGGATTACAAGGAACTGCCGCGCGACGTGACGGCCGGCGACACGCTGCTGCTCAACGACGGCCTGATCGTGCTGACCGTGACGCGGGTGGAGGGTGCGGCGGTGCACACCACGGTGGCCATCGGCGGCGAGCTGTCGAACAACAAGGGCATCAACAAGCAGGGCGGCGGGCTGACCGCGCCGGCCCTGACGGCCAAGGACATGGAAGACATCAAGACCGCCATGGCCCTGCGCGCCGACTACGTGGCGGTGAGCTTCCCGAAAACCGCCACCGACATGGCACTGGCACGCCAGCTCTGCCAGGTGGCCTGCCCGCCCGACCACAAGCCGGGGCTGATCGCCAAGATCGAGCGCGCCGAGGCCATCCCCGAGCTGGAGAACATCCTGCGCGCGTCCGACGGCATCATGGTGGCGCGCGGCGACCTGGCGGTGGAGGTCGGCCACGCCGCCGTGCCGGCGCTGCAAAAGCGCATGATCCGGCTGGCGCGCGAGCACGACAAGGTGGTCATCACCGCCACGCAGATGATGGAGAGCATGATCCAGGCGCCGGTGCCCACCCGCGCCGAGGTGAGCGACGTGGCCAACGCGGTGCTGGACGGCACCGACGCGGTGATGCTGAGCGCCGAAACCGCCGCCGGCAAGTACCCCCTGCAAACGGTGCAGGAAATGGCCCGCATCTGCGAGGCCGCCGAGGCCGCCGACCACCACGAGCTGGAATCCGACTTTCTGGGCAAGACCTTCGAGCGCATCGACCAGTCCATCGCCATGGGCGCGCTGTTCACCGCCTCGCACCTGGGGGCCAAGGCCATCGTCGCGCTGACGGAATCAGGCTCCACCGCGCTGTGGATGAGCCGGCACAAGGTGCACCTGCCGATTTACGCCCTGACCTCCAAGCTGGCCGCGCAACGGCGCATGGCGCTGTACCGCAACGTGCGCCCGCTGCTGATGGACACCAGCGCCGACCGCGACACCGCCCTGGCCCAGGCCGAGCAGCAGCTGAAGGCGCGCGGCATCGTGCAGCCGGGCGACGTCTACGCCATCACCTGCGGCGAGCCCATGGGCACCCCAGGCGGCACCAACATGCTCCAAATCTGCCGCGTGCACGCATGACCCATTTCACCCCACCGCCCCAACGCCGGGCCTGGCAACGCCTGCAGACCCTGGCCCAGCAGGGCCTGCCCCACCTGCGCGAACTGCTGGCCCCGGGCCAGGACGCCCGCCACGCCGCCCTGCAATGGGAGGCCGCCGGCCTGCGGCTGGACGCCAGCCGCCAGGCCGTGACGCCCGAGGTGCTGGAAGCCCTGCTGGCCCTGGCC
>NZ_NWMV01000148.1 GCF_002837145.1 Macromonas nakdongensis | reverse complement strand
CGTCGCGGTCCAGGGTGCCGCGCATCAGGCCCACTTCCTTTTGCAGCAGCAGCACTTCCAGCAGGTCGCTCACCGTTTCGGTGTGGCTGATGATGGCGTGGCGGATGCAGGCGGCGCCGAAGCGCTCGCGCAGCTCGCGCGCGGTCTGGAAGATGGCCAGCTCGCTCAGGGTGTGGGCGGTGTAGGCCGCGCCGGGCACGCGCAACGGGCGCGCGTCGTTGAGCAGGCGCAGCAGCAGTTGCTGCTTGGCGTCTTCGCCCAGGGCGCTGTAGTCGGGCTCCAGGCGGGCGTGGGCCAGCAGATCGGCCACGGCCAGTTCGTGCTGGTCCGAACTCTGGCGCAGGTCCACCGTGGCGAGGTGGAAGCCGAACACCTCCACCGTGCGGATCAAGGGCCGGAGGCGGTGCTGGGCCAGGGCTTCGCAGCACTGGGCCTGCAACGCGCCTTCGATGGTGTGCAGGTCGGCCAGCAGCTCTTCCGCGCTGGCGTAGGGGCTTTGCGGGGCCACGGCGTGGCGCGCGGCTTCGCCACCGGTCAATTCGCGCAAGGTGGCGGCCAGGCGCGCGTAGACGCCGGTGAGCGCGCGGCGGTAGGGTTCGTCCTGGCGGTGGGCGTTGGTGTCGGGCGAGCGCTCGGCCAGCGCCTGCATGGCCGGCGGCACCGGCAGCAGCATGGCCGACAGTGACAGTTCCGCGCCCAGGCGGTGCACCTCGGTCAGCAGGTGGCGCAGGGCCACGTCAGCCTGCTGTTGCAGGGCGTGGCGCAGGGTGTCGGCGGTGACGTTGGGGTTGCCGTCGCGGTCGCCTCCGATCCACTGGCCCATGCGCAGGAAGGGCGCCACGGTGCGGCCGTCCAGGGCTTGTTCGATCTGGCCGTACAGGCGCGGGATTTCCGGCAGGAAGGTGCTCTGGTAGTAGGTCAGCGCGTTCTCGATCTCGTCGGCCACGGTGAGCTTGGTGAAGCGCAGCAGCCGGGTGTGCCAGAGCTGCGTCACGCGCGCCAGCATGTGCGCCTCGTTGGCGGCCAGTTCGCGCGCCAGCAAGCGGTCGCCGGGGCGCACCCCGCCGGCGGCCTGCTCGATGGCGTCGCGCTCGGTCAGCAGGCGGGCGATGTCGCGCTCAGCATCCAGAATGCTCTTGCGCTGCACCTCGGTCGGGTGGGCGGTGAGCACGGGAGAGAGGTGCCCGTGGGCCAGCGTGCGGGCGATGGCGTCGGCGTCCACGCCGGCGTCGCGCATGCGCGCCCAGGTGTGGGCCAGGCTGCCCTCCTGCACGCTGCCGGCGCGCTCGTGCACGGCGCGGCGGCGGATGTGGTGGCGGTCTTCGGCCAGGTTGGCCAGGTGGCTGAAGTAGGTGAAGGCGCGGATCACGCTCACCGCCTGGTCGTCGCTCAGGCCCTTGAGCAGCTTTTTGAGCTGCTTGTCGGCGGCCTGGTCGGCTTGGCGGCGGTAGGCCACCGAGAGCTGGCGGATTTGCTCGATCAACCCGTACACCGCCAAGCCCTCGTGTTCGCGGATCACGTCGCCCAACAGCCGGCCCAGCAGGCGGATGTCGTCGATCAGGGGTTGGTCCTTGTCGGGGGAGTCGGAGGGGTGGCGGGCCATGGTGTGTGCGCTGGGTGGAGGGGGTCAGGAAACGGGGGCGGGCGCGGCCTGGCGTTCCAGGGCCTGGGCCAGGGTTTTGCCGAGTTCCACGCCCCACTGGTCGTAGGGGTGGATGCCCCAGAGCGCGGCCTGGCAGAACACCTTGTGTTCGTACAGCGCGGTCAGCGCGCCCAGGCTGTGCGGCGTCATGGCCGGCAGCCACAGGGTGTTGCTGGGCACGTTGCCGCGGAAACTGCGGTGCGGCAACAGGGCGCGCACCTCGGCCGGGTCCAGGCCGCTGCGTTCCAGCAGGGCCAGGGTGTCGGCCTCGGGTCGGCCCAGGGCCAGGGCGTCGGCCTGGGCGCGCAGGTTGAGCAGCACCACGCGGTGGTGTTCGTGGGCCAGGGGCAGCGGGGTGTCCTCGCTGGCCACACCGATGAAATCCACCGGCACCCGGTGCTGGCCCTGGTGCAACAGCTGGAAGTAGGCGTGCTGCCCTTCGATGCCCAGCCCGCCCCAGACGATGGGGCCGGTGGCCACCTGCACGGGCTGCCCGTCCACGTGGGTGGACTTGCCGTTGGATTCCATGTCGAGCTGCTGCAGGTAGCGCGCGAAGTGGAACAGGCGCCCGGCGTAGGCCGCGATCAGGTGGGTGGGGCAGCCCAGGAAGTTGCGGTTCCACACGCCCAACAGCGCCAGCACCAGCGGCAGGTTGCGGGCCGGGGGGGCCTCCCAGAAGTGCCGGTCCATGGCGTGGGCGCCGGCCAGGAATTCGCGGAAGTTCGCCGCGCCAATGGCCACCGCCAGCGGCAGCCCGATGGCCGACCAGACCGAGTAGCGGCCCCCCACCCAGTCCCAGAAGCCGAAGGTGTGGGCCGGCGCGTAGCCTTGCGCCGCTGACACCTGGGGCGCGGCGGTCACGGCAATCAGGTGCGGCGCCTGCTGCTCGGCCGTGCCCAGGCCGCCATCGGCCAGCCAGCGCCGGGCCGAAGCCGCCAGCGTCATGGTTTCCTGGGTGGTGAAGGTCTTGCTTTGCACCACGAAGACGGTCTGGTCCGGGCGCAGGCGGCGCAGTTCGCTGTGCAGCGACCAGGCGTCAGGGTTGGAGACGAAGTGCACCCGCACCGGCGGGCTGACGTGCGCGTCCAGCGCCTGAACCGCCATGCGGGGCCCCAGGTCGGAGCCACCGATGCCGATGTTGACCACGTCGGTGATGCGCTCGCCGCGGTGGCCGCGCCAGCGGCCGTCGCGCAAGCGTTCGGCCGCGTCGAGGAAGCGGTTGAGTTCGGCCTGCACCGTTCCGGCAATGGCCGGTCCCCACGGCGCGTCGGCCCAGTGGCTGCCGCGCAGCGCGGCGTGCAGGGCGGCCCGGTGTTCGGTGGCGTTGATGGGCGCGCCCCGGCGCTGGGCGTCGGCCAGCGCCAGCACGCCGGACTCGTCGGCCAGGGCCAGCAGG
>NZ_NWMV01000147.1 GCF_002837145.1 Macromonas nakdongensis | reverse complement strand
GCCTGGCGCCGGGCGGGCGCCAGGCCCTTGGGCGGGGGCAGGTCGGCGGGGGCGCTGCGCAGCCACCAGCGCAGGCGCGGCCACTCGCGCAGCACGGCGTAGACCAGATCGGCCAAGGTGTGCCGCTCGCGCGGGCCCAACTGGCGGTGTTCTTTGGTGTAGCGCGCCACGGTGGCGTCGGCGGGGTGTTGGAAGGACAGCACCTGCTCGATCAGATCGGCGGCGTGGTCCAGCAAGGCGTTCGGGTGCATGGGGCGATTGTCCGGCAAGACAGGCGGGCCGCGCTCGCGTACCATGGCTGACGGAGTTTTCGATGGACGCACTGCAACTTCCCCCCGACGCGCTGGGCCTGGGCGCCGCCCTGCTGATCGGCCTGTTGATCGGCCTGCAACGCGGCTGGCAAGAACGCGACCTGCCCGAAGGCGGCCGGGTGGCGGGCCTGCGCACCTTCGCCCTGGTGGGGCTGCTGGGCGGCCTGCTGGGCAACTGGCTGCCGCGCTTCGGGCCCTGGCCGCTGGTGGCCGCGCTGCTGAGCGTGGCGATGCTGCTGGTGGCCTCGTACTGGCAGGCGGCCAGCAGCAGCCGGCGCCTGAGCGTGACCAGCGCCGTGGCCATGCTGGTCACGCTGCTGCTGGGCGCTTATGCCGCGGCCGGCGGGATGGCCCTGGCCATCGCCGCGGCGGTGGTGGTGTCGGTGCTGCTCGACCTCAAGCCCACGCTGCACGGCTGGCTGCGCGCGATCGAGCACCGGGAACTGAGCGCGGCCCTGCAACTCCTGGTGCTCACCGTCGTCATCCTGCCCAACCTGCCCGACACCGGCTACGGCCCCTACCAGGCCTGGAACCCGCAGCAGCTGTGGTGGGCGGTGGTGCTGATCACCGGCCTGTCGCTGTGCGGACACGGGGCCATGCGCCTGACCGGCGCCCACCGCGGGCTGCTGTGGACCGGGCTGCTGGGTGGACTGGCCTCGTCCACCGCAGCCACCCTGGCACTGGCCCGCCACGGCCGCGCCCAACCCGAGCTGGCGCGGGCCGCCGCCGCCGGCACCCTGGCGGCCTGGGGCGTGATGTTCCTGCGCATGGCCGCGCTGATCGCCGCCATCCAGCCCGCGCTGCTGGCCGCGCTGGGCGCCACCCTGCTCGCCCCGGGCCTGGTGTTGCTGGCGCTGGGCGGCTACCACGCCCGGCACACCCCTCAGGTCCCCACGCCGGCCAGCGCCAACGCCCCGGGGCTGGGCCCCACCTCCGGCCTGGGCACGGCCCTGGGCTTTGGCGCCTTTCTGGGCCTGATCGCGGTGCTGGTGCCGGCCGCGCGCGACTGGCTGGGCGACCGCGGGCTGCTGGTGCTGTCGGCCGTTTCGGGTCTGGCCGACGTGG
>NZ_NWMV01000146.1 GCF_002837145.1 Macromonas nakdongensis | reverse complement strand
ACGCTTCATGCGGGTCGGCAGGGGCACCGGGCCCTTGACGATCGCGCCGGTGCGCTTGGCGGTGTCGACGATCTCGGCGGCAGAGGCGTCGATCAGCTTGTAGTCGAACGCTTTCAGGCGGATGCGGATTTTTTGCTTGCTCATGATCAGCGTCCTTCTCAGTCGATGATCTTGGCCACGACGCCGGCGCCGACGGTGCGGCCGCCTTCACGGATGGCGAAGCGCAGACCTTCTTCCATGGCGATCGGAGCGATCAGCTTGACGGTGATCGACACGTTGTCGCCCGGCATCACCATTTCCTTGCCCTCGGGCAGCTCGATGGAGCCAGTCACGTCGGTGGTGCGGAAGTAGAACTGCGGGCGGTAGTTGTTGAAGAAGGGGGTGTGGCGGCCGCCTTCGTCTTTGCTCAGCACGTAGACCTCACCGGTGAAGTGGGTGTGCGGCTTGATGGAGCCGGGCTTGCACAGCACTTGGCCGCGCTGCACTTCTTCGCGCTTGGTGCCGCGCAGCAGGATGCCGACGTTGTCGCCAGCCTGGCCTTGGTCCAGCAGCTTGCGGAACATTTCCACGCCGGTGCAGGTGGTCTTCTGGGTGGTGGAGATGCCGACGATCTCGATTTCTTCGCCGACCTTGATGATGCCGCGCTCGATACGGCCGGTCACCACGGTGCCGCGACCGGAGATGGAGAACACGTCTTCCACGGGCATCAGGAAGGTGCCGTCGACGGCGCGTTCCGGGGTGGGGATGTAGCTGTCCAGGGCGTCGGCCAAGGCCATGATGGCGCCTTCACCCAGGGGACCCTTGTCGCCTTCCAGGGCGAGCTTGGCGGAACCCTTGATGATGGGGGTGTCGTCGCCGGGGAAGTCGTACTTGGACAGCAGCTCGCGCACTTCCATTTCGACCAGCTCCAGCAGCTCTTCGTCGTCCACCATGTCGGCCTTGTTCAGGAAGACGATGATGTAGGGCACGCCGACCTGGCGCGACAGCAGGATGTGTTCGCGGGTCTGGGGCATCGGGCCGTCAGCGGCGGAGCACACCAGGATGGCGCCGTCCATCTGGGCGGCACCGGTGATCATGTTCTTGACGTAGTCGGCGTGGCCGGGGCAGTCCACGTGGGCGTAGTGGCGGTTGGCCGTTTCGTATTCCACGTGGGCGGTGTTGATGGTGATGCCGCGGGCTTTTTCTTCCGGAGCCGCGTCGATCTGGTCGTAGGCCTTGGCCGAACCACCGAACTTGGCAGCCAGCACGGTGGTGATGGCGGCGGTCAGGGTCGTCTTGCCGTGGTCCACGTGACCGATGGTGCCGACGTTGACGTGCGGCTTGGTCCGCTCGAATTTCTCTTTTGCCAT
>NZ_NWMV01000145.1 GCF_002837145.1 Macromonas nakdongensis | reverse complement strand
AACTACCTTGACACGCGCCGCGAGTTCGAATCCAATGCCGGGCCCGCCGGCTGGACTGCGCAGCAAGGCTTTTACGTCTACCGCAACGAGCGCCTCCTGGTCGCAGGCGGCTGGCTTGGCCTTGGCAATGGAAGAGCCTGGAACCGTGAAGAGGCCCATCGCTTGGCTCGCATTCGGCTGGACATCCCAAACACCGCTGACGCGGACTGGAAAATCGACGTTCGCAAATCCACGTCTCGTCCCCCTGTGTCGCTGCGCCCTTGGCTGACCTCATTGGCCGAAAACACACGGGACCGCGCAAGGCGTGTTTTTGCCTACCGCGGCTCGCCTACGCCGACCGCCGGAAACCAACCGATTGAACAAGCTTGGCGGGTCGACCGGCTCAAGTCTGGGCTTAGATATCGAATCGACGAGTCCCATCCATCGGTTTCCGCAGTGCTTGCCAACGCAGGCCCAATGGCCAACCTCGTCAAGTCAATGCTTCGTGTCATCGAAGAGACTGTGCCCGTGCAGCGGATCTGGCTGGACACCGCCGAAAACAAAGAAACACCTCGAACCGGCTTCGAAGGCGAACCCAACTCTGCCGTGATCGAGGTCGCGAGCGTGCTGTTCAACGACCTGATTGAACGCAAGGGCCTGAGCGTCGAAGAGGCGCGCAAGTCGATGTTGCGAACAGAGCCGTTCCAAAAGTTTCCAACGCTTATCGCAAATTTAGGGAGTAATAAATGATCGCAGCAGAAGAGGCAGCAGCGCAGGCGCAGCTGCTCGACGATGTCATCGCTACCGCGCAACGGCTGGTGAAAGCTGAGAAGGATTCATCAAAAATTACCCCTGCGTATATCGCAGACAAGGTGAAGTTGGCCGCTGCGATGTTTGCAAGCGATCCACCCATCCCACTGGACGAAGCCGTCGTGGTCGCCACTCTGATTCAGCGATTCAGCCACCGAATGGGCAAGGCCACCACCCTAAAGGACAACACCGGCCACATCGACTGGCTCAACGCCGCCCGGAAAAAGGACTGGCACTACTGGCGCCGCTACCGCGACTACCAAGAATCGAAACTGTCGGATGTGGTGGTCGACGGGCTCGACGAGTCTACCAACGATATTCTTGGCCTGCTCGAAGACCCGCTTCGCACAGACCCTTGGGATAGGCGCGGCCTTGTCGTCGGGCATGTGCAATCCGGCAAGACAAGCAACTACACCGGCTTGATCAACAAGGCTGCGGACGCCGGCTACAAGATCATCATTGTGCTGGCAGGCCTGCACAACAATCTTCGCTCGCAAACCCAGATTCGCCTCGAGGAGGGGTTCCTTGGATATGAAACCACACCAGGTGGCGACCCGGGCGTAGCTATCGGGGTGGCATCGTTCGGCGAGGACCTCAAAACCAACTCTGCAACAACAAGGGCGGAGAACGGCGACTTCAGCAAGAGCATCGCCAAACACTTTCACGGCATCTCGCCTGAGGAGCGGCCATGGGTGTTCGTTGTGAAGAAGCAAAAGACCGTGCTCACTGAACTGCTGAGGTGGGTTCAGACGCGCGTTGCCGACACGCCTTGCCCGCTGCCCAAGGCTCCCGATTGGAAGCTTGTAACCAAACTGCCGCTTCTGATGATCGACGACGAGGCAGACAACGCGTCTGTGGATACGGGCGAGCAGCTCTTCAACGACGATGGGACGCCAGACGAAGAGCACTCCCCCAAAACCATCAACAGCCTCATTCGGCAGTTGTTGCACTCCTTCACTCGAAAGGCGTATGTGGGCTACACAGCCACGCCTTTCGCCAATATGAACCGCCCCGGGAATTGA
>NZ_NWMV01000144.1 GCF_002837145.1 Macromonas nakdongensis | reverse complement strand
GAGCCTCCAGGTAGACCCAGCCCGTGGCGTTGAGCAAGGGCAAGGGCGCCGCCAGTGCCTGGCGAAACAGGGTTTCGTTGCCAGCGCTGGCCACGTCACCAAACGGTGGGTCGAGGAACACAATGTCCCAAACGCCCGGCGGCGGTGGCGCGCAGGCGCTCGGCGTGGCCCCGGAGGCTGGCCGCCAGCCCCGCGTCCAACTCCAGCAGCAGCACCTGGGCGGCCCCGCGCGAGGCAGACTCCAGTCCCAGGGCGCCGCTGCCCGCGAAGGCATCGAGGCAGCGCCAGCCCGTCAGGTCCTGGCCCAGCCAGTTGAACAGGGTTTCGCGCACGCGGTCGGGTGTCGGCCGCAGGCCCGGGCGCGCCGGCACCGAGAGCTTGCTGCGCTTCCACTGGCCGCCGATGATGCGCACCTCGCCGGTGCCGTTGTGCGGGCGCGCCTTCACGGTGCCGCCCCCACCACCACGGTGACCAGCCGGTCGGGCTGCAGCACACGCTGAAAAGCCCGCACGATCTGCGCGCGGTCGATGGCGGCCACGCGCTCGGTCCAGCGGTCCAGGTAGTCCAGGGGCAAACCGTTCCAGGCCAGGGCGGCGACGTGGTCGAGCAGCTTGCGGTTGCTGTCCAGGCGCAGGGCAAAACCGTTGACGAGGGCGGCCTGGGCCGCGGCCAGCTCCGCCTCGGTCGGACCTTCGGCGACAAAGCGTTGCAAGGCTTCGTGCACCAGGGCCACCGCCTGGTCGGCCTGGTCGGGCCGGGTCTGCACCGACACGCTGAAGGCGCCGGCGTGGCGACCGGGCGAAAACTGGCTGTAGACGCCATAGGTGAGGCCGCGCTTTTCGCGCAGCTCCTGCATCAACCGCGAGGTGAACCCGCCGCCCCCCAGGATGTGGTTGCCCACGGTGAGGGCGAGAAAATCCGGGTCGCTGCGGGCGATGCCGGGCTGGCCGACCAGCACCTGTGCCTGGGCGGCGGCAAAGGGCAACTGGATACGCTGCGCCTGGGTCAGGGCAGCCACCTCGGGCACCGGCGGCAGGGCCTGGCAAGCGTGCGGCCGCCAGCCGGCCAGGAGCGCGTCCACCAACGGACCCGCCTCTTCCCGCCCCACCGCCCCCACGAGGGTGACCCGGGCATCGCACGCACGGGCATGGCGCCGGTAAAAGGCGCGCATGGCCGAGGTGTCGATGGCCGCCCAGGTGTCGGGCCGGGCCTCCTGGCCGTAGGGGTGGTCAGCGTACACCGCCTGGGCAAAACGGCGTCCTGCCAGGGTGTCTGGCCGGGTCTGGGCTTCGCGCCACGCCGCCACTAGGCGCTGGCGCTCGCGCGCCCAGACGGGGGCCGGGAAGGCCGGCGCCGCCAGTTGCCGCGCCGCCAGCGCCACGGCCGCGCGCAGCAGGTCGGGCTGGGTCAGGGTGCGCAGGGTGAAGCTCAGGCGGTCGGCGCTGGCGCTGGCGCCGAATTGCGCGCCCAGGTCGGCCCAGGCCTCGACCACAGCGTTCTCGTCCAGGGCCGGGCCGGCGGCCGTGGCCTGCACCCCCCGGCCCAACATGAGCGCGGTCGCACTGGCCAGACCGGCGCGGTCGGCCGGATCGCGCCGGCTGCCCCCGTCCACATCGATCTGGATGTCGAGCATGGGCAGGTTGTCGGTGCGCACCAGATAGACCTGGGCACCACTGGGCTGGGTCCAGTGCTCGATGGGCAAGGCGGCCGCGGCCAGTCCGGCCTGGAGGCAGCAGGCCAGCCCAACCAGCCAGCGCCGGCCCCGGCGCCAGGATCCCTCTCTGCGGTTGGTCATCGCGTCACCTCCGGCAGCAGCAGACCGGCGGTCATCCGGTCGTCGTCGAAGTAACGGCGGGCCACGGCCTGCACCTGTTCGGGGGTGATGGCGTTCAGGCGCTGCAACAGGGTGGCGGAAGCATCGACCGGCCAGCCCTGGGCCCAGTGGCTGCCCAGTTCGCGGGCCTGGGCGAACAGCGAGTCGCGCTGGAACACCTCCGCCGCCGCCCACTGGTGTTTGACGCGCTGCAGCTCGGCGGCGCTCACCCCTTCGCGGGCCACCCGCTGGACTTCGGCCTTGAGCGCCGCTTCCAGGCGCTCGGGTGGCACGCCCTGGACCGGCGTGGCGGTGAGCAGGAACAGGGCGGGTCCGCGCCCGTCCACGTCGAAGCCGGCCCCCACGCTGTCGGCCAGCCGCGGCCCCACGGCCGCGCCGGCCGGACGCCCTTGCACCAGGGCCCGCTCCAGACGGGCGGCGCTGTGACCGTCGAGCACGCCGGCCAAGAGGACCAGGGCCAGGGCATCGCGGCTGTCCGCGTCCTCGGCGGTGGGGTGCGCCAAGGTCGGCGCCCGGTAGCCCAGGAA
>NZ_NWMV01000143.1 GCF_002837145.1 Macromonas nakdongensis | reverse complement strand
GCGCTGGCAGAAGTCCAGCCCCTGCACCGCGAAGGCGTCGTGCAGTTCCAGCGCGCGGAGCGCGCCGGGTCCGGACACACCGGCGCGCCGACAGGCCTCGGTGGCGGCGCGTTCGGCCGCAAGCAGGGGCGTGCCCGGGTCGCTGCCCACCGACGCACTGGCGCGCCACAGCGCCTGCGGGCGCAGGCCCCAGCGGGCGCAGGCCGCCGCCGTGGCCAGCAGCACCAGGGCGGCGCCGTCGGCCTGGGCCGAAACGGTCAGCGCGGTCAGCGCGCATTCGGGCGCCAGGGGCAGGCCGTCATCGCCCAGCGTCGGCGGTGGGAACAAGACCGGAAAACGGGCTGCCCGGTCGGCACTCAAGACCCGGGGGTTCAGATCGTGTGACACCCCGACCACCGGGACCATTTCGTCGGCCAACCGCGTCCGGTGCGCCAAGGCCCGGGCGTGGCTGTCCAGAGCGTAGCGTTCCTGCTGTTCGCGGGTGTGGCCGTGCCGGGCGGCGTAACGGGCGGCCGAGAGCAGCATGTCTGGGTCCGGCCAGGGTGCGGGGGCAAAGGCGGGGCGCTCGTAGGGCACGGGGGCCTCGCCCGGGTGGCGTGGGCGGCGGGCCCGCAGCGGCGCCCTCGACCAGGCCTCCACCCCGCCCAGCACCACCACCGAGGCCTGGCCCGAGGTCAGCAGGCCCACGCCCAGGGCCAGGGCGTCCAGGCCGGCGCAGCACTGGGTATCGACCGTCAGGGCCGCACACCCCACAGGCAGTCCGGCGGCCAGGGCCAGCAGCCGCGCCGGGTTGCCACCGGCCCCCAGGGCGTTGCCCAGCACCACGGCATCGACCGCGGACGGGGCCAGCCTCGTGCGTTGCAACAAGGCCCGCAGCACGGGCGCGGCCAGTTCGTGGGGCTCCAGCTCGGCAAAGGCGCCCCCGCGCGGCACCACCGCGCTGCGCGCCGCACCGGCAATCAGGACAGGCTCTGCAGACATCGGGCCGAGGCCGTGTTGCCGTTCGGGGCCAAGGCCCGGGCCAAGGCGGCGTGGTCGGTCTTGCCGCTGGCGGTCCAGGGCCAGGAAGTGCAGACCAGGTAGCGGCGCGGCACTTTGTAGGCTTCCAGCCGGGCGCGGCACCAGGCCGACAGCGCCTGGGCGCTGGGCCTGGCCGGCGCGTCTGGCGCCAGCGCCAGCACCGCCACCACCTGCTGCCCCCGCACCGGGTCGAACAGCCCCTGCACCGAAGCGGCCGCCACCGCCGGGTGCGCCGCCAGCACCGACTCCACCTCTTCCGGGAACAGGTTCTTGCCCTGAGTCACGACCATGCGCTGGTGCCGCCCAACCAGGCACAGGCGGCCTGCGTCGTCCCAATGCCCCATATCGCCGACGGACAGCCAGTCGCCCTCGCGCCAGGCCTGGGTGGCGTCGTCGGCCTGGCCCACGTAGTCCATGAACAGCATCGGGCTGCGCACGAAAATCAGCCCGGCCCCGGCCGGGTCGCCCACCGGCCGGATCTCGATATCCACCTGGGCAAACGGCCGCCCCACGGTGCTGGGCGGCGCATCGGCGTCGGCCGGCATCCAGGCGATGAAGCTGGTTTCCGAGGCGCCGTAGAACTCGATCAGCCGGGCCCGCGGAAACAGGGCCTGCAACTCTGCCGTGCGTTGGCGCATCCAGCGCGCCCCGCTGATCAGCACCAGCCGCACACCGTCGATGGGCGGCTGGGCGCGGCGGGCGGCCCACTCCAGCATCATCAGCAACTGGCTGGGCACGGCCACCAGGCTGGGCGTCCGGCCCTGGCGCAGGGTGTCCAGAGCGCGGCCGGCCGAAAACCGCTCCTGCAGCACCACGCCGGCGCCGGTCCATAACCCGAGCAACATGCCGAACAGGAACAGGGAATGCGCCATGCGGCCAGGCGCCAGCAGGGGCGTGGCGGCGTCGGGGCCGAAGGCATCCAGACAGGCGCGGAAGCTCTCGGTCCAGGAGCGGTGGTGGCGCCGAAAGCCTTTGGGCAAGCCGGTGCTGCCCGAGGTGAAGCCGATGTAGAACGGTGTGGTAGGCGTCGGCCCGGGCAGGTCGGCCGGCTCGGCCGAAACCCCGGCCCGCACCGCTTCGCGCACGGCGGGGGGCCAGTCCGGGTCGCTGACCGCGGCACAGCGGCCGCTGGCCACCACGCCCAGGAACTCCACCAACGCGTCCAGGGTGCCTTGCTCGGCGTCCACGAA
>NZ_NWMV01000142.1:229-9198 GCF_002837145.1 Macromonas nakdongensis | reverse complement strand
CGGGGTTGTGCAGGCGGTGCACCGCACCAATCGGGATGTAGGTGCTCTGGTTTTCTGAAAGCAAGAACACCTTGTCGCCGTTGGTCACTTCGGCGGTGCCTTGCACCACGATCCAGTGCTCAGCGCGGTGGTGGTGCATTTGCAGGCTCAGGCTGGCGCCGGGTGCCACGCGCGGCGCGGCGTCGGCCGGGCGCATCACGTCGCTCACCAGCGTCAGCAGTTTGCGGCCCAGTGCGCCGCCGGGGTGGGAGCGGGCGAAGTCGTCGGCCTTGAAGCCGCGCGCGCTCAGCACCGCCACCGCCAGGGCGTCGCCCATGGCCAGTTGCGCGGTGGTGCTGGCGGTGGGGGCCAGGTTGTGCGGGCAGGCTTCCTTGTCCACGGCGGTGTCGAGCACCACGTCGGCGTGGCGGCCCAGGCTGGAGCCGGCGCGGCCGGTCATGGCCAGCAGCGGCACGCCCATGCGTTTGATCAGCGGCAGGATGGCGGTGAGTTCTTCGCTCTCGCCGCTGTTGCTGATGGCCAGCACCACGTCGGCGGCGGTGATCATGCCCAGGTCGCCGTGGCTGGCCTCGGCCGGGTGCACGAACATGGCCGGGGTGCCGGTGGAGGCCAGGGTGGCGGCGATCTTGCGGCCGACGTGGCCGCTCTTGCCCATGCCGGTGACCACCACCCGCCCGCGGCAGGCCAGCAGCGCCCGGGTGGCTTGCACGAAGCGGTCGTCCAGCCGCGCGGCCATGGCCTGGACCGCCTCGGCTTCGATGGCCAAGGTGTCGCGCGCCAGGCGCAGGGTGAGGGCGGCGTCGAGGGGCGGCTGCGTCATGGCGACGATTATCCGCCATGGCCCCTGGGGCTAAGATACCCGGATGAATTCGCTGGACATTGCGCTGCTTTACCTGCTGGCCGCCGTGGTCGGGGTGGTGGCCTGCCGTTCGCTCAAGCTGCCGCCAATGCTGGGCTACCTGGTGGTGGGGGTGCTGATCGGCCCCAACGCGCTGGCGTTGGCGCAGGACTCGGCCGGGGTGCGCTACCTGGCCGAGTTCGGCGTGGTGTTCCTGATGTTCGTCATCGGGCTGGAGTTCAGCCTGCCCAAACTGAAGGCCATGAAGCGGCACGTGTTCGGCCTGGGCACGGCGCAGGTGGTGTTGACGGTGCTGATCACCACCGCGGCGTCGCTCACGCTGGGCTGGCTCATGCCCAAGTGGTGGCGCATGGAGTGGCAGACGGCGCTGGCGCTGGGCGGGGTCATGGCCATGAGCAGCACCGCCATCGTCGTCAAGCTGGTGGCCGACCGGCTGGAGCTGGAGAGCGAGCACGGCAAGCGGGTGGTGGGCATCCTGCTGTTCCAGGATTTGGCGGTGGTGCCGCTGCTGGTGCTGATCCCGGCGCTGGGCTCCAGCCCCGAACAGCTGGCCACCTCGCTGGGTTGGGCGTTGTTGAAGGCGGTGCTGTTGCTGGCCCTGCTGCTCACCGGCGGTCAGAAGCTGATGCGCTGGTGGCTGACCCTGGTGGCGCGGCGCAAGAGCGAAGAGCTGTTCATGCTCAACCTGCTGCTCATCACGCTGGGGCTGGCCTGGATGACCGAGCACGCCGGCCTGTCGCTGGCGCTGGGGGCGTTCGTCGCCGGCATGCTGATCGCCGAAACCGAATACAAGCACCAGGTGGAAACCGACATCCGGCCCTTCCACGACGTGCTGCTGGGCCTGTTCTTCATCACCATCGGCATGATGCTGGACTGGCGCCTGGTGCTGGAACGCTGGCCGCTGGTGCTGCTGTTGCTGGGCCTGTCGCTGGCCTTCAAGCTGGGGCTGATCACCGGGCTCGCGCGGTTTTTCGGCTCGTCCATGGGCACCTCGCTGCGCGTGGGCCTGTACCTGGCGCAGGCCGGCGAATTCGGCTTCGTGTTGCTGACGCTGGCGCGCCAGAACGGCCTGGTGCCGCCCGAGCTGTTCAACCCGGTGCTGGCCTCGATGGTGATTTCCATGCTGCTGGCGCCGCTGGTCATCATGGGCAGCAACCGCATCGTCACCCGCCTGGTGGGCAGCGACTGGCTGATGCAATCGGTGCAGATGACGCAGATCGCCAGCCGCGCCATGGCCACCGACAAGCACGTCATCATCTGCGGCTACGGCCGCTGCGGCCAGAACCTGGCGCGCATGCTGGAGGCCGAACACATTCCCTACATGGCGCTGGACCTGGACCCGGACCGGGTGCGCCAGGCCGCAGCGGCCGGGCATTCGGTGGTGTTCGGTGACGCGGCCCGGCTGCAGGCCCTGGTGGCCGCCGGCCTGAGCCGCGCCAGTGCGGTGGTGGTGACCTACCTCGACACCCCCAGTGCGCTGAAGGTGCTGCACCACGTGCACGAGCACGCCCCTTCGGTGCCGGCGGTGGTGCGCACCGTTGACGACCAGGACCTGAACAAGCTGCAGCAGGCCGGCGCCACCGAGGTGGTGCCCGAGGCCATCGAAGCCAGCCTCATGCTGGCCAGCCACGCGCTGGCGCTGGTCGGGGTGCCGGTGCGGCGGGTGCTGCGCATCGTGCAGAACCAGCGCGAGGCGCGTTACAGCCTGCTGCGCGGCTACTTCCACGGGGCCGACGACAGTTCGGTGGAGGAGCTGTACCAGGAACGCCTGGTCACTGTGGTGTTGCCGCTGGCGTGCAAGACCCTGGGGCTGCGCCTGTCCGACCTGGCCTTGCCCGCCATGGGCGCCCAGGTGGTGAGCCTGCGCCGGGCCGGCGGCAAGACCGTGCCGGTGACCGACGACCTGCGGCTGGCGGGCGGGGACACGCTGGTACTCTCGGGCACCGCCGAGGTGTTGGCCCTGGCCGAGGACAAGCTCGTCAGCGGCCTCTGACGACCCGATGACCCTGTTGTTCACCGGGTCATCGCCCGGCCATGGCCGCTCGCTCTGGAGGCTCCCGTATCTTGGGTGCCCACCTTTGCTTTCAGGAGCCTCCATGCTGCACCGCCGCCATTTCCTGTCCGCCGGTATCGCGGGCACCGCCGCGCTTACCTTGTCGTCCGGTTGGACGCAAGGCGCACCCAGTCTGGGGGCGCCCACCCTGCCCGCGCCGGGTTTCCGCAAGACCCAGGTGGGCGACATCGAGGTGATCGCGCTCAACGACGGCGTGCTGCGCCGGCCCCTGGGGGAGGAGTTCGTGCGCAACGCGCCGATCGAGCAGGTCCAAGCCCTGCTGGCCCGGCAGCAGCTGCCAACCAGCCACGTGGACATTCCCTTCACCCCGGTGCTGGTCGTCAGCCAGGGGGGGAAGTACCTGATCGACACCGGCTTTGCCGACAACGGTCCGCCCACCACCGGGCGACTGCTGGGGCACCTCGCGGCGGCCGGCTTCCAGCCCGGGGACATCGACCATGTGATCCTCAGCCACTACCACGGTGACCACATCAATGGCCTGCGCAACAAGGCTGGGCAGTGGGTGTTCCCCAAAGCCCGGGTGCACGTGCCGGCCCCGGAGCACGCCTACTGGATGAGCGACGAGAAAATGGACGCGGCCCCGCCGGCGGCGCAGGCCTCGTTCGACAACGTCCGCCGGGTCATCGGCAGCCTGCCGGCCGACCGGCTGGCCATTTTCGAACCCGGTGCCACCCTGGGGCCGGGCATCACCTCGCAGGCGGCTTTCGGCCACACGCCGGGCATGTCCATCTTCCAGGTCAGCTCCCGCGGGCAGTCCTACCTGTACCTGGCCGACGTGACCAACGTGCCCGCCTTGTTCGCCCGTGCGCCCGACTGGGCGGTGGCCTTCGACATGGACGCCGAAATGGCCCGCCAGACGCGGCGCCGGATCCTGGCACAGGCGGCCCAGGGGCAGATGCTGGTGGGCGGTTTCCATTTCCCCTTCCCGGCGTTCGGGCGGATCGCGCCGGTGGACCAGGGCTACGCCTTCACCCCGCTGGCCTGAGGTCCGGCGCGATGGTGCGGGGGCGCCATAATCCGGGCATGGACACCTCCGCTTACCTTCAGGCCCACATCCGCACCGTGCCCGACTGGCCGGCGCCCGGGGTGCAGTTCCGCGACATCACGCCGCTGCTGCAGGACCCGAAAGTGTTCCGGGTGCTGATCGACACCTTCGTCCACCGCTACATGGAGCGCGGCCAGCGGCCCGACGTGGTGGCCGGGCTGGACGCGCGCGGGTTCATCATCGGCTCGGTGCTGGCCTACGAGCTGGGGGTGGGCTTCGTGCCCATCCGCAAAAAGGGCAAGTTGCCCTTCACCACCGTGGAGGAAACTTACGAGTTGGAGTACGGCAGCGCCACCGTCGAGCTGCACACCGACGCGGTCCGCCAGGGCGATCGGGTGTTGCTGATCGACGACCTGATCGCCACCGGCGGCACCATGATGGCGGGACGCAAGCTGCTCGAAAAGCTGGGGGCGACGGTGACCGAGGGCGCGGCCATCGTGGCCTTGCCGGAATTGGGTGGCACGCAACGGCTGCGCGACAGCGGCCTGCCCCTGTTCACGCTGGTCGATTTCGCCGGGCATTGAGCCCGGCCGACGGCGCTCAGTCCAGGTCGCCCAGCTGGGTGTCGCTCAGGGGGGCAAACCCCTGATCGCGGGGCCGCGGCATGGGGCGGGTGGGCTCGAATTCGGGGCGTTGCCGGTCCCAGGGACCTGAGGTGTTCAGTGCCTGGTGCAGGGCTTGCAGTTCGTCGTCGCCCACGGTTTCGTGCCGGTCGGGTGCGGTGGTGGCTGCTGTCGCGGCCGCGCGCGTGCCGCGCTCGTGCTCCGGGCTGGCCATGGGTCCGCTGGTGCGCCAGTACACCGAACGAACTTCCAGTCCCAGGCGCTCCTGGGCCAGCTTCTGCAGGCTGGCCTCAAGGGTGTGCTCGTCCTCGGTGAGGCGCTCCAGGGCCTGGTGCTGGAGGTCGATCAGCACCACATGGCTCAGCCCGTCGTGGTCGAGGGTGAGCACCTTGAACTTGTAGGCACTGGACAGCACCCCGGCGCGGATCATGTTTTCCCGCACCGCCGCGTACAGGTGTTCGCGCCGGGCGGTGCGGCGCAGGCGCTGCTCCTTGCTGCCGGTGCCGGCATTGCGGCGGGTCAGGGCCGATGCCGTGGGGTCGGTTGTCGGCGCCGCGGCCTCCGGCGAGAACCAGCGCGTCAGCCGGTGCCACCAGGCGGATGGGGGAGGGGCTTTGCGGGATTTCACAGAAATCTCATCGGGTGGGGGCCATATTTGTACCGATTGTGCATCCAGCGCCGCTTTTTTTGGCCGATACTTGAAAGCGTGGTCCGAATCAGCACCAAGGAGAACGCATGAACACGAGCGTGCAAAGCGCACCGATGGCCTCGGCTTCCGGTCGCGCGGCCTCGCAGAACAGCGCCGAGTACCTGACCTTCCGCCTCGGAGCGGAGGAGTACGGCATCGACATCCTGCGGGTGCAGGAGATCCGCTCCTTCGAGGAGCCGACCCGCATCGCCAACGCGCCGCCCTTCATCAAGGGGGTGGTCAACCTGCGCGGGGTGATCGTGCCGGTGGTCGACCTGCGCATCAAGCTCGGGTGTGAGAAGGTCGAGTACAACAGCTTCACCGTGGTCATCGTGCTCAACGTCAAGGGACGGGTGGTCGGTGCCGTGGTCGATTCGGTGTCGGATGTGCTGGAGTTGGAACGCGATCACATCAAGCCAGCGCCCGACATGGGCAACTCGGCGGTCGACACCGCGTTCATCACCGGCATCGCCAGCGTGGCCGAGCGCATGCTGATCCTGATGGACATCGAGTCGCTGATGAGCAGCCCGGACATGGGCCTGATGGACGCGGCGGCCTGACCGCCGGCCGCCCCCGACCCCAAAAAAGGTGGAACCATGGATCTCTTGGCCATGATGCGGGCATTCAGCATCCGCGTGCGCATGCTCAGTGCGATCGGGGTGGTCGTTGCCCTGCTGTGTGTGGTGGGCGGCGCCGGTTGGTGGGGCTTGCAGCGCATGCAGACGGTGCAGCACGACATCGTCGACCATTCGCTCAGCGAGGCCGTGGCCTTGGGGCGCCTGCAGCTGGCCCTGGCCGATGCCCGCCGCCACGAACAGGCCATGGCCTTGCACGTGCAGGCGCCGGAGCCCTGGCGTGCCAGCCAGGCCCGGTGGCAGGAGGCGGTGGGCCGCACCGAGGCGGCCTTGCGTGAGATGCTGGCGGGCGAGGCCGACGAGGACAACGCCCAGGTGGAGGCGTTGCAGGGCCACCTGAAGGCCTACCGTGCCGCGGTCGAGCCGGTGGCCAGCCGCATGGGCGCGGGGGCGTTCGCAGACACGGCAGCCGCCCAGCAGGCCCTGGCCCCGGCCGCAGACCCGATGCAGCAGGCCGACGGCATTGTGCGGCGCCTGGAAGACCTGCTGGCCACGGAGCTGAGCGCCGTGGTGGCCGGTTCGGACCGCACCGCGCGCACGGCCCTGTGGCTGTTCGGGGGGGTGTTGCTGGCCGCGATGCTGGTGGTGGTGCCGACCACCCTGGCCAACATGCAGAGCATCTGCCGTCCGCTGGAGCAGGCGCAGGGGCTGGCCGTCGCAATTGCCCGTGGCGACCTGACCACCCGGCCCGATCTGCATGGGGCCGACGAGCTGGCCGAGTTGATGCGTTGCCTGGCCGACATGCAGGCGTCCTTGTCGCGCACGGTGGGCGAGGTGCGCCAGGCTGCGGAGGGCATTCGCGCGGCCAGCGGCGAGATCGCCAGCGGCAACCAGGACTTGAGCAACCGCACCGAGCAGACCGCGAGCAACCTGGAAGAAACCGCGGCGAGCATGGAGCAGATCACCGGCACGGTGCGCCAGTCCAGCGAGGCGGCGCAGTCGGCCAGTCACATGGCGCGTGCCAACGCCGAAGTCGCCCAGCGTGGCGGCACGGTGGTGGGGCAGGTGGTGTCCACCATGGACGAAATCAACCAGAGCAGCCAGAAGATCCACGACATCATCGGTGTGATCGACGGCATTGCCTTCCAGACCAACATCCTGGCCCTGAATGCGGCGGTGGAAGCCGCCCGGGCCGGGGAAGCCGGGCGCGGCTTTGCCGTGGTGGCTGGCGAGGTGCGCAGCCTGGCACAGCGCAGCGCCGAGGCGGCGCGCGAGATCAAGTCCCTCATCAGTGCCAGCGTGAGCAAGGTGGACGCCGGCACACAGCTGGTGCACCAGGCGGGCAACACCATCCGCGACATCGTGGACAAGGCCGGACAGGTGGCCGCCCTGATCGCCGAGATCACTGCGGCCACCGCCGAACAGGCGCAGGGCCTGGTCGAGGTCAACAGCGCAGTCAGCCAGCTCGACCAGGTGACCCAGCAGAACGCGGCCCTGGTGGAGCAGAGTGCCGCCGCGGCCGACAGCCTGCGCGAGCAGGCGCAGCGTCTGGCCGACGTGGTCGCCGTGTTCCGTCTGGCCGACGGGGCCGGCGGTCACCCGCCGCTGCAGCCCGCGGCCACCCGGGGCCATGGGCCGGCGGTGGGCTACAGCGGCCCCGAGCGCCGTTCGTCACCGCGGGCCTGAACGGTCCTCTTCTCCCTCACCCTTCGCAAAGACTCCCATGAATTTGAACAATTGGCGTATCGGTACGCGGCTGGGCCTGGCATTTGCGGTCATGTTGCTGTTGCTGGCGGTGGTGGTGGGCTGGTCCGTGTACGAATTCCGTGCCTTGCTCGTCGGCCTGGACCGGGTGGTGCAGATGGAGCGCCGTGCCGCCTTGACCGACGGTTGGGCGGCCCACACGCGCCTGAACGTCAACCGGGTGCTGGCCATCGCCAAGTCCCGCAACGACCCCGAGGTGGAGGCTTACTTCGCGCCGCAGATCGCCGAAACCACCCAGCGCATCAACGAGGTGCAGAAAACGCTGGAGGCCGAAATTTCCTCATCCGAAGGCAAGGCACTGCTGGCCAAGGTTTCTCAGCTGCGGGGCAGCTACATCGCAGCACGCAAAACCTTTTTCGAGGCCCTGAAAGCCGAGGAGTTGGACGGTGCCAGCCGCCTGTTGTCGGACCAGTTGTTGCCTGCGGCGAACGCCTACATGGCGGCGCAGGAAGAACTGGTCCAGCTCCAGCACCGTTTCGTGGACGAGTTCTCGGGGCAGGCCCGGGCCGAGGTGGACCGGGCGGTGCTGATCGTGCTCGGTCTCTCGGTTGCCGCCCTCTTGTTCGGGGTGGCGGTTGCCATTGCCTTGGGCCGCTCCATCACCCGCCCCTTGCGCGAAGCGGGGGAGTTTGCCGACACGATCGCCCACGGCGATCTGACGCGCCGCATTGCCGTCACCCGGCAGGACGAATTCGGCACCCTGCTGCGTTCCCTGGCCGAGATGCAGTCCAGCCTGCAACGCGTGGTGGGCCAGATTCGGCAGGCCGGCGACGGCATCGGCCAGGCCGCCGGCGAGATCGCGATGGGTAACCAGGACTTGAGCGGGCGCACCGAGCAGACCGCCAGCAACCTGGAGGAAACCGCGGCCAGCATGGAGCAGCTCACCGCCACGGTCCGGCAGAGCGCCGAGGCTGCGCGCCAGGCCAACCAGCTGGCGTCCAGCGCGGCCGAGGTGGCCGAGCGCGGTGGCTCGGTCGTCGGGCAGGTGGTGCACACCATGAACGACATCACCCAGAGCAGCCAGCGCATCAGCGACATCATCAGTGTGATCGACGGCATCGCCTTCCAGACCAACATCCTGGCCCTGAACGCGGCGGTGGAAGCGGCCCGGGCCGGCGAGCAGGGCCGCGGCTTTGCGGTGGTCGCCGGCGAGGTGCGCACCCTGGCCCAGCGCAGCGCCCAGGCGGCGAAGGAAATCAAAGACCTGATCAACGCCAGCGTGTCCCGGGTGCAGGACGGCAGCCGCCTGGTGGAGGACGCCGGCACCACCATGCACGAGATCGTCGGCAGCGTGCAGCGCGTGTCCGACATCATCGGCGAGATCACCGCCGCGGCGGCCGAGCAGAGCGACGGCATCGGTCAGGTCAACGTGGCTGTGAACCAGCTCGACCAGATGACCCA
>NZ_NWMV01000142.1:0-156 GCF_002837145.1 Macromonas nakdongensis | reverse complement strand
GGAGCAGAGCGCCGCGGCCGCGGAAAGCCTGCGCGATCAGGCCGACCGCCTGTCGCAGGCGATTGCCGTGTTCCGCACCGGCGATGCCGCGTACAGCCCCGCGCCGGTGGCCCCACGTCGGGTGGCGCCGCGTGCCGCCCCGGCCAAGCCGGCGAC
>NZ_NWMV01000141.1 GCF_002837145.1 Macromonas nakdongensis | reverse complement strand
GGCGGCCTTCCCGGCCATCACCCTGATCGCCTTGCGCCTCTGAACGCCTGGTGTTTCACGGCACGGCCTTGGCTGGGCCGGCCTGCGGGCCCACCACCGCTGCGCACACCTGGGCCAGCAAGGGCAGGGTGGCCTGCTGCGTGAGGGTGGCGGGCCGTTGAGAGCTGGTGGCCATGGACAGGCGCGTGCGCAGGCTGGGCGTGCCGATGGCCCGAACCTGGTAGGCCGACGGGCGCAATGAACTGGCGACTGCGTGCCGGGATAAGATGGCACAGCCCATGCCTTCGGCCACCAGGTCGAGAATTGCCGCCACCCCGTCGATTTCCATGGCCACGTTCGGGCGCAGTCCCAATCCGGCCAGTTCCATTTCCACTTGCATCCGGATGGCGTTGGGCCGGCTGGGAATCACCAGTGGCAGGGTCGCCACCTGGGCCAGGGGCAAGGGTGGCGGTGGCGGGTCCTCCTCCAGGCCGGGGCGGCGCGCTTGCACGAGCACCAGTTCTTCGTCCAGCAGGGGTTGGAGTTCCAGCGCCGGTACGGGTTGGGCGTTGTACAGCAAGGCCACGTCCAATCGGCCGTTGAGCAGCCCTTCCTGCATCGCACTCGACAGCCCTTCGGTGATGGTCAGATGGGCCTCTGGCAACTGCTGCCGGAAGGCCCGCGTCAACGGCACCGTCAGCACCCGGGCCAAGGTGGGCGGCAGGCCGATGGCCACGCGCCCGGCCAGGGCTCCGCGGATGCGGCCCAGGTCTTCCCGCGCACGTTGCACCTGGTGCAGGATGCCGCGGCCGTGGTCCAGCAGCAGCTTGCCGGCCTCGGTGGGCAGGGCACCGCGGCCGTTGCGCACCAGCAGGGTCTGGTGCAACTCCACCTCCAGCAGCCGCACCTGCCGGCTCAAGGCCGGTTGCGCGATGTTCAGCGCGTGCGCGGCGCGGGTGAAGCTGCCCAGCTCCGCCACCCGCACAAAATATTCCAGTTGCTTCAGGTCCATGTGCCCATTCTAAATATGAATCTTCTGGGTATGCCGGTTTGCGATAGCAGCTAGTCCCCCCGCAAGCTTGGTGCCCGGCGGGGGCTGGGCCAGAATCGCGGCTGACCCTGAGCCTCCGTTCCCATTCCCCAGACATGAGCATGACCTTCCGCGGCATTTCCTCCATGGCCACCCGCCTGTTGCTGGCCGAATTGGCCCAGGCCTACACCGAACGCACCGGCGTGGCCGTGCAGATCGAATCCGTGGGCGGTGTGGACGCCGCCCGGCGCGTGCGGGCCGGCGAGGCCTTCGACGTGGTCATCCTGGCGTCCGACGCCATCGCCCAATTGGCGGTCGACGGCCATGTGCAGCCCGGCAGCGCCGTGCCCCTGGTGCGTTCCGGCGTGGGCGTGGCGGTGCGCGCCGGCGCCCCCCGGCCCGACCTGTCCAGCGAAGCCTCGGTGCGCCAGGCGGTCGCCTCGGCCCGCAGCCTCAGTTGCTCCACCGGTCCCAGTGGCGTGGCCCTGGCCCAGTTGTTCGAACGCTGGGGCCTGGCCGAGCACTTGCGCAACCGCACCGTCACCCCGCCACCCGGCACGCCGGTCGGCTCCCTGGTGGCCAGCGGGGCGGTGGAGCTGGGTTTCCAGCAGCTCAGCGAGTTGATCCACCTCGACGGCATCGACGTGGTCGGTCCCTTGCCCCCGGCCATTCAGGTGGTGACCACCTTCACCGGTGCGGTGGGCGCCACGTCGCAGCAGCCGGCCGCGGTGCGCGACTTCCTCGCCTTCCTCGCCTCCCCCGACACCGCCGCCGCCAAGCAGCGCCAGGGCATGGACCCGGCCTGAGTGGCGCCCAGCCCCCCAAAAAACCGCTTCCCGACTTTGGAGACCCCATGACGAAACCCCTCATCATCGACGTCCACGGCCACTACACCACGGCCCCCGCCGCCCTGGGTGTCTGGCGCGACCTGCAGATCGCCGCCCTGAAAGACCCGAGCAAGACGCCCGACCCCAAAAGCCTGAAGATCAGCGACGACGAATTGCGCGAGTCCATCGAGACCAACCAGCTCAAGCTGATGAAAGAGCGTGGCAGCGACCTGACCGTGTTCAGCCCGCGTGCCAGCTTCATGGCCCACCACATCGGCGACTTCAACACCTCGTCCACCTGGGCGGCCATCTGCAACGAACTGTGTTACCGCGTCAGCCAGTTGTTCCCCGACCACTTCATCGGCGCCGCCATGTTGCCGCAGTCGCCGGGCGTGGACCCCGCCACCTGCATCCCCGAGCTGGACAAGTGCGTTCGGGAATACGGCATGGTGGGCATCAACCTGAACCCCGATCCGTCCGGCGGCCACTGGACCAGCCCGCCGCTGACCGACCGCCACTGGTACCCCATCTACGAAAAGATGGTGGAGCACGACATCCCGGCCATGATCCACGTCTCCACCAGCTGCAACGCCTGCTTCCACACCACCGGCGCGCACTACCTGAACGCCGACACCACCGCCTTCATGCAGCTCATCCAGGGCGACCTGTTCAAGGACTTCCCGACGCTCAAGTTCCTGATCCCCCACGGCGGTGGCGCGGTGCCCTACCACTGGGGCCGCTTCCGTGGCCTGGCGCAGGAAATGAAGAAGCCCCTGCTGCAAGAGCACCTGCTCAACAACGTGTTCTTCGACACCTGCGTGTACCACCAGCCCGGCATCGACCTGCTGACCAAGGTGATCCCGGTGGACAACATCCTGTTTGCCAGCGAGATGATCGGCGCCGTGCGCGGCATCGACCCCGAAACCGGCCACTACTACGACGACACCAAACGCTACGTGGCCGCCACGCCCAACCTGACGGAGGAGCAGCGCCACAAAGTGTTCGAAGGCAACGCCCGCCGCGTGTTCCCGCGCATGGATGCCGTGCTCAAGGCCAAGGGCCTGTGATTCACAAGGAAACCAAGATGTACGAACTCGGAGTCGTTTACCGCAACATCACCCGCGCCGACCGCGCCGCCGCCGATGGCCTGGCCGCCCTGGGCTCGGCCACCGTGCACGAAGCCATGGGCCGCGTCGGCCTGCTCAAACCCTACATGCGCCCGATCTTCGCCGGGCAACAGGTGTCCGGCACCGCCGTCACCGTGCTGCTGCAGCCCGGTGACAACTGGATGATGCACGTGGCCGCCGAGCAGATCCAGCCCGGCGACGTGGTGGTGGCCACCGTCACCGCCGAATGCACCGACGGCTACTTTGGCGACCTGCTGGCCACCAGCTTCCAGGCCCGGGGCGCGCGTGCGCTCGTCATCGACGCCGGCGTGCGCGACGTGGCCGAACTGCAGCGCATGAACTTCCCGGTCTGGAGCAAGTGCATCAGCTCCAAAGGCTGCATCAAGGCCACGCTGGGCTCGGTGAACATCCCCATCGTCTGCGCCGGCATGCTGGTCACCCCCGGTGACGTGATCGTGGCCGACGACGACGGCGTGGTCTGCGTGCCCGCCGCCCGTGCGGTGGAAACCCTGGCCGCGGCGCAAAAGCGCGAAAGCTTCGAAGGCGAAAAGCGCGCCAAGCTGGCCGCCGGCGTGCTGGGCCTGGACATGTACAAGATGCGCGAGCCTCTGGCCGCTGCGGGCCTGAAATACATCGATTGAGTGCAAACACCCTGGGTGGAGAGATGGCCCAACCCTGCCGAGGCTCATCCGTCCTGCGGCCGGAAAATCGCCTCAACAGGGCCGGGCCATCTCTCTGCCAGCATCTGGAGCAACCATGAGCAAACCCACTTCCGGTGATTTCACCAAGACCGCCGGCTGGCTGGACTGGTACACCGGCCCCAGCAAACCCAAATTCCAGTTGCCCGCCGGCGCCGTGGACGCGCACTGCCACGTCTTCGGCCCGGGCGCCGAATTTCCCTACGCCCCCGAGCGCAAGTACACGCCCTGCGACGCCAGCAAGCACGAGCTGTACGCGCTGCGCGACCACCTGGGCTTCGTCCGCAACGTGGTGGTGCAGGCCACCTGCCACGGCGCCGACAACCGCGCCATGGTGGACGCTTGCCTGTCCAGCGGCGGCAAGGCGCGTGGTGTGGCCACGGTCAAGCGCTCGGTGACCGACGAAGAACTGCAGGCCCTGCACACCGCTGGTGTGCGCGGCGTGCGCTTCAACTTCGTCAAGCGCCTGGTGGACTTCACGCCCAAGGACGAACTGATGGAGATCGCCGGCCGCATCGGCAAATTGGGCTGGCACGTGGTCATCTACTTCGAGGCGGTGGACCTGCCCGAGCTGTGGGACTTCTTTACCGCGCTGCCCACCACCGTGGTGGTGGACCACATGGGCCGCCCCGATGTGAGCAAGGGCGTGGACAGCGAAGAGTTCGCGCTGTTCCTCAAGTTCATGCGCGAACACCAGAACGTGTGGAGCAAGGTGAGCTGCCCCGAACGCCTGAGCGTGACCGGCCCGAAGGCCCTGAACGGCGAGCAGGAGGCCTACCAGGACGTGGTGCCCTTCGCGCGCCGCGTGGTGCAGGAATTCCCCGACCGCGTGCTGTGGGGCACCGACTGGCCGCACCCCAACCTGAAAGACCACATGCCCGACGACGGCCTGCTGGTCGATTTCATCCCGCAGATCGCGCCCACCGCCGAACTGCAGCAGAAACTGCTGGTCGACAACCCGATGCGTCTCTACTGGCCCGAGGAGATCTGACATGGCCCTGGAAAAACCCTACACCAACGTGCCCGGCACGATCATTTTCGATGCCGAGCAGAGCCGCAAAGGCTACTGGCTCAACCAGTTCTGCATGAGCCTGATGAAGGCCGAGAACCGCGAACGCTTCAAGGCCGACGAACGCGCCTACCTCGACGAGTGGGCCATGACCGAGGAGCAGAAGCAGGCCGTGCTGGCCCGCGACCTGAACTGGTGCATGCGCACCGGCGGCAACATCTATTTCCTGGCCAAGATCGGCGCCACCGACGGCAAGAGCTTCCAGCAGATGGCGGGCTCCATGACCGGCATGACCGAAGACGAATACCGCGCCATGATGCTGGCCGGTGGACGCAGCGCTGAGGGCAACCGCTACATCGGCGAAAACGGCGACGCGCAGGCGCACCGCCAACCCCAAGGTTCTGGTTCCGCCGTCGCAGGCAAGAAAGCATAAACACCATGGCACGCATCACCGCCTCCGTTTACACCTCGCACGTGCCCGCCATCGGCGCTGCCATGGACCTGGGCAAGACCCAGGAAGACTACTGGAAGCCGCTGTTCGCGGGGTACGACTACTCCAAGCAGTGGATGAAGGACAACAAGCCCGACGTCATCTTCCTCGTCTACAACGACCACGCCACGGCCTTCAGCCTGGAGATGATCCCGACCTTCGCCATCGGCACGGCGGCCGAGTTCACGCCCGCCGACGAAGGCTGGGGTCCGCGCCCGGTGCCGGTGGTCAAGGGCCACCCGGAGCTGGCCTCGCACATCGCGCAGTCGGTCATCCAGCAGGATTTCGACCTCACCATCGTCAACAAGATGGACGTGGACCACGGCCTGACCGTGCCGCTGAGCCTGATGTGCGGCGAGTTGGACCCGAAGAAGGACGCCTGGCCCTGCCCGGTGATCCCGTTCGCGGTCAACGTGGTGCAATACCCGGTGCCCTCGGGCAAGCGCTGCTTCGCGCTGGGCCAGGCCATCCGCAAGGCGGTCGAAAGTTTCGACGAAGACCTGAACGTGCACATCTGGGGCACGGGCGGCATGAGCCACCAGCTGCAAGGCGCGCGCGCCGGCCTCATCAACCGCGAGTGGGACAACGCCTGGTTGGACCAGCTCATCAACGACCCGGTGGCCTGCGCCCACACGCCGCACATCGACTACGTGCGCGAGGCCGGCAGCGAAGGCATTGAACTGGTGATGTGGCTGATCGCGCGCGGTGCGATGGCCGATGTCAACGACGGCCAGGTCACCGGCCCGCTGCCCACCGTCAAGCACCGCTTCTACCATGTGCCCGCGTCCAACACGGCGGTGGGCCACGTGATCCTGGAAAATTCGGCGGCCTGAGCCCGCCCCTACCACCCGAGACCCCTTGCCATGACCATCAAAGTTGCACTCGCCGGCGCCGGCGCCTTCGGCATCAAGCACCTGGACGGCATCCAGAACATCCCCGACGTCGAGGTCGTGTCCCTGATCGGCCGCCGCCTGGACCAGACCCAGGAAGTCGCCGCCAAGTACGGCATTCCCCACGTCACCACCGACCTGACCGAAACGCTCAAGATCCGTGGAGTGGACGCGGTGATCCTGTGCACCCCCACGCAGATGCACGCCAGCCAGTCCATCGCCTGCCTGGAAGCCGGCAAGCACGTGCAGGTGGAAATCCCCTTGTGCGACGAACTCAAGGCCGGCCAGGAAGTGGCGCGCCTGCAAAAGGAAACCGGCAAGGTGGCCATGGTGGGCCACACCCGCCGCTTCAACCCCAGCCACCAGTGGGTGCACAAGAAGATCGCCGCCGGCGAATTCAACATCCAGCAGATGGATGTGCAGACCTATTTCTTCCGCCGCACCAACACCAACGCGCTGGGTCAAGCCCGCAGCTGGACCGACCACCTGCTGTGGCACCACGCCGCCCACACCGTGGACCTGTTCGCTTACCAGGCCGGCAGCCCCATCGTCAAGGCCAACGCCCTTCAGGGCCCGATCCACCCGGTGCTGGGCATCGCCATGGACATGAGCATCCAGCTCCAGGCCGCCAACGGCGCCATCTGCACGCTGAGCCTGTCGTTCAACAACGACGGCCCGCTGGGCACCTACTTCCGTTACATCGGCGACACCGGTACCTACCTGGCCCGCTACGACGACCTGTACACCGGCAAGGAAGAGAAGATCGATGTGTCCAACGTGGACGTGTCCATGAACGGCATCGAGCTGCAGGACCGCGAGTTCTTTGCCGCCATCCGCGAAGGCCGCGAGCCCAACGCCAGCGTGGCCAGCGTGCTGCCGTGTTACGAGGTGCTGCACCAACTGGAACAGCAGCTCAACGCCTGAGCCCACCCGCCATGCCACCACGCCAGCTCGGACCCTTCAGCGTCGGCCCCATTGGCCTGGGCTGCATGAACCTCTGCCACGCCTACGGCCAGCCGGTGTCGGAGCCGCAGGCCGAGCGCCTGCTGCGCGCCGCGCTGGACGCTGGTGTGACCCACTTCGACACCGCTGCGCTGTACGGCTTTGGCGCCAGCGAAACGCTGGTGGGCAAGTACCTGTCGCCGCACCGCTCGCGCTTTACCTTGGCCAGCAAGTGCGGCATGACCGGCGTGCCCAACGAACAGGGCGTGAAGGTCCGCGTCATCGACGGCCGGCCCGCCACGCTGAAAGCCACGTGCGAGGCCGCGCTGCAACGCCTGCGCGCCGACGTCATCGACCTGTACTACCTGCACCGCTGGGACAAGCAGGTGCCCATCGAAGACAGCGTGGGAGCCCTGGCAGACCTGGTGCGCGAGGGCAAAATCCGCGCCATCGGGCTCAGCGAGGTGTCGGCCCCGACGCTGCGCCGCGCCCACGCGGTGCACCCCATTGCCGCGCTGCAGACCGAGTATTCACTGTGGACGCGTAACCCCGAAATCGCGGTGCTGGACGCCTGCCGCGAACTGGGCGTGGCCTTTGTCGCCTTCAGCCCGCTGGGCCGGGGCTTTCTCTCCGGTCCGCTGGACGTGACCGCCTTCGACGCCCAGGACATCCGTCGCGCCATGCCGCGCTTTGCGCCCGACGCCCACGCCCACAACCAGGCGCTGTGGCCGGCCTACCGCGCCCTGGCCGACGAGGTGGGCTGCACGCCGGCCCAACTGGCGCTGGCTTGGTTGCTGCACCGGGCCCCGCACATCCTGCCCATACCCGGCACCACCGATGTGAGGCACCTGCACGACAACCTGGGCGCCGTGGACGTGCACCTGAGCGACGCCGTGATGCAGCGGCTGGAGGGCCTGATGCACGACCGGCTGGTGCAGGGCAGCCGCTACAACGCCCAGGGCAACCGCGAGGTGGACACCGAAACCGCCTGAAGCGCCTGGTCGGCGTCACGCCTTTGGGCTATATTGGGCGGGGCGTGTCTGCCATTTTTGTGGCGGCCGCACCATTCTTCCACCGCACCCAAGGGGACGCCATGAAACCGTTGTTTGCATTGCTGACGCTGGCCTGCGCCCTGGCCGCACCGGCCAGTTGGGCCCAAGAGAAAGCCCAGGGCCCGGGGCAAAGCTGTCACGCCGCGGCGGCCGAGAAAAAGCTCGCCGGTGCCGCCAAAAACTCCTACCTGAAGAAGTGCGAGCGCGACGCGCACGCCGTCTGCACCTCGGCCGCGGCCGAGAAGAAACTGGGCGGCGCCGCCAAAAACAGCTTCACCAAAAAGTGCGTGAAAGACGCCGTCGGCGCGCCCGGTTGATCCCATGAAAAAGGGGGCCTGACGGCCCCCTGGTGCGTTCCCAGGCCGGGCCCAAGCCCGGCCTCCCGACTCAAAGCGAGTCGATGAAGCTGCGCAGCTTGTCGCTGCGGCTCGGGTGCTTGAGCTTGCGCACCGCCTTGCTCTCGATCTGGCGGATGCGCTCGCGCGTCACGTCGAACTGCTTGCCCACTTCTTCCAGCGTGTGGTCGGTGGACATTTCGATGCCAAAGCGCATGCGCAGCACCTTGGCTTCGCGCGGCGTCAGGCTGTCCAGAATCTCCTTGACCACCTCGCGCAGGCCCGCCTGCATCGCCGCGTCCATGGGCGCGGTGTTGGCGCTGTCTTCGATGAAGTCGCCCAGGTGCGAATCGTCGTCGTCGCCGATGGGGGTTTCCATCGAGATCGGCTCTTTCGCGATCTTCATGATCTTGCGGATCTTGTCCTCGGGCATCTCCATCTTTTCGGCCAGGATGGACGCGTCCGGCTCAAAGCCATGCTCCTGCAGGTGCTGGCGGCTGATGCGGTTCATCTTGTTGATCGTCTCGATCATGTGCACCGGGATGCGGATGGTGCGCGCCTGGTCGGCGATCGAGCGGGTGATCGCCTGGCGGATCCACCAGGTCGCGTAGGTCGAGAACTTGTAGCCGCGGCGGTATTCGAACTTGTCCACCGCCTTCATCAGACCGATGTTGCCTTCCTGGATGAGGTCGAGGAACTGCAGGCCGCGGTTGGTGTACTTCTTGGCGATGGAGATGACCAGGCGCAGGTTGGCCTCGATCATCTCCTTCTTGGCGTCGCGCGACATGCGCTCGCCTTCGTTCATGCGCTTGTGGATGGCCTTGAGCTGTTCCAGCGGCACCACCACGTTGGCCTGCAGGTCGATCAGTTGCTGCTGCAGTTCCTGGATGGGCGGAACATTGCGCGCCATCACCGTGCTCCAGGGTTTGCCGGCGGCCGCCTGCTTCACCACCCAGTCGCGGTTGAGCAGGTTGGGCGGGAAGTCGGCCACGAACTTGTCCTGCGGCATGCCGCACTTGTCCACGATGATGCGGCGCAGCTCGCGCTCTTTCTTGCGCACGCCGTCCACCTGCTGGCGCACGGTTTCGCACAGCTTTTCGATGGCCTTGGCGGTGAAGCGGATGGACATCAGCTTCTCGGTCAGCGCGGCCTGGGTCTTCTGGTAGGCGGGCGTGCCGTAGCCTTCCTTGTCGTAGAGCTTGTGCAGCTTCTCGAACAGCTCGCGCATGGCGTCGAAGCGGCTCAGGGCTTCACGCTTGAGTTCTTCCATCTTGCGCGTCAGTGCCTTGGAGCCGCCCTTGCCGTCGTCGTCGTCGGCCTCGTCGTAGTCGTCGAAGTCTTCTTCGGCCACGTAGTCGTCGGCCTCGTTCGAGTCGGCAAAGCCGTCCACGATGGTGGAGATGACCGCTGCGCCCGAACGGATTTCCTCGCCCATGGCCAGGATTTCGTTGATGGTGGCGGGCGACTCCGAAATCGCGGCCATCATCTCATTCAAGCCGCCTTCGATGCGCTTGGCGATTTCGATTTCGCCCTCGCGCGTCAGCAGTTCCACCGTGCCCATTTCGCGCATGTACATGCGCACCGGGTCGGTGGTGCGGCCGAATTCGCTGTCCACGGTGGACAGGGCGGCTTCGGCTTCCTCTTCGGCTTCCTCTTCGGTCGCGGCGGTGGGGCCGGTGTTGCTCAGCAGCAGGGTTTCGGCGTCGGGCGTCTGTTCGTAGACGGCCACACCCATGTCGTTCAGCAACGACACCACCACCTCCAGCGTTTCCTGCTCCACCAGTTTGTCGGGCAGGTGGTCGTTGATCTCGCCGTGGGTCAGGTAGCCGCGCGTCTTGCCCAGCTTGATCAGGGTTTTCAGGCGCTCGCGGCGCAGCTTGGCTTCTTCTTCGGTCAGGACGGTGTCGTCCAGGCCGAATTCCTTCATCAAGGCACGTTCCTTGGCCTTGCTGATCTTCATGCGCAGCGGCTTGACCTTCTCGACCGGCTCGGCGGCCGCTTCGGCCTCCACCGCCTCGGGTTCTTCGCCCAGGTCCTCGTCGATGTCGCTCAGGTCGGCGTCGTCGAAGTCGGCCTCGCTCTTTTCCGCGGCCTTGGGCTTGCGGCCCCGTTTGGCGGCCGGTTTCTTGGGGGCGGCGGCCGCGGGGGCGTCATCGCCTTCGGCGGCGGCTTTCTTGCGGGTCGCGCGTTTTTTCGGCGCGGTGGCGGCGTCGGCCTGTGCGGCGGCGGCCAACAGTTCGTCGGCGGCTTTGGTCAAAGAGGCTTTGCTGGCTTTGGTGCTCACGAGTGGCGCTTTCTGCCCGAACCGAAACGGCCCTGGCGGTGGATGCGGAATACTACGAAGAATCGGAATTCGGCAGGCGTGCTGCCGAGCGCCACGCCCGGCGAGGGGCGTGTTCCGCAAGCGGTGAGGGCGATCATTTGGTGTGCAGTCCTTGCGGGGAGGCGGTGCGTGCCTTGGCCTGGGGGCGGTGCCCTGAAACCCGTGCGGGGTGTTGGCCGGTCCGGAGGTGCTGCTGTCGCACTTGCGTTAAGTAATGGATTATACCTTTTCCTGCCCGTTGCCGCTGGGCGCGTCTGGCCTCAAGTGCGCGCGTCGGCTTCCAGTGCCTTGCGCGCCAGTTGCACTTCACGATACAGGCTCAGCGCCGCGGGGTCGGCGGCCACCTGCGCGATCAGGTCGGTTTCGCGCTGCTTGAGGTGGTCGATGTGCATGCGGCGCAGCAGTTCGCGCAGCTCGCGGCGAATTTCCGCTGCCGTCGGCGGGGCGCTCTCGGGCGAGGCGTCTTCGGTGTCGTGGCGCTCCAAGGCAATGCCGCTGGCGTTCAGGTCCACGGCCAGGGCTTCGAAAGGCTGGTCGCGCAGGGCTTCGCGCAGCGCCGCCCAGGGCTGGGCGCCGTGTTCGTGCCACTGGGTTTCCAGCCAGGCGAACAGCGGGCCGTGCGGCGCGGGTTCGTGCCCCAGCAGGTGGTGGTCTTCGGCCGTCAGCCAGTCCCAGGCCTCGGGCGTGCTCAGCACGATGCGGGCGACGCGGTCGGCCTTGCCCAGCAGGCCGCGGGCCAGGGTGTTGCGGGGGCGTGGCGCCCAGCCCTGGCGGCTGCGGGGGCGGCTGCCGCCGCCGTCGTTGGGGGCGGGGCGGTAGGGGGGCGGCGGCGCGGCCTCGCCCGGGGTAGGGGACTCGCCGCCCCCAGGGGCCGGTCGTGCCTGCACGCGGGCCGCCCGGGTGGCCGCGCCACCGCGTTGCCCCGGCATCTGCCACAGGCCAGCCAATTCGCGCGGGTCCAGGCCCACGCCGTCGGCCAG
>NZ_NWMV01000140.1 GCF_002837145.1 Macromonas nakdongensis | reverse complement strand
CCGCGACGCGGTGCTGGCGCGGCCGTGGGCCTCGGCGCAATCGCGCGCCCCGCCCCTGCTGCGGTGCCCGTGGCGGCCCTTTGCCAGCCCCCGCTCTCACCCCGTTGCGCCAGCGCCGTGTGCGGTTTTGTTGCCGTTGCCGTCGCCCCCCCTTTCGATCGCCTGGGCCCTTCTGGGATGCCCGTCTGGTCTTCACGGCCGTGCCATCCGCTGCGGTGGCGGCCGTCCTCCTTCTTTGCCTGATTTTTGGAGCTTTTCATGAAACACCTCATCGCCATTGCCCTGTTCGCCCTGACCCTGGGGGCCTGGGCCCAGACCCCGGTGAAAGTGGAGGACGCCTGGGTGCGCGGTACCGTGGCCCAGCAGACCGCGACGGGCGCCTTCATGCGCCTGACCGCGGCGCAGAACACCCGCCTGGTGGGGGCTTCCTCCCCCGTGGCCGGGGTGGTGGAAGTCCACGAAATGGCCATGGACAAGGACGTGATGCGCATGCGCGCCGTGCCGGTGCTGGAACTGGCCGCGGGCCGCACCGTGGAACTCAAGCCGGGCGGGCTGCACGTCATGCTGATGGACCTCAAGCGCCCGTTGCAGGTCGGAGAGGCGGTGCCGCTGACGCTGGTGTTCGAGGACGGTGCCCGGCAGCGTTTCTCGCAGGAGGTGCGCGTGTCCGTGACCCCGCTGGGCACGGCCAAGGCCCCGGCACCGCACGACCATGGCGCCATGTCCGGTGGCCACAAGCATTGAATCCCAGGTCTTGGCCCGCCCTGTGGGTGGGCCACCCAGGAGCGCGAACATGCACACCTTGACACCTTCCGCCCCCGTGCCCTGTCGAGCCGACGGGGTGTTGTTTGCCGCCGGCGCCCACGGCCCGCTGTGGCGGGTGCTGTCCGGCGCGGTCCGGCTCGACCGGCCCGGTGGCGCCGAACCGCAGCTGGTGCAGCTGGCCTTGCCCGGTGAACTGATCGGCGTGGAGGCCCTGTGCGAGCAGCCCTACGCCTTCAACGCGGTGGCCCTGACCGATGCCGCACTGGTGCCGGTGGAGCTGGGCGACGACGCCCGGCGCGCGGCCCTGATGCGCGAGGCCCTGCTGCAACAGCAGCACCGCAGCCAGCACATGGCGGCCTTGCGCACCGGTGCCGTGGCCTTGCGCATGGCCCAGTTGCTGGCCTTGCTGGGGCTGGACTGGCGCCAGGCCGCCAGCCAGGGGTGGCAGCGCAGCGCCGACGCCATCCGTGAGGCGCTGCCGCCCCTGCGCGTCTTGGCCCAGGTGGTCGATGCCAAGGCCGAGACCGTTTGCCGTGCGCTGGCGCAGCTGCTGCCGCCGCGCAGCAAAAAGACTGGCCCGGCCCGCTTGCAACTGAGCGCGGGCTGACCCCGCCCGCCCCGTGGCTGGCCGGGTTTCGTCCGGTTCAGCCCGGCGTGCGGTGCACCGCCGGTGCGGGCGGTGCACCCGCGCCCGCGCCCCGCTCGAAGGTCACCACGTGGTCCACCGCCACGCGGATGCCGATCCATTCGCCCACCGCGTGGTTGTGGTGCGAGGGCACGTGGGTCATCACCGTTTCGCCGCTGTCCAGGCGCAGGGTGTACAAAAACTCGGAGCCGCGGAAGGCCTTGCGCACGATGCGCGCCTTCACCGCCGAGGCGTCGTCGTGGACGATGTCGTCGGCGCGCAGCAGCACGTCGCACAGCCCGGCCTCGTAGGCGCTGGGCAGGGGGCATTCCTCCACGTCCTGCAGCGGCCCCAGCGGGGTGTTGACCACCACCTCGTCGCCGCTCAGCCGGATCTGTGCCGGCGCGAACACGCCGTGGCCGATGAACTCGGCCACGAAACGGGTGGCCGGCCGGTGGTAAAGCGCGTAGGCGTCGTCCCACTGGTGCAGGTGGCCCTGGTGCATCACCCCGATCACGTCGCCGATGGCGAAAGCCTCCAGCTGGTCGTGCGTCACGAAGAGCGCGGTCGCCCCGGCCGCCTTGAGGATGCCGCGGATCTCGTGGGCCAGGCGTTCGCGCAGGTCCACATCGAGGTTGGAAAACGGTTCGTCCAGCAGCAGCAGGCGCGGGCTGGGGGCCAGTGCCCGGGCCAGCGCCACGCGTTGCTGCTGGCCGCCGGACAGTTCGTGCGGGTGGCGCGCCTGCAGGCCGTCGAGCCCGACCAGGGCCAGCACCTCGCGCACCCGCTCCTGGCGCTCGCGCTCGCCCAGGTGCTTGAGACCGAAGCCGACGTTGCGCGCCACGTCCAGGTGCGGGAACAGGGCGTAGTCCTGGAACACCATGCCGATGCGGCGTTGCTCGGCCGGGGTGTGGGTCTGGGCACTGCTGACCACCTCGCCACCGAGCAGGATGCTGCCGGCGCTGGCGCGTTCCAGACCGGCGACGGCGCGCAGCAGCGTCGTCTTGCCGCAGCCGGACGGGCCGATCAACACCCCGATGTCGCCGGCGCTCAGGCCGAACGACACCCCGTCCACGGCCGACTGGGCCGACCCCGGGTAGCGGATGGACAACTGCGAGACGGAAAGGAACATGGCCGACATTGTAGATAATGACCATTCTCATTTGCGTTGATATGCCTCAAAACCTTTCCCGTTTCCTGGCCCGCGCCGGGGCGCCGCTGGCCCAGGCCGTGTTGTTGGTGTTCGCCGGTCTGCTGGTGTTGCCGGTGCTGGCGCTGGCGGCGTCGTGGTGGCAGTTCGACGCGGTGGCCCTGGACGTGCTGCGCCAGATGGCCGACACGGTGCTGCCCGAGTACCTGGGCACCAGCCTGTGGCTGTGTGCGGCCGTGGCGCTGGGCGTGGCGCTGGTGGGCATGGGCACGGCCAGCGCGGTGACGCTGTTCGACTTTCCTGGCCGGCGCGCCTTCGAGTGGGCGTTGCTGCTGCCCCTGGCCATGCCGGCTTACGTGGTGGCCTACGCCTACACCGACTTTCTGCAGTTTTCCGGTCCGATGCAGGTGTTTCTGCGCGAGACCTTCGGTTGGCAGGGGCGGGTGTTCCCCGAGGTGCGCAACACCTGGGGCGCGGTGTGGGTGTTCACGTTCTCGCTCTACCCCTATGTGTACCTGCTGGCCCGCACCGCCCTGAGCGAGCGCGCCGCGCAGTTGATGGAGGCCGCCCGCCTGCTGGGCGCACCGCTGTCGCGCCGGGTGCGCGAAGTGGCCTTGCCGCTGGCCCGCCCGGCGGTGGCCGCGGGCGTGGCACTGGCGCTGATGGAAACCCTGGCCGATTTCGGCGTGGCCAGCTACTTCGGCATCCAGACCTTCACCGCCGGCATCTACAAGGCCTGGCTGGTGATGGACAACCGCCTGGCCGCGGCCCAACTGGCCACCCTGCTGCTGGCCACCGTGGGCCTGCTGCTGTGGCTGGAACACCGGGCCCAGCGCCGCATGCGCTTCGTCAACAGCCGCGGCGGGCGCGCGGGCGGCCACGAGGCGCAGCCGGTCCGCTTGCGCCGGGGCGGTGTGTGGGCCGCCTGGGCCGTGTGCGCGCTGCCGGTGCTGTTCGGCTTTGTGTTGCCGGTGCTGTTCATGCTGCGCCCGCTGCTGGGTGGCTGGGACGAGCTGCCCTGGTCCCCCTTCCTGCAGTGGGCGCGCAACAGCCTGGGGCTGGCCGGTCTGAGTGCCGCCCTGGCCACCGCAGCGGCCCTGGCCCTGGGCTTTGCCCAGCGCCGCCAGCCCGGCTGGTTGACCGGGGGGCTGGCCCGCGTGGTCAGCCTGGGCTATGCCGTGCCGGGGGCCGTGGTGGTGGTGGGCTTGCTGCTGCCGGTGGGGTGGCTGCAGCTGGCCGCGCCCGACAGCAGCATCGGCTACTGGGTCACGGCCACCGCGCTGGGCATTGTGTGGGCCTACCTGGTGCGCTTCACCGCGGTGGCGCTGCAGTCGGTGCACAGCGGCTACGCCCGCATCCCGCCCAGCCTGGACGACTCCGCCCGCATGCTGGGCACCACCGGCCTGGGCTTGATGGCGCGGGTGCACTGGCCTTTGCTGCGCCGCTCCACCGCCGCGGCCGCGCTGCTGGTGTTCGTGGACGTGATGAAGGAACTGCCCGCCACCCTGGTGCTGCGTCCCTTCAACAGCGACACCCTGGCCGTGGTGACCTACCAGCTGGCCCGCGACGAGCGCCTGGGCGAAGCCGCCTTGCCTGCCCTGACCCTGGTGCTGGTGGGCTTGATCCCGGTGGTCCTGCTGAGCCGGACCCTGCGCAGCCCGGGGTGAGGGGCGCCCCGCCGCGGGCCGGGGCCAACCGCGTGCCGCTCAGATCGGCTTGATCACACCGCAGGCCACGCGCTTGCCGGAGTTGCCGGCGGGCTGCGACTTGTAATCGTCCGGGTCGGCGTGGATCACCACGCTGCGTTCCAGAATGCCCTCGGGCCCGGCTTTCAGCACCAGTCCCTTGACCTCGGCGCGGTAGTGCGCCTGTCCCTGGGCGTTGGCCACCAGGTTGGGCAGGTCGCCGGCGTGGCGTTCCATGGGGTGATGGTGGTGGTGCCCGTGCATCTTGCCCGCGGGGTTGAAGTGCCCCTTGGCGCTGGTGGCGTCGGGGGCACTGCAGTCGCCGCCCTCGTGCACGTGGAAGCCGTGTTCGCCTGGGGTGAGACCACCGATGTGCGCTTCGACCACGGTGACCTCGCCGTGGGGGGCGAAGGTGACGCGGCCTTGGATGGCGCTGCCCGACTTGGCTTCCAGCTGGGCATGGGCCATGGGGCGGGGGGTGGGCGGTGTGGCACAACCGGCGAGGGCGGCCAGGGCCACGCCGGACAAGATGGCGATCGACTTCATGAGAACCTCCTGACGGTGGGGAAAACGCAAAATCTGCGTGCCCATGCTACAGGAGAAACGCCCTGGTGTGGGCGGTGCCGTCCGGTGGTGGCGGTGGTCCCCCCGACAGGAATCGAACCTGTATTTGCCGCTTAGGAGGCGGCCGTTCTATCCATTGAACTACGGGGAGGACGGAGCGATTGTACGGGGCGGGGTGCCCCCGTCGGAGGCGTTGCCGCGGCGCGTGCGGGGCGGCAACGCCTGGCCGTCGAAAGTGTGGGTGAAGACCAGGTCCAGGGCGTTGTCGTCACCGGCCTGGGCCCGCAGCGTGAGCAGGCGGGAGATGTCGTAATACACCGCCACGGTGCCCAGGGCGCCCACCACGCTGCGCGTGTAGCTGACGTAGAGCTGCTGGGAGATGCGTTTGCCCAGGGTCAGGGCCGCGGCCAGGGTGCTGCCATCGGCCTGGGTGGTTTCGCCCTGGAACGAGAGTTCGTCCAGCCCGAGCGCGCGGGTGAAGGCGCCGTCGTCGCCACTGCCGCTGAGCAAGGCCAGTGCCGCCTGCTGCAGCACCGCGGCCTGGGCGCCGGCGCCGCTGGCCGGACGGCCCAGCACCAGCCAGGCCAGTTTTTCGCTGTCGGGCATGTCAGGTTCGGCGTACAGGCGCAGGTGCGGGGCTTGCGCCGTGCCGCCCAGTTCGACGCCGACGCGCTGGCTCGGGTGGGGTCGCAGGGCGAGGATGTCGAGGCTGGGGTTGTCCACCGGTCCGTTGAAGCGCAGCCGTCCCTGCTCGATGGTGAGGGTCTGGCCGTAGGCCCGGTAGCTGCCGCGCACGGTCTGCACCTGTCCGGTGACCTGGGGCGCACTTTGTGTCGGTGTCTTGCCGATCTGCAGGCGGCCGCTGAGGTAGGTGTCCAGGCCCTGGCCGCGGACGTGGAAGTCGTCGCCGAGCGAGACGTCGACCCGCACCTGTGTCTGCACGGGCGAGCCGGCGCCGAAGCCGGGCGGACGCTCGGTGCCGCGCACGACCACGTCGCGGCCGAGGGTGGGGGTGCTTTCGTCGGGCAGCAGGAACAGGGCCTGGTCGGTCGTCAGCCGGCCGCTGAGGTCGAGCCGCGGCCCGCGCAACTGGGCCTGCAACTGACCGGACAGGGTCAGGCGCCGGTCGGCCCGGGCCAGCAGGCGCAACTGCTCGGCTTGCAGGGTCAGGTCGATGGCGGGTTCGCGCCGGGCTGGGCTGGTGCCGGTGTTCAGGGGCCAGCTGGCCCGGCCCTGGCCGGTGAGCAGGCCGCCGGTGCTGCCCCCGGCGCCACGCAGGCGCAGGCTGTCGATGCTCAGCTGTTCGCCGGCCAGGGTGGCCCGCAGGTGGCCGTCGCTGAATTCCAGGCCGTCGGGCAGGGAGCGCAGGGCCAGGTCGCTGGCGTTGAGTTGGCCGCGCCATTCGGGGTGGGCGCGCGTGCCGCCCAGGGTGTCGTCGGCCTGCAGGCGGCCGCTCAGACG
>NZ_NWMV01000014.1:1809-22617 GCF_002837145.1 Macromonas nakdongensis | reverse complement strand
CGTCGCCCAAGGCCCACGCGGCGGCCAAGGCCAGGGCGATCCCCGCCGCACGGAGCCCGGCGATCGCCGCGCCCAAGCCGGCTTCGGCCCCGGCGCCAAAAGGCGGCGAAGGCGATTGGGAAAGCTTCTGACCCTGGGGCACCCCTGATGAATGACCGCTTGCCGTCCCCGGTGCTTGACCCCGGGCCGCTGACGCCTTTTGTCGACGAGCGCTGGCAGCGCCACATCCTGCCGGCCCTTCAGCGCTACATCACCGTGCCGGCCAAATCGCCGGCTTTTGACCCGGACTGGGCTGTCCACGGCCACATCGAGGCGGTGTTGCGCGACGCCGCCGATTGGGTGGCGGCGCAGCGCGTGCCCGGGCTGTCGCTGGAGGTGGTGCGCCTGCAGCACCCCGATGGCCGCCCGCGCACGCCGGTGCTGTTTTTCGAGGTGCCGGCCAGTGCCGGGCGCCAGGGCGGTGCGGCCCCTGCCAGCGGCCAGACCGTGCTGATGTACGGCCACCTGGACAAGCAGCCCGAGTTCAACGGCTGGCGCAGCGATCTGGGGCCGTGGACGCCCAGGCTGATCGACGACAAGCTCTATGGCCGCGGCGGCGCAGACGACGGCTACGCGGTCTACGCCAGCGTCACCGCCATCCAGGCGCTGCAGGCCCAGGGGGCGGCGCACCCGCGCATCGTCGGCCTCATCGAAACCAGCGAGGAAAGCGGTTCCGACGACCTGCTGCCCTACGTCGATGCCCTGCGCCCGCGCCTGGGCGACGTGGGCCTGGTGGTCTGCCTGGACAGCGGTGCCGGCAACTACGACCAGCTCTGGCTGACCACCAGCCTGCGCGGCGTGGCCAGCGGCGTGCTCAAGGTCGAGGTGCTGACCGAGGGCATCCACTCCGGCGACGCATCGGGCCTGGTGCCGTCGAGCTTTCGCATCATGCGCCAGGTGCTCGACCGCCTGGAGGACAGCACCACCGGCCGCTTGCTGCCGGCCCAGTTCCATGTGGAGGTGCCGGTCGAACGGCTGGCGCAGGCGCGGGCCACCGCCGCCATCCTGGGTGACGAGGTCTACCGCCGCTTTCCCTGGGCGCACCACGACTGCGGTGGCGCCACCCTGTTTGCCCTGCCCACCACCACCGACCCGGTGGAGGCGCTGCTCAACCGCACCTGGCGCCCAACGCTCAGCGTCACCGGGGCCGATGGCTTCCCCACGCTGCAGAACGCCGGCAACGTGCTGCGGCCCTACACCGCCTTCAAACTCAGCCTGCGCCTGCCGCCGGGGGTGAATGCGGCCCAGGCGGTGCAGGACCTGAAGTCCTTGCTGGAAGACAACGCCCCGTACCAGGCCAAGGTGACGTTCGAGCCCGAGGGTGCGGCCACCGGTTGGAACGCCCCGGCCACCACGCCCTGGTTCGAGCAGGCCCTGCACGCGTCCAGTCAGGCGCATTTCGGCGCGCCGTGTGGCTTCATCGGGCAGGGAGGCACCATTCCCCTGATGAACCTGCTGAGTCAGGGCTTCCCGACGGCGCAGATGATGGTGTGTGGCGTGCTCGGCCCCAAGAGCAACGCCCACGGGCCGAACGAGTTTTTGCACGTGCCGTTTGCGCAGCGCCTGACCGCCGCGGTGGCCGAGGTGATGGCGCGCATGCCCTGATGGCCCTGATCCGGGGGCTGGTGCTGGCGCGCGTGGCGCTGATGGGAGATTTCAGACGGTTTCGCGGGAGTGGGCGCGGCGCCGGGCCGCCAGCCACAGCAGGGCCACGCCGGTCAGCGCCACCGGCAGCAGGGAGCCCAGGTTCAACAGCGTCCAGCCCTGGGTCGTCACCAGCGCGCCCGAGGCGAACGAGGTCACCGCCATGGTCGCGAACACGAAAAAGTTGATGGCCGCCTGCGCCTTGTCCTTTTCCTCCGGCCGGTAGGCCTGCATGGCCAGTGTGGTGCTGCCGGTGAACAGGAAATTCCAGCCCACGCCCAGCAGGAACAGCGCCACCAGGAACTGGTGCAGGTCCTGCCCCGACAGGGCGATGCCGATGCACAGCGCGTTGAGCAGCACCCCCACGCCCATCACCGGCAGCACGCCGAAGCGCTTGATCAGGTGGCCGGTGAAAAAGCCGGGCGCGAACATGCCGATCACGTGCCACTCCAGCACCAGGGCCGCGTCGGAAAACGGCATGCCGCAGACCTGCATGGCCAGGGGCGTGGCGGCCATCAGCAGGTTCATCACGCCGTAGCCCAGTGCCGCGCCCACGGTGGCGACGACGAAGACCGGCTGGCGCAGGATCTCGCCCAGCGGCCGCCCGCTGGCCCCGCCGGGGGCCCGGGGCAGCTGCGCCGGGAAGCGGATGCCGGCCATGACCGCCATGGACAACAGCGCCACCCCGGCCAGCGCCAAGTAGGCGCCCAGGAAGGGCGCACCCAGGCCGTCGCGGGTGTGGTTGGCCAGGTTGGGCCCGGCGACGGCGCCGATCAGCCCGCCGGCCAGCACCAGCGACACCGCCTTTTCGCGGTAGGCCGGTGCCGCCAGTTCGCCGGCGGCAAAGCGGTAGAGCTGGCCGTTGGCGCTGTAGTAGCCGGCCACCACCGTGGCCAGCACCAGCAACCAGAAGCTGCCCAGGTGCAGCGCGGCCGCGCACAGCAGGGCCGAGCCCAGCGCCACCGCCAGCCCCAGCTGGAACGACACCTGCCGTCCCCAGCGCGCCTGGCTGCGCGCCACCAGCCCGGTGGACAGGGCACCGCCCACCACGTAGCCCATCACCGGCAGGGTGGCCATCCAGCCGGCGGGCGCCAGGCTCAGGCCCACCAGGCCGTTGATGGCGATGAACACCACGTTGTTGGTGAGGAACAGGCCTTGCGCGGCGGCCAGCAGCCAGAGGTTTTTGTTCATAATCAAGCGTTTATATACGAATGGCCGATGGGCGGGGCGGTCCTGGTCGCCATGGCGGCCCCTTGGAATGGCACGATTCATCCCCACTCTCTAAAATCGCCTTCCACGTCCGCATTCCCCACGCAAAGGGCTTCCCCATGGTTCCCCACCTCGTCACCGCCCTGACCGGCCCCATCAACGAACTCGAACAGCGCATCCTCGAATCCACGCCCGTGATCGAGCGCTGGTTCCGTCTGGAGTGGATGGAGCACACCCCGCCGTTCTACAGCTCGGTGGACATCCGCAACGCCGGTTTCAAGCTCGCGCCGGTGGACACCAACCTCTACCCCGGCGGCTGGAACAACCTGACGCCCGAGATGCTGCCGCTGGCGGTGCAGGCCGCCATGGCCGCGATCGAGAAAATCTGCCCCGAGGCCAAGAACCTGCTGCTGGTGCCCGAGAACCACACCCGCAACATGTTCTACCTGATGAACGTCGCGCAGTTGCAGAAGATCTTCTACCAGGCCGGTCTGAACGTGCGCCTGGGTTCGATGAACCCCGAGATCAAGGAACCCACCACTTTCCAGCTCCCCAACGGCGAGCAGGTGACGCTGGAGCCGCTGATCCGCGACAAACGCCGCCTGGGCCTCAAGCACTTCGACCCTTGCACCATCCTGCTCAACAACGACCTGAGCGCGGGCGTGCCCGGCATTCTGGAAGACCTGCACGAGCAGTACCTGCTGCCGCCGTTGCACGCCGGCTGGCACGTGCGCAAGAAGAGCCAGCACTTCAAGGCCTACGAGGAAGTGGCCAAGCGCTTCGGCAAGCTGCTGGGCATGGACCCCTGGCTCATCAACCCGATGTTCAACCACTGCGGCGAGGTCAACTTCGCCGAAGGCACCGGCATGGAGTGCCTGCAAAGCAATGTGGACGCGCTGCTGACCAAGATCAAGAAGAAGTACAAGGAATACGGCATCCAGGAAAAGCCCTTCGTGGTGGTCAAGGCCGACAACGGCACCTACGGCATGGGCATCATGACGGTGCGCGACGCCAAGGAGCTGGAGGCGCTGAACCGCAAGACCAAGAACAAGATGAACGTGATCAAGGACGGCCAGCAGGTGTCGGACGTGATCATCCAGGAAGGTGTGCTGACCAACGAGCGGGTGAACGACGCCGTGGCCGAGCCTGTGGTGTACATGATGGACCGCTACGTGGTGGGCGGCTTCTACCGGGTGCACGCCGACCGGGGGGTGGACGAGAACCTGAACGCGCCGGGCGCCAGCTTCGTGCCGCTGGCCTTCGAGAAAAGCGCGCAGCAGCCGCAGCCGGGGCAGAAACCCGGCGCCAGCGTGCCCAACCGCTTCTACATGTACGGCGTGATCGGGCGCTTGGCCATGCTCGCGGCCAGCTACGAACTGGAAGCCACCGACCCCGAGGCCGAATCCTACGAGTGACCCCGATTTGGGCGCAGAATAGGGGCCTCGCAACTGCGCGGGGAGCGGGGCTCCCCGAACCATCTTGGCTTCCAACCAGTCTTCGCTTGGTGCCCTGACTTTGGGCGCCATTGGCGTGGTGTACGGCGACATCGGCACCAGCGTGCTGTACGCCGTCAAAGAGGTGTTCCACACCGGCCACGTCGAACTCACCCCCGACAACGTCTACGGCATCTTGTCCATCTTCGTCTGGACGCTGACCGTCATCGTCTCGCTCAAGTACGTGACCCTGGTGTTGCGTGCCGACAACCACGGCGAAGGCGGCCTGGTGGCGATGCTGGCGCTGGCGTCGGAGTCGATCCGCGACAAACCCAAGCTGCGCAGTGCCATGCTGCTGATCGGCATCTTCGGCACCTGCCTGTTTTACGGCGACGGCGTCATCACCCCGGCGATTTCGGTGCTGTCGGCGGTGGAGGGCCTGGAGGTGGTGTCGCCCACCTTCCGCAAGGCGGTGATCCCGCTCACGCTGGTGATCTTGTTCGCCCTGTTCGCGGTGCAGAAGCACGGCACGGCGGGCATCGGCAAGTTCTTCGGGCCGATCACGCTGATCTGGTTCCTGGCCATTGCGGCCCTGGCGCTGCCGCACATCGTCAACCACCCCGAAATCCTGGGGGCGCTCAGCCCGCACCACGCGCTGCGCTTCATGTGGGCCTATCCCGGCGTCACCTTCATCATCCTGGGCGCGGTGGTGCTGTGCGTCACCGGCGGCGAGGCGCTCTACGCCGACATGGGCCATTTCGGCAAGAAGCCGATCCGCCTGGCCTGGTTCAGCGTGGTCATGCCCTGCCTGATCCTGAACTACTTCGGCCAGGGCGCCCTGTTGCTGGAAGACCCCTCGGCGGTGAAGAACCCCTTCTTCAACCTGGCGCCCGACTGGGCCCTGCTGCCCCTGGTGGGCCTGGCCACCGCGGCCACGGTGATCGCCTCGCAGGCGCTCATCTCCGGCGCCTTCAGCGTGACCAAGCAGGTCATCCAGCTGGGTTACCTGCCGCGCCTGCAGATCCAGCACACCAGCATCAAGGACACCGGGCAGATCTACATCCCCTTCGTCAACTGGGGCCTGTTTGTCGCCATCGTGCTGGCCGTCGGCCTGTTCAAGACCTCCAGCAACCTGGCCGCGGCCTACGGCATCGCCGTCACGCTGGACATGCTGATCACCACGGTGCTCACCTTCTTCGTCATCCGCTACGGCTGGGGCTACCCCTGGGCGCTGTGCGTGGCGGCCACCGGCTTCTTCTTCGTCATCGACCTGGCCTTCTTCAGCTCCAACCTGCTCAAGCTGGCCGACGGCGGCTGGTTCCCCTTGCTCATCGGTGGGGCGATTTTCCTGCTGATGACCACCTGGTACGAGGGGCGGCGGCTGCTCAACGCCTCGATCCGCTCCGACTCGCTCGACCTGGGCAGCTTCCTGGACGCGGTCTTCGTCAGCCCGCCGGCGCGGGTCGAGGGCACGGCGGTGTTCCTGTCGGCCGAGCCCGGCATGGTGCCCAACGCCTTGCTGCACAACCTCAAGCACAACAAGGTGCTGCACGCGCACAACCTGTTCGTCACCGTGCGCAACCACAGCGTGCCCTGGGTGGGGCTGGACGAGCGGGTCGAGATCGAGCCCCTGGGTCACGACGCCTGGCAGGTCATCGTCAACTACGGCTTCAAGAACGACCCCGATTTGCCCAAGGCGCTGGAGCAGCTCAAGGGCCGTGGCGTGGCGCTGGACCCGATGAACACCAGCTACTTCCTGTCGCGCGACATCGTCATTCCCTCCCTGGGCGGAGGGATGGCGTTCTGGCGCGAGAAGCTCTTCGCCCAGATGCACCACAATGCCAGCGCCGCGGCCGCTTTCCTGAACCTGCCCAACAACGCCGTGGTGGAAATGGGCAGCAAGATCGAAATCTGAAAAGGGCACGCGCATGCGAGTGTTGGTAGTGGCCGATCCCCTGGCCACCTTCAAGACGTACAAAGACAGCACCTTCGCCATGATGCGCGAGCTGCAGCGCCGTGGCCACCGCCTGGCCGCGTGCGAGCCGGCGCAGCTGCAGTGGCAGAGCGGCCAGCCGGTGACGGCCCTGCTGCGCCACATCGAGCTCACCGGCGCCGCCGACGATTGGTACCGTGTGCTCCACCAGGGGCGCGAGGCGCTGCGCGACTTCGACGCCGTGCTGATGCGCAAGGACCCGCCGTTCGACAGCGAATACTTCTACGCCACCCACCTGCTGGAGCAGGCCGAACGCGAGGGCGCGCGCGTCTTCAACCGCCCGCGGGCCTTGCGCGACCACCCGGAAAAGCTGGCGCTGATGGAGTTCGGCGACTTCGCCCCGCCGACGCTGGTGACGCGTTCGCCCGAAGCCATCCGCCATTTCCACGCCGAGCACCGCGACATCATCCTCAAGCCGCTCGACGGCATGGGGGGCATGGGCATCTTCCGCGTCGGGCCCGACGGCATGAACCTGGGCTCCATCGTCGAAACGCTGAACCAGGGCGGCCACACCAGCGTGATGGTGCAGCGTTACCTGCCCGAGATCGCGGCCGGCGACAAACGCCTGCTGCTCATCGGTGGCGAGGCCGCGCCGTTCTGCCTGGCGCGCATCCCGCAGGGCAGCGAGGTGCGCGGCAACCTGGCCGCTGGCGGCAAGGGCGTGGCCCAGCCCCTGAGCGAGCGCGACTGGGCCATTGCCCGGGCCATCGGGCCGCAACTGGCGGCCCGTGGGCTGTTGCTGGTGGGGCTGGACGTGATCGGCGACCGGGTCACCGAAATCAACGTCACCAGTCCGACCTGTTTCCAGGAAATCCAGCAGCAGACCGGATTCGATGCGCCGGCCATGTTCGTGGACGCGCTGGAGCGGGCGCTGCGGCCGGAGCCGGTCTCGGCCCAGACCCTGGCGGTTTGATCGGTGTCGCGAACGCGCGTGGGCGGGCACCGGCCCGTTGGGCTGCCGGCGCTGCTTTTCTGGAGCGCGCTGGCCGCGGTGGTGCTGCTCTCGCTCACCCCGGTGGCGCACCTGCCGCCGCAGGCTTTCGACGTTTGGGACAAGGCCCAACACGCCTTCGGTTTTGCTGTGCTCGCGTTCCTGGGCGGGGCGGCCTATCCGGCCCGCCTGTCCCGCGCGTGGGTGGGTTTGCTGCTGCTGGGCGCAGCGATCGAACTGGCCCAATCCGCCACCGGCTGGCGCCAGGGCGATGTGCTCGACGGGCTGGCCGACGCCGTGGGCGTGTCCGCTGGGGCGCTGGGGTGGCTCAGTGTCCGGCGCTGTTTGAAAACAGGTTGATCACCAGCACTCCGGCCACAATCAGTCCCATGCCGATCAGGCCCGGCAGGTCGATGGTCTGTCTGTACACCCCAAAGCCCACCAGCGTGATCAGCACGATGCCCAGGCCCGACCAGATGGCGTAGGCGATGCCCATGGGCACCGTGCGCAGCACCAGGCCCAGGCAATAAAAGGCGATGCCGTAAGCCACCAGCACCACCAGCGACGGCCCCACCCGTGTGAAGCCTTCGCTGGCTTTGAGCGCGGAGGTGCCGATCACTTCGGCCACGATGGCGAGCCCGAGGGCGAGGTAGGCGTTCATGGCCGCGTCCGTCGGTGTGTCTGCGCGCTCATTGCCCGGCCTCACAGACCGCCTGGCCGTCCACGAACACTTTCAACTCCCCTGGGGCGAAGGCGGTCCAGCGTTCGTCGCGGGTCAAGGGGGCGGTCACCACCACGGCCACGCGGTCGCCGGGCTGGGTGCAGTCGGCGAAGTTCACGGTCCAGTCCTCGTCCATCAGCGTGGCGCTGGCAAAGGGGGGCTGGCGCACCAGGTAGTGCAGGTGGGTGCTGCAGTGTGCCCACAAGGCTTCGCCGTTGGACAGCAGGAAGTTGAAGCTGCCGTGGCGGGCGACCTGCGGCACCAGCTCGCGCAGGGTCAGCGTCAGTTCCTGCACCGTGGGTACGCCGGCGTGGGACTTGGCCAGTTCCTGCATCAGCCAGCAGAAGGCGCGTTCGCTGTCGGTGTCGCCCACCGGGCGGAAGTGGCCGTGCAGGTGTGGGTGGTAGTCCTTCAGGTCGCCATTGTGGGCAAACACCCAGTGCCGGCCCCAGAGTTCGCGGCTGAACGGGTGGGCGTTTTCCAGTTTCACCGTGCCCACGGTGGCTTTGCGCACATGGGCGATGGTGTTGGTGCTTTTGAGCGGGTACTGCCGCAGGAAGGCGGCCATGGGCGACTGTGCCGCGCTTTGGTGGTCCACGAACAGGCGCAGGCCCTTGCCCTCGAAAAAGGCGATGCCCCAGCCGTCGGCGTGGTGGTCGGTGCCGCCGCCGCGGCGGCTGAAGCCGGTGAAGCTGAAGTTGGCGTCGGTGGGTTGGGCGCAGTTCAGGCCCAGCAGTTGGCACATGGTGGCGGTCAGGTTCGTTCGGGGCCGCTGGGCTGGCTTTTCAAGTGCCAGGCGGCCCACAAGGCCAGCCCGCAGAGTGCGGCCAGACCGGCAAAAGTTTCGTTGAAAGCGCTCAGGCGCGCGGCCACCGGGCCGTCGGGCCCCAGGCTGGCGCCGTGTGCGGCCAGGCGCCATTCCAGCACAATGCCGCACAGGCTCACGCCCGTGGCGCCGCCGAGCATGCGCAAAAAGCTGATCGCGCTCGATCCCTGGGCGATCAGCCCGGCCTGCAACCCGCGCATCGCCCCCAGGTTGAGCGAGGGCAGCACAAAGCCCAGGCCGATCCGGCCCACGACGGTGAGCGCCACCAGCCAGCCCAGGGGCGTGCCCTGGTCCAGCCACGCCACGGCGGCGAAGGAGACGGCCAGCAACAGCAGCCCGGTGCTGACCAGCCAGTGCGTCGGCTGGTGGTCGGCCAGGCGGCCGACCCCGGCGATGGTCAGGGCCAGCACCACCCCCGCCGGCAGCAGCAAGGCCCCGACGTAGGAGGCCGACAGCCCCAGGCCCATCTGCAGGTACACCGGCAGCAGGTAGGTGGAGCCAAACAAGGCCGTGCCGTAAATGAAGGCCACCAGACTGCCCATGGCAAAGGGGCGGAAGCGGAACAGGTCCAGGTGCAGCAGCGGCTGCTGCGCGGCCCCGGCGCGGTGCCGTTGCAGCAGGTGCCGCTGCCAGGCCACGAAGCCCAGCACCGTGGCCGCGGTGGTGCCCAGCAAGGCGGCGGCCTGTGCCCCATCTCCGCTTTGCCAGCGCACCAGGCCGTTGAGCAGGCACACCGTGCCCAGGCTGGCCAGCAGCAGGCCGAGCCAGTCGATCGAGATGTCCGACCGTGTGGCCGCACCGCCGGGTCCGGTCACCGGCACGAAGCGCCGGGCCAGCCAGAGCGACACCAGGCAGAACGGCACCACCATGAAAAAGATCGAGCGCCAGCCGAAGGCGTCCACCAGCACCCCGCCGATGCTGGGCCCCAGTGCCGGCGCCAGCACCACGCCCATACCGAACACGCCGCTGGCGCGGCCCTGTTCGTGCGGCGCAAAGGCGCGCAGGATGATGATGGCCGGGATCGGTTGCACCACACCGGCGGCCAGGCCCTCGGCCACGCGCGCGGCCAGCACCAGGGTGTAGTCCTCGGCCAGTCCACCCACCAGACCGCCGATCAGCAGCGTCCACATCGACAGGGTGTAGGTCTGGCGGAAGCCGAAGCGGCCGAGCATCCAGGGTGTGGTCAGCATGGACGCGACCGTGGCCGCCATGAAGCCCGAGGTGGCCCACTGCGCCCGGTCCTGGCCCAGCCCGAAATGGCGGCTCATGTCGGGGATGGCGACGTTGATCACCGTGGACGACATGATGGCCGCCATGGCCCCCACCATCACCGACAGGAGCAGCAGCCAGCGGTAACGTGGGCCGTGGGCCGCTTTCAGGGCCTGCAGGCTGCCGGGCGTGGCGGGAGGGGGGGCGCTCATCGCACCATTGTCGCCGCAAGACCGCGGCCCGACGCGACCGGGGGCGACAGGCGGTGGCGTGCCCGGCGTGGCCCTGCCTACAATCGGGGCCCATGGACTTCACCGACATGCTGCGCGCGGCCGAGCGCCAGAACCAATCGATGCTTTGCGTGGGCCTGGACCCGGAGCCCAGCCGTTTTCCTTTGAAGTGGCGCGACGACCCGCACCGTATTTACGATTTCTGTGCCGCCATCGTGGACGCCACCGCCGACCTGGCCATGGCCTTCAAGCCGCAGATCGCCTACTTCGCCGCGCACCGCGCCGAAGACCAGCTGGAACGGCTGATGGCGCACATGCGCGTGGCCGCGCCCCAGGTGCCCATCATCCTGGACGCCAAGCGCGGCGACATCGGCAGCACCGCCGAGCAATACGCCAAGGAGGCCTTCGAACGCTACGGCGCCGACGCGGTCACCCTGTCGCCCTTCATGGGCTTCGATTCGGTGCAGCCCTACCTGCAATACCCCGGCAAGGGCGTGTTCCTGCTGTGCCGCACCAGCAACCCGGGCGGCGACGATTTCCAGAGCCAGCGCCTGGCCGGCGTGGACGGGCAGCCCCTGCTGTACGAACACATCGCCCGCCTGGCCCAGGGGCCCTGGAACCTGAACGGCCAGATGGGGCTGGTGGTGGGCGCGACCTACCCGGCCGAAATCGCACGCGTGCGCGAACTGGCGCCCACGCTGCCCTTGCTGATCCCCGGTGTGGGTGCCCAGGGCGGCGATGCCCGCGCCACGGTGCAGGCCGGCTGGCGCGGCCAGGCCGGGCAGACCACCGGGCCGGTGGCGGTCAACTCCTCGCGGGCCATTCTGTACGCCAGTGCGGGGGACGACTTTGCCGAGGCCGCGCGCCGCGTGGCCCTGCAGACCCGCGACGCCCTGGAGCAGGCGCGAACGCACTGAGCCCCTTCAGTGCGATGGCGGCTGGCGGTGGGCGAAGCGCAGGCGCGTCGACAGGTCGGTGGTCAGGCGTGTCAGGATTTGCTGCACCACCCCTGGGGCTTCGGCGCTGAGGGCCTGGAACGCCGCCCGCGTCAGGCACCAGGCCTGCACTTCGGTGTCCGCCACCACGGTCGCAGACCGCGGTGCACCATCCAGAAAACCCATTTCTCCCACCGTGGTGCCGTGGCGCACACCCGCCAGGCGGGTTTCCTGGTCGGTGCCGTGGTGCAGGTAGACGCTGCAGCGTCCGCGCACGATCAGCCACATCTCGTCGCTGGGCGCTCCCGCCACCAGGATCCGTTCCCCGGGGGCGAAGCTGCGGGTGCGCAGGTGCTGTGCCAGCGCACGGCGCTGCCCGGCATCGAGTCCCTCCACCCAGGGGGGCTCGGTGCTGTCTTCCATGGGGAACGCCAAGGCCGGGTTGTGCCGTTGCACCAGCAGGTTTTCGGCCTGCTCCAGGGCTCGGTCCAGGTCGGCCGCCCACAGGGCTTGGTCCAGGTGCTGGGCCAGGGTGGCCTGCGGCTCCTCGCCATGGCGCCGCGTGTCGGCGTGCCAGACGGTCACGCCCTGCTGGCGCAGGTGCGCGGTCAGGCGTCCGATGGTCATGGCCACGCTGCTGTCGATGTGCTCCACCCGGGACCAGTCGATGACCACGCCCAGCGCACCCAGGCTGTGTTCTCGCACCGTCCGGTTCAGTTGTGCAGCGGAGGCGAAGAATTGCTGGCTGTCGAGCTGGAAAATCCGGATGTCCCGCCCGTGTTCGGTGAGCACCTGCAGTTCCTCGCGCGACCGCGCGCATTGGGACGCCAGTTGCTCGCCCGTCCAGAGGTTGCGCACCGGCTGGCGCGTGCTGCGCAGCGCGTGCAAGAGCAGACCCAGCACCAGACCGGTCAGCAGGCCGGCCATCATGTTCACCAGCAGCGATGCGGCCATCACGCTGGCGATCAGGATTCCGTCCTCCCGTGCCTGATGCGACACGCGCCGATGGCGCAGCCAGCGCCACGCGTCGCGGGTGCTCGGGCGGTCCCACAAGACCCAGGCATCGAAAAACATGATGCCGCTGATGGCCGCCAGCGGCATCCAGACCAGCACTTGCGAGAGTGCCACTCCCAGCGTCAAACCGGCCAGCAGGACCAGGCTGTGGGCCTCCACCGGTCCATGCCGGGCCGCCGCCAAGGACGGCGGAGGGGCCCCTGAAATGGGCGCGGCCCCGAGGCCGCCGGCCAGCAGCAGGCCCAGGGTCTGTCGCCAGCCGTCCTGCCGGGGGTGGGGTTCGCGGTCATCGGACTGGCTCAGCATCTGACCCATGACAACGGTGTTCAGGAACATCAGGGTGCCGATGACGATGGCGTTGAGCACCATCAGGCCGCCCATGCGCAAGGCGGCTTCGGGGTGCAGCAGAAAGCTGAGGTAGTCCGCCTGCATCAGCGGCAAGGTCCAGTCGCCCGCGGTCAACACCTTGGGCAGCGGGGTGCCGGCCGCATCGGTGGCCAGGCCCAGCACCAGGCCGGCCAGCAGGCCCACGGTGGTGGCGGGCCACAGGGGCTTGCAGACGCGCGTGGCCAGCGTGCTGGCCAGCACCGCCGCGGCCAGCAGCCACGGCAACCAGGGCAGGGGAAACGCCGCGGCCTGCCGCCACAAGGCCGGTACTTGCGACAGCACAATGGCGACGCTGATGGTGTTGGCAAACCCCACGTACACCGGCGCCGGGATGAAGCGAGCGAACCGTTGTGCCTGCATGGCCCACAGCAGCCCGACCACCACAGCGGCCAGGGCCAGCAGGGAGGTCAGCAGTGCAATCCGCGTGCCGGGGGTGTCGGGCAGCCCCAACTCGGCCAGTTGCGAGGCCGCCTCCAGCACCATGGCGGCCACGGTGGCGGCTTCAAAGAAGCGGGCCCCATGGAACACCGGGCGCGCGCTGTGGGCGGTCAGCAGGTGGACCCAGGCCAGCCCCAGCAGCAGTGCCAGCACGCCCGGGCCCAGGTAGGCCGGCGCCACCAGGGTGTACAGCAGCACGGTGCTGCCCAGACTCATGGGCAGGGTGGCGCCCAGGGCGTCGAGTGCGGCGTTCAGGGAGCGCGTCGGCATCTCGTGGCCTCATCGGCTCAGGCGCTGTCGCCCATGCGGGAGGTGTTCACGGCGCATGGGGCGGGTCCCGGTGGGGCGTGCGGCCGGCTCAGTCCAGCAAAAACCGCATCTGCGTGCCCGCCAGCTCGATCAGGTCGTTCGCCTTCAGCGCCAGCGGTTCGGCCCCGACCGGCTGGCCGTTCACGGTGGGCACGCCGTCGCCGTCCACCCGGGTGATGGTGTAGCCCTCGCCCCGGTGGTTGATGGCCGCCACCGCCACCCCGGGCTTGCCCAGGGTGGTGACCACCTTGGTCAAGGCCATTTCCTTGCCCGCGGCCGGGCCGCTGAGCACGCGGATGCGGGCGGTGTGCGGGGCAGCGCTTGGCGGGGGGGGCTCTGCTGCGGACGGCATGGGGCCTGGGGTGATCAGGCCGGACGCCGTTTCCCGCTGCAGCCGGAGCTTGTAGCGACCGATCTCCAGCACGTCGTCCGGTTGCACCCGGGCCGACACCACCGCCTTGCCGTTGAGGTAGGTGCCGTTGGTGCTGTGCAGGTCCAGCACCTCCACGCCGTCCGGGTGCAGCACGAAGACCGCGTGTTCGCCGCTGACGGCCAGGTTGTCCACGACGATGTCGTTGTACGGCCGGCGGCCCAGCGTGGTGCGCGGCTTGCTCAGGGGGATGTCCTTGAGGTCCACCCCGTCCAGGGTGATCGTGAGGGTGGGCATCGGCGGCTCCGGGGCGGATGGGTCAGGGGGGCGTCGGGCGGTGGCTGTCGGGCGAGCACTGCACCAGCACCAGCGAGATGTTGTCGCGCCCCCCGGCGGCGTTGGCCGCGGCCAGCAGCACATGGCCGGCCTGGTCCAGGGGCGTTTCGCGTTTCAGGATCTGGGCCATCTGGCCGTCCGGCAGCATGTCGTTGAGGCCGTCGGAGCAGAGCAGGTAGGTGTCGCCGGCCTGCACCACGTGTTCGGCCACCTCCAGGCTGACCAGGGGCTCCACCCCCACCGCCCGGGTGACGAGGTTCTTGTACTGGGCCACCCGGGCCATCTCGGGCGAGACCAGACCTGCGTCGATCTGCTCCTGCAGCAGCGAGTGGTCGCGCGTGAGCTGGATCAGCTGCCCCTGGCGCAGGCGGTACAGGCGCGAATCGCCGACATGGCCCACGGTCAGACGGGCCCCGCCGAACACGGTGACCAACAGGGTGGTGGCCATGCCGCGCCAGTCCGGGTTGCCCAGGGCCGCTTCGTAAATGGCGAGGTTGGCCGCCTCCACACTGTGCTGCAGGGCCCGGCGCACCTCGCGTGGGCCGCTCTGTCCGTCCTGCAGGGTATCGCGCAGGTGGCGCAGCACCTCGGTGGTGGCCAGGTGGCTGGCCACTTCCCCGGCGTTGTAGCCGCCCATGCCGTCGGCCAGCACGGCCAGGCCCAGGGTCGGGTCCAGCACCACGGCGTCCTCGTTGTTCGCACGCACCCGCCCCCGGTCGGTGAGACTGAAGAAGTCGCATTTCATCGTGCAGGCGGTGGTGGCGGTGGCTGGAAATGCCCAGTGTAGCGCGTCGCGCCCAAAGAAAAACGGCCGCCCTGGATGGGGCGGCCGGTGTCGGCGTGCGCGCTGCCCGGCCCGCGGGCCGGGGCTTCACGCGATCAGAGCAGGCCCTTGAGCAGGCGACCCATCTCCGACGGGTTGCGGGTGATGGTGAAACCGCATTCTTCCATGATGGCCAGCTTGGCGTCGGCCGTGTCGGCGCCGCCGGAAATCAGCGCACCGGCGTGGCCCATGCGTTTGCCCGGAGGGGCGGTGACGCCAGCGATGAAGCCCACGATCGGCTTCTTCATGTTGTCCTTGCACCAGCGGGCGGCTTCGGCTTCGTCCGGGCCACCGATCTCGCCGATCATGATCACGGCGTCGGTGTCGGGGTCGTCGTTGAAGGCGCGCATCACGTCGATGTGCTTCAGGCCGTTGATCGGGTCACCACCGATGCCCACGGCCGACGACTGGCCAATGCCCAGCTCGGACAGCTGTGCCACGGCTTCGTAGGTCAGGGTGCCGGAACGGCTCACCACGCCAATGCGGCCCTTTTTGTGGATGTGGCCGGGCATGATGCCGATCTTGATCTCGTCGGGCGTGATCAGGCCAGGGCAGTTGGGGCCCAGCAGCAGGGTCTTCTTGCCACCGGCGGCTTCCTTGGCCTTCATCTTGTTGCGCACCATCAGCATGTCCTTGACGGGGATGCCTTCGGTGATGCAGATGGCCAGGTCCAGGTCGGCTTCCACGGCTTCCCAGATCGCGTCAGCGGCGCCGGCGGGCGGCACGTAGATCACGGACACGGTGGCGCCGGTCTGGGCGGCCGCTTCCTTGACGGACGAGTAAATGGGGATGTCGAAAATCTTTTCGCCGGCCTTCTTCGGGTTCACGCCCGCGACAAAGCAGTTCTTGCCGTTCGCGTATTCCTGGCACTTTTCGGTGTGGAACTGGCCGGTTTTGCCGGTGATGCCCTGGGTGATGACCTTGGTGTCTTTGTTGATCAGGATAGACATGTTCGTTTTCCTTTTCGCAGGGCTCAGGCGTTCACGGCGGCAGCGGCCTTTTGGGCGGCTTCGGCCATGGTGTCGGCGCTGATGATGGGCAGGCCGGATTCGGCCAGCATCTTCTTGCCCAGCTCTTCGTTGGTGCCCTTCATGCGCACCACCAGCGGCACGGTCAGGTTCACGGCCTTGCAGGCGGTGATGACGCCGTTGGCGATGGTGTCGCACTTCATGATGCCGCCGAAGATGTTGACCAGGATGGCCTTGACCTTGTCGTTCTTGAGCATGATCTTGAACGCTTCGGTCACCTTCTCGGGGGTGGCACCGCCGCCCACGTCGAGGAAGTTGGCCGGCTCGGCGCCGAACAGCTTGATGGTGTCCATGGTGGACATGGCCAGGCCGGCCCCGTTGACCAGGCAGCCGATGTTGCCGTCCAGGCTGATGTAGGCCAGGTCGAACTTGGAGGCTTCGATTTCGGCCGCGTCTTCTTCGTCCAGGTCGCGGAAGGCCACGATTTCGGGGTGGCGGAACAGGGCGTTGGCGTCGAAGTTGAACTTGGCGTCCAGGGCCATCAAGTCACCCTTGGAGTCGCAGTTCAGCGGGTTGATCTCCACCAGCGACGCGTCGGTGTCCATGTAGCACTTGTAGATCTTGGCGAACAGGTCCACCGCCTGGTCCACAGACTTGCCTTCCAGGCCGATGGCCGTGGCCACCTTGCGCGACTGCGCTTCGGTGATGCCGGTCAGCGGGTCGATCATCTCGGTGATGATCTTTTCGGGGGTGGAGTGGGCCACTTCCTCGATGTCCATGCCGCCTTCGCTGGAGGCAATCAGGGCGACCTTCTGGGTGGCGCGGTCGGTGACCAGCGACACATACAGTTCGTTCTTGATGTCGGCGCCGTCTTCGATGTAGAGGCGACGCACCTTCTGGCCTTCGGGACCGGTTTGGTGGGTCTTGAGCTGCATGCCCAGGATCTGGCTGGCCAGGGCCTTCACGTCGTCAATCGACTTGGCCACCTTGACGCCGCCGCCCTTGCCACGGCCACCGGCGTGGATCTGGGCCTTGACGACCCACACCGGGCCGCCCAACTTCTGTGCCGCTTCGACCGCTTCTTGCACGGTGAAGGCGGGGATGCCGCGCGGAACGGGCACACCGAACTGACGCAAGATTTCCTTGCCTTGGTACTCGTGAATCTTCATGAAAATCGCTCTCTGAAAGAGTCAAACACAACACGTCCGCCCTGGGGGCAAGGAGCCGTGGGCATGGAGGCCACGGTTACGGTGCAACAGGCCAAAGGACACACGAAGCTCGAAATGTATCATGGCGCTGTGCGCAAACCTTGTGCCAAGCTGACACAGCCCGATGGCCGCTTGGCCCACGGGATGGTCCCGAATACCCCCTGGAGAACTCTCCCATGCCCCTGGTTTTCATAGACGGCGAAGCCGGTACCACCGGCCTGCAAATCCGCGAACGGCTGGCCGATCTGCCGGCCGTCGAATTGCTCAGCATTGCGCCGGAACGGCGCAAAGACCCGGCCGCCAAGCGCGAGCTGATGGCGCAAGCCGATCTGGTGATCCTGTGCCTGCACGACGACGCCGCGCGCGACTCGGTGGCCATGGTGGACGCGATCCGTGCCGAGACCGGCCGGGCGCCGCGCATCATCGACGCTTCGACCGCGCACCGCGTGGCGCCGGGCTGGGTCTACGGCTTTCCCGAGTTGTGTCCGGGCCAGGCCGAGGCGGTGCGCAGCGCCGACCGCGTGGCCAACCCGGGCTGCTACGCGACCGGCGCCATCGCGCTGATCCGCCCGCTGGTGGACGCCGGTTTGCTGCCCGCCGACACCCCCTTGTGCCTGCCCAGCGTCAGCGGCTACACCGGTGGCGGCCGTCCCATGATCGAGGCCTACGAGGCCGGCACCGCCGCGCCGTTCGAGCTGTACGCCCTGGGCCTGGGGCACAAGCACATCCCCGAAATCATGGCCTGCACAGGCCTGACGCGCCGGCCGCTGTTCGTGCCCGCGGTGGGCAACTTCGCCCAGGGCATGTTGGTGCAACTGCCGCTGCACCTGGACGGGTTGCCCGGCCGCGTGACCCTGGCCGACCTCCACAACGCCCTGGCAACCCACTACGCCGGCAGCCACTGGGTGAATGTGCAGCCGGCCACCGAAGACGGCAAGCTCGACGCCGTGGCCCTGGCCGGCACCAACCACCTGGAACTGCGCGTGTTTGGCAGCGACGCCCACCGCCACGCCGTGCTGGTGGCGCGGCTGGACAACCTGGGCAAAGGCGCCAGCGGCGCGGCGGTGCAGAACCTGCGCCTGATGCTGGGCGTCTGACCGCGCTCAGCGGTCTTCCAACCAGCCGTCGGCGCTGGCGTGGAGTGCGCCGGCCGTTTCCAGCGCGGCCAGCAGGCCCTGCAGCCAGGCTGGGGCTGGGGCCTCGGTGCCGGTCTGGGCGTGCAGGCCTTGCAGGTACGGCGTGCGCAGCGCCCAGGCGGCGAAGTCGTCGCGGGCGATGCGACGGAACTCCATCAGCTTGAACTTGAGCAGCACCTTGGCCGCGTAGGCCGTGTGCTGCGCGGGGGCGCGCCGGAACTGCGCCAGCCGGCTGCGGGCGCGGTCCAGGGCGGCGTCCACCGCCGTGGCGTCACCGCCGAAGACCCGACCGTGCCCCGGGATCACGGTGCGCGGGCGCAGGCCGGCGATCAGCTCCAGCGTGTCGCCCACCTCGTCGAAGGCGCGCTGGCCTTCCAGCTCGGGAAACACGACGCCAAAGCCGTTCTCCCACAGCGCATCGCCCGAGATCAACACCCGCCAGTCAGGCTGGAACAGCAGCACCGCGTGCGGGTCGTGACCGGGGGCGGCCAGCACCTGCCAGGGCAGGCCGGCCAGGGGCACTTCGGTGCCGGGTGCCAGCACCGCGTCGATGGCAAAGCGCGGGCAGGTCTGGCCGGTGGGGCGGTAGCTCAGGCGGGTTTCGTCCCAGGCGCGCACCGCGTCGGCTTCGCCCGGGGGAATGGCGGTGTGCAGGCCGGGGTAGCGCGCCTGCAGCGCGGCGTTGCCGCCGCAGTGGTCGCTGTGCAGGTGGGTGTTGAGCAGGCGTGCCAGCGGGCGCCCGGCCAGGGCCGAGTCCACCAGGGCCAGGGTCTGGTCGCTGTGGCTGGCGTAGCCGCTGTCGACCAGGGTGGCGCCCTCGGGGCCCAGGCCGAGCACGTTGTTGGCCGACAGCCAGCCGCGCTCGAACACGCTCAGTCCGGGCGGCAGGCGTGGGTCGGCCGTGGTCGTCATTTCTGCCGCAGTTCGCGCCGCAAAATCTTGCCCACGTTGCTCTTGGGCAGTTCGTCGCGGAACTCGATGTACTTGGGTCGCTTGTAGCCGGTGAAGTTGTCGTGGCAGTAGCGCAGCACGGCGTCTTCGCTCAGGGTCGGGTCGCTGCGCACCACGTACACCTTGATCGCCTCGCCCGAGTGCTCGTCGGGCACGCCCACGGTGGCGCATTCCAGCACGCCGGGGCAGAGCGAAATCACGTTGTCCAGCTCGGTCGGGAAGACGTTGAAGCCGGAGACGATGATCATGTCCTTCTTGCGGTCCACGATGCGGATGTAGCCGCGCTCGTCCATCACGCCGATGTCGCCGGTGCGCATGTAGCCGTCGGCGGTGAAGGTCTTGGCGTTTTCCTCGGGCTGCTGGTAGTAGCCGCGCATCACGTTCGGGCCCTTGATGCAGATTTCGCCAGTGCCGCCGGGCGGCAGGCTCTGGTTGTCGTCGTCCTTGATGGCGATGTCGATGCCCGGCAGCGGCAGGCCGATGCTGCCAGTGAAGGTGGTGTTGGTGACCGGGTTGTTGGTGCCGATGGCGCAGGTCTCGCTCATGCCCCAGCCTTCGATCATGGCGCAGTGTGTGACCGCCTGCCACTGCTGGGCCGTGCCCTCGGAGGCGGCCATGCCGCCGGCCTGCGACAGCACCAGGCTGGAGAAGTCGAGCTGGCGGAAGGCCGGGTTGTTGAGCAGGCCGTTGAACAGGGTGTTGACCGCGGGCAGCACGTTGAAGGGGCGGCCCTTGAGCGTTTCGACGAACTTGGGGATGTCGCGCGGGTTGGGGATGAGGGTGGCGTGGGCGCCGTGGCGGATCACCAGCAGCTCCAGCGTCAGCGCGAAGATGTGGTACAGCGGCAGCGCCATGATGTGGTTGGCGTGGCGCACGTCCCCCACCTTGCTCAGGGCCGGGGTGAACCAGGCTTCGGCCTGGAGCGTCGCGGCGATGACGTTGCCGTGCGTCAGCACCGCGCCCTTGGACAGGCCGGTGGTGCCGCCGGTGTACTGCAGGAAGGCGATGCTGTCGTGGTTCACGTCGGCCGGCTTGAGCGGGCGGCTCTGGCCCACTTCCAGGGCGCGGCGGAACGGCACGACCGTGCGCACGCCGCCTGGGCCCTGCAGCGGCAGCTTGAACGGCGGCACCAGCTTGGCCAGGTGGCGCACGGCAAAGGTCATCCACTTGCCGTACCAGAAACCGAGCAGATCGCCGAAGCTGGCCAGCACCACATGCTGGATCGGGGAGTGGTCGATCACCTCTTCCAGCGTGTGGGCGAAGTTTTCCAGGATGACGATGGCCTCGGCGCCCGAGTCCTTGAGCTGGTGTTCCAGTTCGCGCGCGGTGTACAGCGGGTTGACGTTGACGCAGGTGTAGCCGGCGCGCAGCACGCCCGCCATGGTCACCGGGAACTGCGGCAGGTTGGGCAGCATGATGGCCACCCGGGCCCCGGTGGGCAGGCCCAGCGACTGCAGGTAGGCGCCCAGCGCGGTGCTCCACTCGTCGAGCTGGCCGTAGCGCATCCACTGGCCCATGCACACCGTGGCCGGTTCCCGGGCGTTGCGCCGGAACGACTCCTCGAACAGGGCGTTGAGCGAGCGGTACTGGGTGGTATCGATGTCGTGCGGGACGCCAGCGGGGTAGCTGTGGTGCCAGATTTTGTCCATGGGGTGCGGGGCGAGGCCAAGGGGGAATGCGGCGATTGTGTCGTGCGGG
>NZ_NWMV01000014.1:0-1752 GCF_002837145.1 Macromonas nakdongensis | reverse complement strand
CAGCCTTGCAATACAAGGGAAAACCCTTATATTTCGGGCATGTCCACGATCGAACGCGCCACCACCACCCGTGTGCCCATCTGCACCCTGGGTGTGGAGCACCGTGCGGCCATTGCAGCGCACCTGCTGGGCCTGGGTGAGCGCGACCGCTACCTGCGTTTCGGCTACGCCGCGCAGGACGCCCAGATCCACCGCTACGTCGAGAGCATCCGCTTCGACCGCGACGAGGTGTTTGGCGTGTTCAACCGGCACCTGCGGCTCATCGCCATGGCGCACTTGGCCTATGCCGTGGCCCCCGACCGCTCGAACAGCGCGGAATTCGGGGTCAGCGTCAGCCGCCACGCCCGCGGGCGCGGGTATGGCAACCAATTGTTTGAACGTGCCGTGATGCACGCCCGCAACCACGGCGTGTCGGTGTTGCAGATCCATGCCTTGAGCGAGAACTCTGCCATGCTGGCGATCGCGCGCAAGGGCGGGGCCAGCATCGTGCGCGAGGGCGGCGAGAGCGAATGCCACCTGGCCTTGCCGCCGGCCGACTTCGAGTCGCACGTGACCGAGCTGTTCGAAGAGCAGGTGGCCCGCACCGATTACCACTTCAAGGCCCAGACCCAGCAGTTCCGCCGTTTCCTGCAGCGCTTGCTGGGGCGCGCCGACGCGACCGACAAGCGCGCCTGATCGCGGGCGCGGTACCCGCCGCGGGAGTGGTTGGTCATGGGCTTGATGTATCCTAGACCTCCCGCAACTACCGCCGATTCGCAGTGGCCGATCCCTATCCCAGTCCTTCGCCGCACCGTGGGGTGCGGCACGAAGACAAGCGTGGTTTCCTGCAAAAGCTCGCCGAGTTCATCCACCCCGGACCGGACTCCAAGGACGAACTGATCGAAACCCTGGCCGAGGCCGAGGACAACGACATCATCAACGCCGAATCGCGGGTGATGCTCGAAGGGGTGATCCGCATCGCCGACATGACCGCCGGCGACGTGATGGTGGCCGCGCCGCGCATGGACGCGCTCGACATCCACGCCCCCTTCGCCGACTTGTTGCACACCGTCATCGAGACCGCGCACTCGCGCTTCCCGGTGTACGAGGGCGAGCGCGAGAACATCCTGGGCATCCTCATGGCCAAGGACTTGCTGAAGCTGCAGCGGGCCCCGGAACTGAACCTGCGCGCGCTGCTGCGCCCGGCGGTGTTCGTGCCCGAAAGCAAGGGCCTGAACGACCTGTTGCGCGAGTTCCGTGGCAACCGCAACCACCTGGCCATCGTCATCGACGAGTTCGGCCGCGTGGCCGGCCTCATCACCATCGAAGACGTGCTGGAAGAGATCGTTGGCGAGATCGAGGACGAGTTCGACGAGGGCGAGGACGAGGGCGACATTTTTGCCCTGGCCGACGGCACCTGGCGCGTCAGCGGCGACACCTCTATCGAGATGTTGAACGAATGGTTCAGTCTGGCTTTGCCGGTGGACGACTTCGAGACGATTGGCGGCATGGTGTCGCACGCCATGGGCCACGTGCCCAAGCGCGGCGAAAGCCACGACCTGGCGGGCCTGCACTTCATGGTGCAGCACACCAAGGGCGGCGCGGTGAAGTGGTTCAAGGTCTCGCGCGTGGCGGAGCCGGCATGAGGTTGACCGCGCGCGGCCCGGGCATGGTGCCGGCGGGCCGATGAGCCTGGGGCGCTGGGCCCCGTGGGCGCTGTTGCTGGCGGCGGGCTGGGCCCAGGCCGCGGCCCTGGCTTGGCCGGGCCCCAAC
>NZ_NWMV01000139.1 GCF_002837145.1 Macromonas nakdongensis | reverse complement strand
AGGCGCCGGGCGCAAAGCTGGCGGTGGTGGCGCGGCGGGTCATCAGCACCTCGGGGCCGGCGGGGCCGTCGCGCAGCAGCAGCACGGTGGCGGCAGGCAGGGGGGCAGCGGGCGTGCGCGGCGGGTACAGCTGTTGGCAGGGGCGAACCATGGGGGCGGGGTCTCCTGTGTCGTGGGGCGCGGCGGGGCGCCCGGTGGGGCAATGGTAAACGTCTGTAAAGGCCGGGGGGCGGGCTTGGATTCCGTGGGGGACCGGCCCATAATCCAAATGCTGACTACAGGAGATTGCCATGCGTACCTTTGCCATTGCAGCCACGGCGCTTGCGGCCACGGTGTTGGTCGGTTGTGCCAACATGTCCGAAGAACAAAAGGCCGGCACCGGCCGGGGCGCCCTCATCGGCGCGGCCGCCGGTGCGGTGCTGGGTGCCGTCACCGACGGCAGTTCCGGGGCGGCCAAGGGCGCGGTCATCGGCGCCGGCGTGGGCGCGGTGGGCGGCCACATCTGGTCCACCCGCATGGAAGAACAGAAGCGCCAGATGGAGGCCAGCACCCGCGGCACCGGCGTGGAGGTGACGCAGACGGCCGACAACCAGCTCAAGCTCAACATCCCCAGCGATGTGTCCTTCGACACCGGGCGCGCCGACATCAAGCCCAATTTCCGTCCCATCCTCGACACCTTTGCCCAGGGCCTGCTGAAGAACCCCGGCGCGCGCGTGACCATCGTCGGCCACACCGACAGCACCGGGTCCGATGCCGTGAACAACCCGTTGTCGATCAACCGCGCCGCCAGCGTGCGCGATTACCTGACGGCGCGCGGCGTGCCGGTGGCGGCGGTGGCCATCGACGGCCGCGGCTCGCGCGAACCCATTGCCAGCAACGCCACGGTCGAGGGCCGGGCGCGCAACCGCCGCGTCGAGATGTTCATGGCCGAGCCGGCCCGCTGACGGAGCCGGCCCCGGTGGCTGGCCGATAATGCGCCCATGCAGGTTTCCTTCACCAAAATGCAGGGCGCGGGCAACGACTTCGTCGTGCTCGACGAAACCCGTGGCCGCTACGGGCTCACCACCGCGCAGTACCGCTTTCTGGCCGACCGGCACTTCGGTGTCGGCGCCGACCAGATCCTGAGCGTGCGCCCCGCGCCCCACCCGGGGGTGGACTTTGAATACGTGATCCACAACGCCGACGGCGGCGAGGTGGAAAACTGCGGCAACGGCGCCCGCTGCTTCGTGCGTTACGTGCACGACCACGGCCTGACCGAGCGCCCCAGCGTGCGCGTGCAAGTGCACGGCGGCGAGATGACGCTGCACCTGGACGGCGACGGCCGCGTGACCGTGGACATGGGCGCGCCGGTGTTCGACCTACCGCGCGTGCCCTTCGACCCCACCGGCCTGACGCCGCAGCCCGAAGGGGGCTGGCAACGCTGGCCGCTGGCCTTGGACACCGCCCAGGGTGCCCGCACCGCCCCGGTGGCGGTGGTGGGCATGGGCAACCCCCACGCCGTGCTGCGGGTGGACGACGTGGACACCGCTCCCGTGGCCGAATGGGGGCCCCTGATCGAACACCACGCCAGTTTTCCGCGCCGGGTGAACGCCGGCTTTCTGCAGGTGCTGGACCGCGGTCACGCCCGCCTGCGCGTGTTCGAACGCGGTGCCGGCGAAACCCTGGCCTGCGGCACCGGCGCCTGTGCCGCCGTGGTCGCCGGCATCCGCCTGGGCTGGTTCGACGAGTGCGTCGAAGTCGACCTGCACGGCGGCCGCCTGACCATTGCCTGGCCGATGGGGCAGGGCCTGGACGCCTCGGTGCGCATGACCGGCCCGGCCGTCACCGTGTTCGAAGGCCGCATCGACGTGCCCGACCTGCCCTGACCCTTCCCTTTCCGCCCGCTTCCGGAGCCCCCCTTGGACACCCGAGACACCCTGCCCCCCATCACCGAAGACGACATCGCGCAGTTCCTGGTAAACACGCCCGACTTTTTCGAGCGCCACGCCGAATTGCTGGCCAGCGTGCAACTGACCAGCCCGCACGGGCAGCGTGCCGTCAGCCTGCAGGAGCGCCAGGCCGAGATGCTGCGCGAGAAGATCCGCCACCTGGAACTGAAGGCGGCCGAGATGATCCGCCACGGCCACGAGAACGTGGTGATCGCCGACCGCCTGCAGGCCTGGACCCTGGGCCTGTTGCGTGCCGCCGAACCCGGCGACCTGCCCGCTGCGGTGGCCCACGGCATCGAGGACGAATTCCAGGTGCCGCAGGCCGCCATCCAGCTCTGGGGCGTGGCCGACGCCTGGGCCGAGGCTCCGTTCGCCCAGGGTGCCAGCGCCGAGGCCCGGGCTTTCGCCACCTCCCTGGTCCAGCCCTACTGTGGCGCCAACCCCGGGCTGGAGGCGGTGAAGTGGCTGGCGCGGCCCGAGGCCGCGGTCTCGCTGGCCCTGCTGCCTTTGCGCGTCGCCGCGGGCGCGCCGGCCTTTGGCCTGCTGGTGCTGGCCTCCGACGACGCCCAGCGCTTCACCGCCGCCATGGGCACCGACTTTCTGGAGCGCATCGCCGTGCTGGCCGCGGCCGCGCTGTCGCGCCTGCTGCCGCAGGACTGACCTCCCCCAGCAGGCCTGTCCTACCATGCAGCCGCTCGACGACGTCTGGGTGGACCGTTACCTGACCCACGTGCGGGTCGAAAAGCGCCTGGCCGTGCGCACCCAGGACCTGTACGCGCAGCACCTGCAGGACCTGTTGCGGCGTTGCGCCGAGGCCGACCTGGACGTGCTGGCCGTGCGCGACGCCCACGTGCGGCGTTGGGCCGCGCAGTTGCGCGCCCGTGGCCACGTGTCCCGCGGGATCGCGCTGGTGTTGTCGTGCTGGCGCGGTTTCTACACCTGGCTGGGGCGGCAGGGCGCGGTGCCCATGAACCCGGTGCAGGGCGTGCGTGCACCCAAGGCAGACAAACCCTTGCCCAAAGCCCTGGGGGTGGAAGATGCACTGCGTCTGGTCAGCGGCCCGCCCGCGACGCCCGTCGCCACCTCCGCTTCGGCGGCGGAGGCGCTGGAACACGAAGCCCTGGCGGCCCGGGACCGCTGCATCGCCGAACTGCTGTACAGCAGCGGTTTGCGCATCAGCGAACTGCTGGGCCTGGACGTGCGCGCCCACGGCGGTTCGCGTGGCTGGGTCGATGCCGACGCAGGCGAAGTGCACGTGCAGGGCAAGGGCGACAAGTGGCGCATCGTGCCGGTCGGGGGGGCGGCCCTGGCGGCCCTGCGCGACTGGCTGCCGCTGCGCGCGCGCTGGGTCGTGGCGGACGGTGACGGGGCCTTGTTTGTGGGGCGTCAGGGCACGCGCCTGAGCGCACAGGCGGCCCGTTTGCGGCTGCGGCAAACGGCGGTGGCGGCGGGTCTGTCGACCCCGGTGCACCCGCACATGCTGCGCCACAGCTTTGCCAGCCACCTGCTCCAGTCCAGTGGCGACCTGCGCGCGGTGCAGGAACTGCTGGGACACGCCAACATCGGTACCACCCAGGTCTACACCCGGCTGGACTTCCAGCACCTGGCCAACACCTACGAAGCCGCTCACCCGCGCGCGCGCCGCGCGCCCTCCAAACCCCCCGGTTCACAGGGTTAAGGGAAACCCCCGGGTGTTTCTGTGTGCGGCTTGGGCCGACAATTTCGTTTTGTTAGAACCGATTGGAGATCGACATGAAAAAATGGTACTTGGCGCTGTTTGCACTGTGCGCGGCCCTGTGGCTGCCGGCCCATGCCAGCGAGCCGATCAAGGTGGTTTACCACATGAGCGAAGGCATTCCCCAGGCGTCGCGGGCCATCAACAACATCCGCAACCACCTGGCCGCCGATCCGACCGCCAAGATCGTGGTGGTCACGCACGGGCTGGGCATCGACTTCCTGCTCGAAGGCGCGACCAACCAGATGGAGCAACCGTTCGCCGGCGCCGTCGGCGAACTCGCCGGCAAGGGGGTGGAATTCCGGGTGTGCAACAACACGCTGGTGTCGCGCAAGCTGTCGGCGGACAAGGTGGCGATGGAGGCCAAGATCGTGCCCTCCGGCGTGGCCGAGGTGGCCAAGCTGCAGGCCCGCGAAGGTTTTGTCTACCTGCGGCCCTGAACGCCGCCGCGTCTGAGCGCCACAGAAAGCCGGGTCCGCCCGGCTTTTTTGTGCCCGCGCAGGGGCTTGACGGCTCGACTACACTGGTCCGCAGCGACCGTTTTTTGTCTTTTTCCACACCGTTCCATGGCCCTGATCCCCGTCACCATCCTCACCGGCTTCCTCGGCTCCGGCAAAACCACCCTGCTCAAGCGCGTGCTCACCGAAGCGCACGGCCAGAAGATCGCCGTGATTGAAAACGAGTTCGGCGAGGAAAACATCGACAACGACATCCTGGTGGCCGACACCGAGGAGCAGATCATCCAGATGAGCAACGGCTGCGTCTGCTGCACCATCCGCGAGGACCTGCGCAGCACCCTGTCCTTGCTGGCGGCCAAAAAGCGCAAGGGCCTGCTGGATTTCGAACGCGTCGTCATTGAAACCACCGGCCTGGCCGACCCCGGCCCGGTGGCCCAGACCTTCTTCATGGACGACGAGATCGCCGAGAGCTACCTGCTCGACGCCATCCTGACCCTGGTCGATGCCAAGCACGCCATGCAGCAGCTCGACCACCGCGAGGAAGCGCAGCGCCAGGTGGGCTTTGCCGACCAGTTGTTCGTCAGCAAGGCCGACCTGGTGAGCGCCGACGAACTCGATGCGCTGACCCACCGCCTCAAGCACATCAACCCGCGCGCGCCGATCGAGACCGTGCACTTCGGCCAGGTGCCCTTGAAGCAGGTGCTGGACCTGCGCGGTTTCAACCTCAACGCCAAGCTCGACATCGACCCCGATTTCCTGCAGCCCGACGACGCCCACGACCATGGGCACGACCACGCCCATTGCGACCACGACCATGGCCACTGTGCGCACGAGGGCCACGACCACGGGCATGGGCATGGACACCACCACCACGATGATGAGCACTGCGACCACCCCTCGCACAAGCACCATCACCACCACGATGACGACGTCAAAAGCTTCGTCTACCGCGCCGACCGCCCCTTCGACCCGGCCAAGCTGGAGGACTTTCTGGGTGCCATCGTCCAGATCTACGGTCCCAAGATGCTGCGCTACAAGGGCGTGCTGGCCATGCAGGGCACCGAGCGCAAGGTCATCTTCCAGGGCGTGCACCAGTTGATGGGCAGCGACCTGGGGCCCGAGTGGAAGCCCGACGAGCCGCGCGTGAGCAAGATGGTGTTCATCGGCATCGACCTGCCGAGAGACATCCTGGTCCAGGGTCTGGAACAAGCCCTGGTCTGAACCGACCCACCCCTGGACACCTGGTGGGATAGGGAGTAAAAAACATGTGGTTCATGCCCATTTGGCCGTGGTGGCCGCACGCTGCGGGGCCGGCCGCCGCTGCGGCCAGCGCCGCGTCCGCGGCGGTGCCTGCACAGGCCGTACAATCGTCCGCGTCTGGAACTGCTGGCCTGCCGCCAGCCACCATCACCACCGCCGCACCGGTGGGCGAACCGAGGAGATCCGTCGTGAAAGTCCCAGCCAAATCGGCCAGCCCCAAGGCGTCCGCGAAATCCCCGGACGCGGCCAAGGCGTCGGCGTCGGGTGACAAGCCCCTCAAGGCCGGCAGCGAAGTCCTCACCCCCAGCGTGAACAAACGCGCGGCCCAGGCCGCCATGCAAGCCCAGATGAACCAGAGCGTGGCCCTGTCGCACGATCCCGCGGCGGCCAAAGTCTCCTTCACCCCGACCCGAGAACGCGACATGCCGACCACCGCCCCTTCCCCCGTGAAGAAAGACCCCAAGCTGGCGAACAACTGGAAATCCAAGCCGCTGGCCGAATTGACCGACGCCGATGTGCTCGCCATGCCCGACACCGAGTACATGAACGAGGTGCAGATGGCTTACTTCAAACGCAAGCTGCAGCAGCTCAAGCAGGACATCCTGATCAACGCTGGCGAAACCACCGAGCACCTGCGCGAAGACACCGTGGTGGTGCCCGACCCGGCCGACCGCGCGACCATCGAGGAAGAACACGCCCTGGAGCTGCGCACACGCGACCGCGAGCGCAAGCTGCTCAAGAAGATCGAGCAGTCCATCGCCCGCATCGACGCCGGCGACTACGGCTACTGCGACGAAACCGGCGAACCCATCGGCGTCGGCCGTTTGCTGGCCCGGCCCACCGCGAGCCTGTCCATCGAAGCCCAGCAGCGCCGCGAACTCAAACAGAAGCTGTTCGGGGATTGATCCCGTCACCGCAGCACCGCCAGCGCGCCTGGGCGCGTTGACACCGACACCGCAACCCACATGGCCAAGGGCGATTCCAGCGTCAGCTTCCTGTCCAAGGTGGCGCGTTTCGTGCGCCACCCGACGGTGGACTGGACCGAGCTGGATGCCCGCACGGCCGGGGTGGACGAAGAACGCGAGGCGCTGAAGGCCGCGATCCAGCGCAAACGCCGCAACGACCAGGTCCGCCACCGCGAGCTCAACGCCCTGCGCGAGCTGATGCGCCAGCAGCGCGCGCACCCGCCCCAGGCCGACGCGGCCGTGGCAGACGAGGCGGTGTCGGTGCCGTCCTCGTCCGGGCTGGGCGTGGACAAGAGCCGCACCATCGAGCAGATCGCCCGGATCGAGGAGCAGATGTCGGCCCACTGGCTGCAGCGCCGGGCCGACGAGGCGGCGGGCGACGGTCTGCGCATCGGCAGTGGCACCACCATCCCGGCCCGGCTCGACGGTGGCGTCACCGTGCCGGCCCACCTGCAGGCCCGTGCCGGTGAACTGCCCACCTTCCCCATGACCATCGACCTGGTCACCGAGGACCCCAATGCCGGCGTGACCGACTGGGACGGGGCTTTGTCCCACCCCGCCATCGCCGAAGCGGCGGTGCGGTTTGCCAACGGCCAGGCCGACGAGACCGAGCAGTCCCTGCGGGCCCTCATGGTGCAGGAGGCGCTGTCGCCCGTGGCCCAGGCCGCGGGAGGGCTGCTGCTGGACGCCCTGTACGCGCGCGGCGACCTGGAGGGTTTTGAGGAATTTGCCGCCGAGCACGCCGAGCGCTTTGGCGGGCCCGTGCCGCGATGGCCGGTGTTGGCGTCGTCCGCGCCGGTGGCGGTGGCTCCACCGGTGGGCGCGGGGCCGGCCGTGCACAGCTGGACCTGCCCGCTGCTGCTCGACGCGGCCTGCGTGGCGGAATTGCACCGCCTGGTGTCCCAGCCGGGCGGGCACAAGTGGCTGGACTGGACCGACCTGGTCTCGGCCGACCTGCCCGCGGCCCAGGCCCTGTTGTCGGTGGTGGAGGTGTGGCTGCAGCGTCCGATCGAGTTCCATTTCCGGGGTGGGGCGGTGCTGCGCCGTCGGCTCAAGGCCAGCACGCCGTCTGGCCGCCGCGAGAACGACAGTGTCTGGTGGCTGTTGCGGCTGGCGCTGCTGCGGCTGATGCGACGCCGGGACGAATTCGACCTCGCGGCCCTGGACTACTGCGTCACCTACGGGGTGTTGCCCCCCGATTGGCAGGAGCCGGTGTGCCGCTTCGAGGTGGCCGAGGCGGTGCCCGCGGGCGTGTTGCAGGCACCGGCCGCTGCCGAAGTGCCGGCCTTGGCCAGTGAGCCCATCCACCCGCTCGACACCCAGCTGGCCGGCCTGGACGTGCTGGAGTGGCCGGCCATGGTCACGACCGTCCAGGAAGGGGATGCCCCGGTGTCGCCCGCGTCAGCGGCCGCCAGCGGCGGGTTCCTGGCCGAGGCCGCGCTGCGCCCAGGCATGGCCGTGGCGCTCGCGGGGGTGTTGCAAGGCGACATTCCGCAGGCGCTCCAGTCCCTGGACGCGGCCTTGCAGGCGCACCCGCTGGACCGGGTCTTCCGCATCGATGGCCACGCCCTGCACCGGGTGGATTTTGCCGCCGCCGGCAGCTTGCTGCAGTGGTTCATGGCCACCACGGCGCGTGGTCTGAAGGTGGAGTTGGTGGGGGTGAGCCGGCTGGTCGGTGCCTTCTTCCATGTGGTAGGTATTGACGAGGCCGTAACCGTGCGCCTGCGACAATACTGAGCATGGAACACAAGGATTCTTCGCTTTTCTACGGCACCACCATCGTCTGCGTGCGCCGCGAAACACCCGACGGCGTGCAGGTCGCCATCGGTGGTGACGGCCAGGTGACCCTGGGCAACATCGTCGTCAAGGGCACGGCGCGCAAGGTGCGCAAGCTGCATCACGGCCAGGTGCTGGCCGGTTTTGCCGGCGCCACGGCCGACGCCTTCACCCTGTTCGAACGCTTCGAAGCCAAGCTGGACAAGCACCAGGGCCACCTCGTGCGCGCCGCCATCGAACTCACCAAGGATTGGCGCACCGACCGCGTGCTGCGCCGCCTGGAGGCCATGCTGGCCGTGGCCGACAAGACCGCCAGCCTCATCATCACTGGCAACGGCGATGTGCTGGAGCCGGAGCACGGCATCGTCGCCATCGGGTCCGGTGGGGCCTATGCCCAATCGGCCGCCAAGGCGCTGGTCGACCACACCGCGCTCAGCGCCGAGCAGATCGTGCGCGAGTCGCTCAAGGTGGCCGGCGAGCTGTGCATCTACACCAACATGAACCACACCGTCGAGGTGCTCTGACCCCGCGTCGGCACCCCGGCCCGGTCGCCCCCGCGCGGCCCCGACTTTCCCGAGCCGAGCCCCCATGTCCTCCTCCATGACCCCCCAGGAAATCGTGTCCGAACTGGACGCGCACATCATCGGCCAGCAGGCCGCCAAACGCGCCGTGGCCATCGCCCTGCGCAACCGCTGGCGCCGCCAGCAGGTAGACGCCAAACTGCGTCCCGAGATCACGCCCAAGAACATTCTGATGATCGGCCCCACCGGCGTGGGCAAAACCGAGATCGCGCGCCGCCTGGCCCGGCTGGCCAATGCGCCCTTCATCAAGGTCGAGGCGACCAAGTTCACCGAGGTGGGCTACGTGGGCAAGGACGTGGACAGCATCGTGCGCGACCTGGTGGACATGGCGGTGAAGCAGACGCGCGAGGCCGAGGTGGCCAAGCTGCGCACGCGCGCCGAGGACGCGGCCGAGGAGCGCATCCTGGACGCGCTGATTCCCGCGGCCCGCACCGGCGACCACGAGTCCGCGCCCGACAGCACCGCGCGCCAGGTGTTCCGCAAGAAGCTGCGCGAAGGCCAGTTGGACGACAAAGACATTGAGATCGACCTGAGCGCTGCCACGCCGCAGATGGAGGTGATGACCCCCGCCGGCATGGAGGAGATGGCCGAGCAGCTGCGCGGCATGTTCAGCCAGTTCAATGCCGGCAAGCGCAAGACGCGCAAGCTGAAAATCGCCGAGGCGCGCAAGCTGCTGATCGACGAAGAGGCCGGCAAGCTGATCAACGAGGAAGAGATCAAGCTGGCCGCGGTGCACAACGCCGAGCAGAACGGCATCGTCTTCATCGACGAGATCGACAAGGTCACCAGCCGCAGCGAAGGGCAGAGCACCGGCGAGGTCTCGCGCCAGGGCGTGCAGCGCGACCTGCTGCCGCTGGTGGAGGGCACCACCGTGTCCACCAAGCATGGACCGATCAAGACCGACCACATTTTGTTCATCGCCAGCGGCGCCTTCCACCTGAGCAAGCCCAGCGACCTGATCCCCGAGTTGCAGGGGCGCTTTCCGATCCGGGTGGAGCTGCGGTCGCTGTCGGTGGCCGATTTCGAGGCCATCCTGACCCAGACCCACGCCAGCCTGGTGCGCCAGTACCAGGCGCTGCTGGCCACCGAGGGCGTGACCGTCACCTTCACGCCCGAGGGCATCACCCGCCTGGCGAACATCGCTTTCGAGGTGAACGAGCGCACCGAGAACATCGGCGCGCGCCGCCTGGCCACGGTGATGGAGCACCTGCTGGACGAGGTGAGCTTCGACGCCGCCCGCCTGGAAGGCCAGACCGTGACGGTGGACGCCGCCTACGTGGACGCCCGCCTGGGCGAACTCAGCCGCAACGAGGACCTGTCGCGCTACATCCTCTGAGGCGGGGCGCAGACACGTTTCGTTGCGATCCCGTGCGGATGGGGGCTGGTCGCTGCGGTGGGCGGGTGCCAGAATGGCGTCGGGTTCCAACACTTTTCAGGAGACTGTCATGACGCCATGTGTCACGGCCCGCCGCTGGCTGGTCACCGCCGTGGGGGTGTGTTGCTGGGTGGTCGGGGGCGTCCAGGCCCAGACCTTGTCCGACCAGGAGGCGGTGGCGCAAGCCACCCTGCCGGCCACCCGCCTGGCCGAAACCTACAGCGGCCTGTTCGGTTCCACCGCGGCCGCCCGCACCGCCATCGACGGTTTGCGCACCGGTGGCACGGTCGGCCTGACCGGGGCGGACGGTTCGCAGAGCTCGTTCACCTCGCCGGTGGGGCCGATGGGCTACGGCACCATCAACCTGACCCTGGGGCTGGCCCGGCAACTGCTGAGCAGCCAGAGCATCACCGCCCCGACGGCCGACCAGATGCAGACGGCCTTGACCGGAGGCGTGCTCAATGGCGCCACGGTCGATGGCGTGCTGGGCATGCGCGAGGACGGCATGGGCTGGGGGCAGATCGCCCAGGCCATGGGCGTGACCCTGGGCAGCGTGGTGAGCGCTAGCAAGACCGCCCACACCCGGGCCCCGCAGACCGCGCGCCCGGCCGTGTCGCCGTCGGCGACCGAGCGCAGCGACCGGCCCGAGGCGAGCGGGCGCGATGCCGGTGCGGCGTCCGGACGTGGCAACGGCAACGGCGGGGGCCACGGGGGCGGGAACGGTGGAGGCAAAGGCGGCCGCTGACCCCGACCGGCCCCCTCGGCCTGCGCCGACGCCCCCGCTTGCGGGGGCGTTTGCTTTTTGGGTGTGGTTCTTTCCGTGCCCGACATCCGGATTTTTGAAGCAAGACATTCAATACCCTCCCTAAGTCTTTATTTTTGTTTGGGTTTTTGCCTCAAAGTCGCCTTGCATTTCCCGTCTAAGTTGTTGATTTCATTCGAAAAATATCCGACGGACGGTGTCCTGTCATGGGAGATTGGTGCTACAGTGGTGAAAAGTGCAAATAAGTGGTGAAAAGTGGATTTTCAAGGTTGATCCAGCGTGTTCCAAGGCGCCTCGTCCCTCAGTCTCGATGCCAAAGGTCGGCTCTCTGTGCCGACCCGGCACCGTGACGTCCTGAGCGCGACGACCGGCGGCCAGCTCACCATCACCAAGCACCCGCACGGCTGCCTCATGGTCTTCCCGCGCGGCGAGTGGGAACAGTTCCGCCAACGCATCGCGGCCCTGCCCATGTCGGCCCAGTGGTGGAAGCGCATCTTCCTGGGCAACGCCATGGACTGCGAAATGGATGGTACCGGTCGCGTGCTGATTTCGCCGGAGCTGCGCGCCGCGGCCGGCATCACCAAGGACGCGGTGCTGCTCGGCATGGGCAACCACTTCGAACTCTGGGACGCCGAAACCTATGCGGCCCAGGAAGCCGAAGCGATGCAGGGCGAGATGCCCGACGTCTTCAAGGACTTCTCTTTCTAAAGGCCGGCGGTGCAAGCGTCCTACACACACTGCACCGTCTTGTTGAACGAAGCGGTCGATGCCCTTCAGCTCCAACCAGACGGCCATTACATTGACGCCACGTTCGGCCGTGGTGGGCATTCGCGCCTGATCCTGTCGCGCCTGTCGCCGGCCGGGCGCCTGACGGTGTTCGACAAAGACCCTCAGGCGATCGCGGTGGCGCAGGCCATCGCCGCCGAAGACCCGCGTCTGACGCTGCGCCACGAGGGCTTCAAGGCCCTGGCCGAGGTCGGCCTGGCCAGCGCCGATGGCGTGTTGATGGATCTGGGGGTGAGTTCGCCCCAGCTCGACGACCCCGCAAGGGGGTTTTCCTTCCGGCACGACGGGCCGCTGGACATGCGCATGGACCCCACCCGGGGCATGAGCGTGGCCGAGTGGCTGGCCGAGGCCGACATTCCCCAGATGGCGGAGGTGATACGTGAATACGGCGAAGAACGGTTTGCTCAACCGATTGCAAAGGCGATTGATCGTCGCCGACAGGAACGGGGCCCTCTTCGAACCACCGCCGAGCTGGCCGAGGTCGTGGCTGGCGCGGTCAAAACCCGCGAGCCGGGCAAGGACCCTGCAACGCGCACATTTCAGGCTCTTCGGATTTTCATCAACGCCGAGCTTGAAGAGCTGCAACAAGCGCTGAACGCCAGCCTGCAGGTGCTCAAGCCGGGTGGTTGGCTGGCGGTGATCAGCTTCCACTCGCTGGAAGACCGCATCGTCAAGCAGTTCATGGCCCTGCACTCCAAAGAGGTGTACGACCGCCGTGCCCCGTTCGCCGCGCCCAAGCCCATGGCTTTGGCGCGGGTGTCGCGCGTGATGCCGAGCGACGCCGAGGTGGCCGCCAACCCGCGTGCGCGCAGCGCGGTGATGCGCGTGGCCCAGCGCACCGAGGCGCCGGTGGAGGGGCGGGCATGACGCGGCTGAACCTGGCCCTGCTGGTGGCGGTGCTGTGCAGCGCCTTCTATTTGGTGCACCTGCAATACGAGTCACGCCGCCTGTACGTGGCCATGGAGCGGGCCAAGTCGCTGAGCGAGCGCCTGGCCGCCGACCACGAGCAGTTGGTGGTGCAAAAGCGCGCCCAGGCCACCCCGGCCCGGGTGCAGCAACTGGCCGTGCGCCAGCTGCAGATGCGTCCGGCACACCCGGGAATCACCGAATACGTGGCGCCGCCCGCTGTGGCCGGGGCCGATGGCGCGGTGCGCGGGCGCCTGCAGGTGCTGCAAGGGCCGGAGGGCCAGCCATGAGCCGCAGCATCGGTTACGGCAGCAGCCCGCTGCTGACCAGCGCCACGCCGGTGTGGCGCAGCAAGTTCATCGTGGCCGGCCTGGCCCTGGCCTTCATGGGGTTGGCCGGGCGCGCCGCCTACGTGCAGGTGTTCGGCAACGAATTTTTCCAGCGCCAGGGCGAGGTGCGGTTTGCCCGCACCCTGGAATTGCCGCCCAACCGCGGCCGCGTGCTCGACCGCAACGGCCTCATCCTGGCCACCAGCGTGGTCGCGCAGAGCATCTGGGCCATTCCCCAGGACGTGGACCTGAAGCACCCCAAACTGGCCGAAGCCGCCAAACTGCTCGACATGCCGGTGGCCGAACTCAAGCGCCGCCTGAGCACCGAGAAAACCTTCGTCTGGGTCAAGCGGCAGCTGGACGAGCCGGTCGCCCTGCAGCTCAAGGCGCTGGACATCAAGGGCCTGCACCTGCGCAAGGAATACAAGCGCCAGTACCCCGAGGGCGAGGCCGCCGCGCACGTGGTCGGTTTCACCAATGTGGAGGACGTCGGCCAGGAAGGCGTGGAGCTGGCGTTCAACCGCCAGCTGTCGGGCAAGCCGGGTTCGCGCCGCGTCATCAAGGACCGGCTGGGCCGGGTCATCGAAGACGTGCGCGACGCCATCCCTCCCAGCGACGGCCAGGACCTGCAGCTGTCCATCGACAGCAAGATCCAGTTCTTCGCTTACCAGAAGCTGCGCGACGCGGTGGCCGAACACAAGGCCCAGGGCGGCAGCGTGGTGGTGCTCGATGCCCACAGCGGCGAGGTGCTGGCCCTGGCCAACTACCCCAGCTACAACCCCAACCTGCGCCGCAACCTCACCGGCGAACAACTGCGCAACCGGGCCCTGACCGACAGTTTCGAGCCAGGCTCCACGGTCAAGCCCTTCATCGCCGCGCTGGCGCTGGACAAGGGCCTGGTGCAACCCGAAACGCCCATCCAAACCGCACCGGGCCGGCTGCAGATGGGCGGCTTCACCATTTCCGATGTGCACCCCTATGGCGTGCTGACGGTCAACCAGGTGATCCAAAAATCCAGCAACGTCGGCACGGTGAAGATCGCCATGCAGATGCAGCCGCGCGACATGTGGGAGGCCTATGCCCAGGCCGGTTTCGGTCAGAAGCCGCAACTGCCTTTCCCGGGGGCGGTGAGCGGCCGCCTGCGTGCCCACAAGACCTGGCGTCCGATCGAGCAGGCCACCATGAGCTATGGCTACGGCGTGTCGGCGTCGCTGTTCCAGATCGCGCAGGCCTACACCGTGTTCGCGCGCGACGGCCACATGGTGCCCGTGACCCTGATGAAAACCGACCAACCGGCCCAGGGCGTGCGCGTGTTCAGCGACAAAAACGCCCTGGCCGTGCGCAAGATGCTGGAGCTGGCCGCCGGCCCCGGCGGCACCGGCCAGCGCGCCCAGACGGTGGGGTATTCGGTGGGCGGCAAATCTGGCACCGCGCGCAAGCAGGAAGGCAAGGGCTACGCCGCTAAGAAGTACCGCAGCTTCTTCGTCGGGCTGGCCCCGGTGGAGGCGCCGCGCATCATCGTGGCGGTGATGGTGGACGAGCCCAGCAACGGCGTGATCTACGGCGGTGCCGTGGCCGCGCCGGTGTTCAGCGAAACCGTGCAACAGACCTTGCGCCTGCTGGGCGTGCAGCCCGATATGGGCGTCAAGCCGCAGATCGTGGCCGAAGCGGTGGAGGAGTCGGTGTGATGCAGACCCTGCACACCCCCGCCGAGGCCGTGGCCTGGTTGCGCCAGCGCGGCGTGCGCCAACTGGTCTGCGACAGCCGGCACCTGCAGCCCGGCGACGCGTTCGTGGCCTGGCCCGGCGCGGCGCAGGACGGCCGGCGCTACGTCGAGCCGGCCTTGCGCGCGGGTGCAGCCGCCTGCCTGGTCGAGCAGGACGGGGCCGAGGCCTGGCCGTTCGACGACGCGCGCATCGCCGCGGTGCCCGGCCTCAAAGCCCTGGCCGGCGCGCTGGCGGCAGCGTTTTACGCCACCCCCAGCGCCGACGTGCGCGTGGTGGCCATCACCGGCACCAACGGCAAGACCTCCACCGCGTGGTGGACCGCCCAGTGGCTGGCCGGCGTGGGCACGCAGGCCGCGGTGATGGGCACCCTGGGCATCGGCGTGCCCGGGCAGGCTTTCGACGCCACCGGCCTGACCACCCCCGATCCGGTGCGGGTGCAGGCCGCCCTGCGCCAGCTGCACGGCACGGGCGTGCGCGCCTGCGTGGTCGAGGCCTCGTCCATCGGCCTGCAGGAAGGCCGCCTCAACGGCATGGCGGTGCATACCTCCGTGTTCACCAACTTCACCCAGGACCACCTCGACTACCACGGCAGCATGGCCGCCTACTGGCAGGCCAAGCGCGCTTTGTTCGATTGGCCGGGCCTGCGCGCTGCGGTGGTCAACCTGGACGACCCGCAAGGCCCGGGGCTGGCGCGCGAACTGGCGGACCGCGACCTGGCTTTGTGGACGGTGTCGGTGGCCGGCACACCGGACCCCCAGGGTGCACCCGCCCGCCTGCGCGTGACCGAGCGGCGCTGGACCACCCAGGGCTTGGCCTTCACCGTGGAAGAGGCGGGCGGCGACCGTGCCACCCTGGCCCTGCCGGTGGTGGGCGATTACAACGTGGCCAACCTGTTGTGTGCCCTGGCGGTGCTGCGCGCCCAGGGCCACACCC
>NZ_NWMV01000138.1 GCF_002837145.1 Macromonas nakdongensis | reverse complement strand
AGCCCCGCCACCACCGCACCGATGCGGGGCAGCTCCGCCGGGGCGTTGCGCCCTTGGGGCCGGCCCAAGGCACGCTCGGCGGCGGGCACGTACAGCCACTGCGGCGGGATGTCGGGGGCGTCGGTCTCCAGCACCAGGGCAGCCAGGGGCAGTTCGGCGGCCAGGCGGCGCAGCTGCCGCGCGCTGTCGAAAGTGAGCGCACCGCCCAGCCCCAGGGCAAAGCCCAGGCCCAGGAAGGCCCGCGCCTGCACCCCACTGCCGTTGAAGGCATGCGCCAGCCCGGCCACCGGCCGGCCCTGGCGGGCCAGGGCGCGCAGGGCCTGCAGCAAGGCATCGGCCGAACGGCGCACGTGCAGCAGCACCGGCAGGCCGTGGCGCTGGGCCAGATGCAACTGTGCCCGGTAGAACCGGGTCTGGCGCTCGCGTTGGGCCGGCTGGCACAGTTCGGGCACGAAAAAGTCCAGACCGATCTCGCCCACCGCCACCAGGCGCGGGTCGTCGCGGTGGCGCTGCAGGGCCGCGTCCAGGGCGGCCAGGTCCTCGTCCTGGGCCTGCGGCACGCACAGGGGGTGGATGCCCAGGGCGTAGGCGTCGCCGGTCTGGTGCGCCAGGGCCCGCACCACGGCCCAGTTGCCGCGTGCCACCGCCGGGTACACGCACAGCCCCACGCCGGCCTGGCGCGCCTCGTCGCGGGCGCGCAGGCGCTTGGTGTCGCTCCATTCGGCGGCATCCAGGTGGCAATGCGTGTCGATCCACATACCCGGACCATTATGGTTCAGCCCCACAGCAGGGGTGTGCTGGTGCACAATGGCCACACCCCACCACCCCCAGGGAAAAGGACTTGAGTCTCAAAAACCGGTTTCTGCTGCTCACCACCGCGTTGATCGTCTCGGCCACGGTGTTGACCTGGGCGATGTTCCGCGTGGTGGCCGAGCGCGTGATCGAGCAATGGGGCGAACGTGTGGTGGACATCCAGGTCCGTTACGACAGCGCCCGGCTGCTGCGCCCGATCGAGCGTGAAATCGCCCTGGCCCGGCAAATGGCCGATTCGCAGGTGCTCAAACGCTGGGCACGCGACCCGGACAACCCCTTGCTCAAGGCCTATGCCCTGCAGGAGATGGAGAGCTACCGCCTCAACTTCCAGGACCGCAGCTTTTTCGTTGCACTGCAGGCCAACGGCGCCTATTTCCACAACAACGCGGCCAACCAGTACGCCGAAGAGCCGCTGCGCTACCACCTCCGGCCCGACGACCCGGACGACGCCTGGTTCTACCAACTGATCCGCCAGGGGCGGCCGTTCCACCTCAACGTCAACCCCGATCCCGAGCTGAAGGTGACCAAGCTGTGGATCGACGTGCTCATGCGCGACGGCGACCAGGTCCTGGGCATCGTGGGCACCGGGGTGGAGCTGGACACCTTCCTGCGGGATGTGGTGGACCTGAGCCAGCCGGGCATCACCAGCCTGTTCGTCGATGCCAACGGCGCCATTCAGCTGTTCCGCGACCAGAAGCTGATCGACTTCGCCAGCGTGGTCAAGCCCGAGGGCCAGAAAAGCCTGTTCACCCAATTGTTCGACACGTCCGAAGACCGCTCCCGGATGCAGGCCCACCTGCAACGCCTGGGCCAAGCCAGCCACCCCGGCGGCACCGTCATCAACGATTTCGTGCAGATGAACGGCCAGCGCCATCTGGTGGGCATGGCCCACCTGCCCACCATCGGCTGGTACGAGGTCACCCTGATCGACCTGGACCAACTGATGCCGGTGCGCCGCTTTGCCCCGATCGCCGCCGTGATCGGTCTGGTGCTGGTGGCCAGTCTGCTGCTGTTCCACCTGAGCCTGCGGCGCTGGGTGCTCACCCCCCTGGCTGCCCTGGAACACGCGATGCTGCGGGTGCGCGACGGCGACCTGGCCCCGCCCGAACTGCCGGTGGCCCACAGCGAAATCGGCCGCCTGATCGGCCATTTCAGCAGCATGGCCAGCGCCATCCGCGACAACACCCGCGACCTTGAAGCCAAGGTGCGCGAACGCACCGAGGCCCTGGACCGCCTGGCCAGCGTGGACGCCCTGACCGGTCTGGCCAACCGGCGCGGCATGACCGACATCATGGCCCGCAGTGCCGAACGCGCGCGCCGCGAAGGCGTGGCCTACGGCGTCATCTACCTCGACGTGGACTGGTTCAAGCAGATCAACGACACGCGCGGCCACGCCGCCGGCGACGCCGCCCTGGTGGAAGTGGCGCGCCTGCTGCGCGCCAACCTGCGGCCCTACGACCACGCCGGACGCTGGGGTGGGGACGAATTCCTCGTCATCCTCTCGCCCTGCGACGCCGAGACGCTGGTGAAGATCGGCGAACGCATCCGCCAGGACGTGGAAACCCAGACCCGCGACAACGGCCACCACATCACCCTGAGCCTGGGCGGTACCATGGCAAGCGGCCACGAGAGCAGCGACGCCCTGCTGCACCGGGTGGACGCCGCCCTGTACCAGGCCAAGGCCGCCGGCCGCAACGGCTTCCGACTGGCCGAGGAGGCGTGATGACCGACCCCGCCCGCCACCTCACCATCGTCACCGGCGCCTCGCGCGGGCTGGGCCTGGCACTGGCCCGGCAGCGGCTGTCGCCGCAAGGGGTGCTGCTGTGCATCTCGCGCCACACCTCGGACGCACTGGCACACGCCGCCACCGAGGTCGGGGCCCACCTGGAGCAGTGGACGCAGGACCTGGCCCAGACCGCGGAAGCGGCCGAACGGCTGGAGCGCTGGCTGCACAGCCTGCACGCACCGGCGCTGGACAGCGCCACGCTGATCAACAACGCCGGCGTGATCCCGGCCATCGGCCCGCTGAACGACTGCCCGGCGCAAGACCTGGCCCATGCCCTGCGCGTCGGGCTGGAAGCGCCCATGGCCCTGACCGGCGCCTTCCTGCGCGCCACCCAGGCCTGGGTGGACGCCGGCTGGCAAGGCCCGCGCAAGGTGCTGAACATCTCGTCCGGTCTGGGGCGGCGCGCCATGGCCGGACAGGCACCCTACTGCGCGGCCAAGGCCGGACTGGACCATTTCAGCCGCTGCACCGCGCTCGACGAAGCCCAGCGCCCGCACGGTGCACGCGTCGTTTCGCTGGCCCCGGGCGTGATCGACACCGACATGCAGGTGCAACTGCGTGCCGGCGACCCGGCCCGCTTCCCCGACCGGGCGCGTTTCGTCGGCCTGAAAACCGGGGGCCTGCTCACCCCGCCCGAGGCCGCCGCCACGCAAGTGCTGGCCCACCTGGAGCACGCCGATTTCGGCCAGGACGTGGTGGCCGACGTGCGCGACTGACAGGCAGAAGCCGCACGGCGTCGCCCAGCCGACAGGCTCGCGCAGCCGTCAGGTGCACGGCAGGAATGGGGCGCTATGATGGACCGGTGGTGGCCACAGCCTCGGTCGCCCCCTTACCCACACCTCTCAGGAGACCCAGCATGACCCGTGAAGTCGTCGTCGTCAGCGCCGTGCGCACCGCCATTGGCACCTTTGGTGGCAGCCTCAAAGACATCCCCCCCACCGAACTCGGCGCCCTGGTCGTGCGCGAGTCCCTGGCCCGCGCCCAGACCGCCGGGACCGACGTCGGCCACGTGGTCTTCGGCCACGTCGTCAACACCGAGCCGAAAGACATGTACCTGTCGCGCGTGGCGGCCATCAACGGCGGCTGTGCCGAGGCCACCCCGGCCTTCAACGTCAACCGCCTGTGCGGCTCGGGTCTGCAGGCCATCGTCTCGGCGTCGCAGTCCATCCTGCTGGGCGACTGTGACGTCGCCATCGGCGGCGGCGCCGAGTGCATGAGTCGCGCGCCCTACGCCAGCCTCACCAGCCGCTGGGGCGCCCGCATGGGCGACACCAAGATGGTGGACATGATGATCGGTGCCCTGCACGACCCCTTCCACAACATCCACATGGGGGTGACGGCCGAGAACGTGGCGGCCCAGTACGGCATCACCCGCGAGATGCAGGACGCGCTGGCGGTGGAAAGCCACAACCGCGCCCAGAAGGCGACCGAAGCCGGTTACTTCAAAGAGCAGATCGTGCCCGTCATGCTCAAGAGCAAGAAGGGTGAGGTGGCCTACGCCACCGACGAACATTTCCGCACCGGCGCCACGCTGGAAGACTTCGCCAAGCTCAAGCCGGTGTTCGCCAAAGAGAACGGCACCGTGACCGCGGGCAACGCCAGCGGCATCAACGACGCGGCCGCCGCCGTGGTGCTGATGGACGCCAAGACCGCCCAGGCCCGCGGCCTGGCACCCATGGCCCGCCTGGTGGGTTACGCCCACACCGGGCTGGACCCCAAGATCATGGGCGTGGGCCCGATCTCGGCGACGCAGGCGGTGTTGAAGAAAACCGGCCTGAGCGTGAACGACCTGGACGTGATCGAGGCCAACGAGGCCTTCGCGGCCCAGGCCTGTGCGGTGACCAAGACCCTGGGCCTGGACCCGGCCAAGGTCAACCCCAACGGGTCGGGCATTTCGCTGGGCCACCCGATCGGGGCCACGGGCGCGCTGATCACGGTCAAGGCCCTGTACGAGCTGCAACGCACCGGCGGCCGCTACGCGCTGGTGACGATGTGCATCGGCGGTGGCCAGGGCATCGCCGCCATCTTCGAGCGGGCTTGAGCCACACGGCGGTGCAGGACTGACGCGGTGGACACCCACACCGGCACCGCCCCTGGCGCGGCACCCACCCACTGGGGCGCTGCCCTGGCCGCGCTGGAGCAGGGGCTGCTGCAGCGCGACGTGGCCGCGCGCTGCCTGCTCCTGGCCACCCTGGCCGGCGAGCACGTGCTCCTGCTCGGCCCGCCCGGCACCGCCAAAAGCGAACTGGCGCGGCGCCTGCACCGGCGCCTGCCCGGCACGCGCTATTTCGAGCGCCTGCTGACCCGCTTCACCGTGCCCGAAGAGCTGTTCGGCCCCCTCTCGCTGCGCGCCCTGGAGGACGACCGCTACGAGCGCCTGACCGAGGGTTACCTGCCCCAGGCCGAAGTCGCTTTTCTGGACGAGGTGTTCAAGGCCAACTCGGCCATCCTCAACACCCTGCTCGGGCTGCTGCACGAACGCCAGTTCGACAACGGCAGCCAGCGCCAGCCCGTGCCCCTGTTGTGCCTGGTGGGCGCCAGCAACGAACTGCCCCAGGACGAGGGCCTGCTGGCCTTCTACGACCGTTTCCTGCTGCGCGTCCCCGTCGCGCCGGTGGACGACGAACACTTCCACGCCCTGCTGCTGGCCCCACCGCCGACCCCGGCCCAGGACCCCGCGGGCGATGCCGGCACACCCGCCACCCTGCACCCCGCCGATCTGGCCGCCTTGCGCCAGCGGGCGGCCGCCCTGCCGCTGCCGGCCGAGGTGCTGGAGCACCTGGTCCAGGCGCGCCAGCGCTGCCGCGCGCAGCACCCCC
>NZ_NWMV01000137.1 GCF_002837145.1 Macromonas nakdongensis | reverse complement strand
AGCGCCTGGCTGGCCGAGCGCGGCCTGGCCGACTGGGCCGAACGTGCCATCGGCAGCCTGAGCCAGGGCCAGCGCCAGCACGTCTGCTGGCTGGCTCTGCTGATCGCCGCGCCCCGGGTGCTGCTGCTGGACGAACCCTACGCCAGCCTGGACCTGCCCGGCCAGGCGCGCCTGCACCGCGAAATCGACCGGGTGCCGCAACAGGTCATCGTCTCCACCCACGTGCTCGACCACGTGCGCCACTACGCCCGCGTGGTCTGGCTGGACCGCGGCCAGGTGCGTGGCGACGGCCCCGGCGCCGAGGTCTGCGCCGCCTACGAAGCGGACGTGGCGCGCCGCGCCGCGAGCGTCCGTGCGTAGCCTGTACAGCGAACACCCCACCTGGCTGCACCGCGTGCCGGCCGGGGCCAAGCTGCTGGTGCTGGCGCTGCTGGGCACCGGCTTGTTCCTGGTCCAGCACCTGGGCGTGTTGGCCGTGGTGGCCAGCGTGTGCGTGCTTGGCTTTGCGTCCCTGGGGCGGGCCACCGCCGGGGTGCGCAAGCTGGTGCTGTCCATCGTGCTGGGCTCGGCCCTGGTGGCGCTGTTCCACGCCGCCCTGGGGCAAGCGCTGTGGGGGCTGACCAGCGCCCTGCGCCTGAGCAGCGTGGCCCTGCTGGGCACCGCGCTGACGCTGACCACCACCCCGTCGGACCTGCTGACGGTGCTGGAGCGCCTGCTGTCGCCCTTGGCCCGGCTGGGCGTGCGGGTGGACCTGCTGGCCCTGCAACTGGCCTTGATGCTGCGCTTCACCGAGCATTTTTTCGTGCTGTGGAAGCGGCTGGACGAGGCCCATCGCCTGCGCACCGGCCGCGCCGGCGGGCTGCGCCTGCTGGCGCCTCTGATCATCCAGACCCTGATGGCAGCGCGCCGCGTTGCCGATACACTCCAGGTCCGCCTGGGCCGGTGAAGGGCGCGGCCGCCCGCCCACCGTGCCCCCACCCTTACACGGAATGTCCATGAACACCAACCGCCATTCGTTTGCGCTCGTGGCGCTGTTTGCCGCCCTGCTGGCCGTCTTCGGCCTGGTGCCGAAAATCGACCTGCCCCTGGGCGTGCCCATCACCCTCCAGACCCTGGGGGTGATGCTGGCGGGTTGCGTGCTCGGCCCCAAGCGGGGCTTGCAGGCGGTGCTGCTGTTCCTGCTGGCGGTGTCGCTCGGCCTGCCCCTGCTGTCGGGCGGGCGCGGCGGCCTGGGGGTGTTTTTCGCACCGTCCAGCGGCTACCTCATCGGCTGGACGTTCGGCGCCTTGGTGACCGGTTGGTGCATGGGCTGGCTGCCGTCGCGCACGCCACGCCAGGCTGGCCTGTCGGCTTTGGCCGCCGCCGCCCTGGGGGGCTTGCTGGTGGTGCACCTGAGTGGCGTGGTGGGCCTGGTGTTCCTGGCCAAGCTGAGCTGGTCGCAGGCGCTGCTGGGCACCCTGGTGTTCGTGCCGGGCGATCTGGTGAAATGTGTCCTGGCGGCCCTGGTGGTGCACACCATCGCCCGCGGCTTGCCCGACTGGCGCTTCGGCGGCCGCGCCACCCCATGAGCCTGGCGGCCGCGGCCGACCTGGTCCACGCCCCGCTGGCGCGTTGGGCGCTCGAACGCCCGCACGCCGTGGCGCTGCAAGACGGCCGCTGCTTCCTGAGTTTTGCCGAGTTGCACACCGCGGTCGGCCAGGTGGCGGCGCGCCTGACGGCGGGCCGGGCCCCGGCCACCGTGTTCGTGGACGCCG
>NZ_NWMV01000136.1 GCF_002837145.1 Macromonas nakdongensis | reverse complement strand
CGGCCCTGGGCGGGGCAGACGGCCTGCGCCACGGCGACGTGCTGCGGATCGAGGCCCGCGACCGCGACGGGCACAGCCCTTTCGGGGCGATCGAGCAGTCCGTGGTGCCGCTCGACTGACCGCCCCCAGGTTTTTCACATCGTCGGGTGGGCGCCGGCGCCTTGGGCGGCTTCGAGCCGACCTTGGCACGCCACGCAGCGCATGGCGGTGGGGTTGGCGTGCAGGCGCGCGGTCGGGATGCCGATGCCGCAGTCCAGACACAGGCCGTAGTCGCCCGCGGCGATGCGCTGCAGCGCGGCATCGATGGCGTTGAGTTCGGCGGTTTCGCGCTCGTCCAAGGCCTGGGCCAGGTCGCGTTCGGCGCCGAGCTGGCTGCGGTCGCTGCTCTGGTCGTCGTGCGGGTTGGGGGCGGCATCGGCGCGGCCGATCTGGCCGCCACGCTGTGCCCGCAACTGGGCGATCAGGTGGGTCCGCATCTGCTGCAGTTGCTGGGCAAAGGTGTCGGAAATGGGGCTGCTCATGGAGGTTCCTTGCGCGGGGCCGGGCCCATGGGGGCGGGCCGGTGGGGGGATGTGGGCCATTCTGCCGCAGTGGCGTTCGTATCGGCTTGATGCACGTCAAGCCACCGTGGGCAAGCGCGCCAAGCTGTGGCATGCTTGGGGTCAGGGCGGCTGGCGCGGGGCGTCGGTTGTCCGCTTCACAGGAGACGCCGATGACCCCCCCCGACCTCAACGCTTTTGCCCAGTACATCCCGGGCTTCGAATTCCTGCAGAACCTGACCCGCCAGGCCGCCGGTTCGGTGGCCCCGGGCCTGCAGTCCGGGGTGCCGGGCATGCCGTCCATGAGCCACTGGGTCGCGCCCACCTTCGACGTGGAGGAACTGGACAAACGCATCCAGGACCTGCGCGCGGTGCACTTCTGGCTGGACCAGAACACCAAGGCCCTGGGCGCCACCATCCAGGCGCTGGAGGTGCAGAAGATGACCTTGGCCACCCTGAAGGGCATGAACGTCAGCCTGGGTGAAATGGCCGAGGCCTTCAAGATCCGCCCCGAAGCGGCAGCTCCCGAGCAGCCCGCAGCGCAGCCGCCGGCACCGACCCCCGAGGAGGCCCCGGCCCGCCCGATGGTGGACCCGATGCAGTGGTGGAACTCGCTGACCGAGCAGTTCCAGACCATCGCCACCGGCGCGGTGCGCGACATGGCCGACCAGGCCTCGCGCGCGGCCGAACAGGTGGCACAGACGGTGCAGGCCAGCGCCGAGGCCGCCAGCCAGATGTCGGCCAGCGCCGC
>NZ_NWMV01000135.1 GCF_002837145.1 Macromonas nakdongensis | reverse complement strand
AGCCGACGAAGCATTCAGGCGAGCAGATGAGCCAGCAGGCGCACCAGCAGACAAGCTGGAGTACGAGGAGACGAATGAAGAAGCGAACGACCTTGCGTACCAACAAGAGCACGGTACGGCATACAACACGGCACAACCAGCAACGGATGATGAGGCAGAAGCCGCACCAGAACCCACAGGCTTAACAGGGCGCGTTTGGCAGTTCGTCAAGGCAAAGGTCACTTCCGCGAACTGACATCCACTCAGGCCAACGTCACTGGTTACGCGCCTGCGGCGCTACATGGGGCAAGCCCCATACCCCAACTCCACTTGGCAACAACAGTGTGTAGGGTTGTAGTGTTGTATTTGTAAAATTTACACTACAATACAACATACAAACATTACAGGAGTCCGTACATGGCCATCACTACAAACGACATACATACCGCTGCGAATACGCTGGTCGCACGCGGCAAGAAACCCACATTGGCTGCTATCCGCGCTGAGCTGGGCACAGGCAGCTTTTCGACCATCGGTGAGGGTATCAAGACGTGGAAACAGCAGCAGGTAGAGCAAGCACCTGCGGTTACAGCACCTGAGGCTGTGGCACAGCGTGCCGCTGAGCTGGCCGTGCAGGTGTGGGTTGTAGCTCAAGAGGAAGCCGAACAACGTATGCAACTTGAACGGGCAGCGATGGAGCAACAGCGGCAAGAACTGGAAAATGCCCGGGCAGAAGCCATGGAAGCTGCCGATTCGGCTGTGACGGCGCAGGAAGCGTTGCAGCAACAATTGGAGGCCACGAAAGGCAAGTACGCTGCCGTACAGCAGCAAGTGGCGGTACTACAAGCGCAACTTGCGGAGACAGTTGCACGGGCAGAACGGGCCGAAGTCTTGGCCAAGACTGCGCGGGCGGCAGAAACTGAGGCGCGCGAGGTTGCAGCAGAGCTACGTGGCCGTCTGGAAGCCGTAGAAAGAGCGCAGGCAAAGGCCATCGAGCAAGGTCAAGGTGCAGCTGGCGCGCAAATGTCTTTGGAAACCCCATAAAACGCCCAGATAAGGGCGTGGCAGGTACTCCCCTACCTGCAGAACCGGATCGGTTCTGCAGGAATGGAGCCAAGACAGTAATCGGCGACTAGAAAACGCCATCGGCAGGCCGCCGAGGTGTCAACACAGCAGGATTTCTCGGACTTCGACCAGCAAACCCGGCGGAATGACAGTGCCGGTGTGTGCGCCTTCGATAACATCGAGGAAGCGTGTGACCTCGTACCAGGAACGCTTGGCCGCAATTTCGAGCACGAGACCGCGGGCATCCACCTTCAACACGTCGCGCCACTGCTCATAGGTCAGGTAACCCATGAGCTCGGCTTCTTCTTCCGCACGCTCAACAAGCTGTTCGTCGCTCACATCTTCGACGGCGAGAGCCTTCTTGAGACCCTTGCTCCATACCAGTTGACGCTTGCCCTTGAAGGCGTGGGCAAACTCGCGGAACAGCGCTGCGGCTTGCTTGTCGGAGCTGTCCTCGGCCACAGCACGCAAGAAGTCAAACGGTGTCTCACCACCTGCACGGCCTTTCTTGAGGTGAGCCTTGGTCATTTCGTCCTGAAGACCCCACTTCGTGACGTAATTGGATGCCTTCTTGCCGTTGTCCAGCTTGAGGCCATGCTGGAAGCTGGGCGTACCAAGACCAGCGTACTCACAAGCCTTGACCCACACCTCATACAAGGCAAGCTGCCACTGGTAACGCTGGTGCAGGGTAGAAGCCTTTGCATCTGCTCCTACGCCCGTGAAAAGCAGGATGTGGAAGTGTGGGTGCCAACCGTTGTTACGGAGGCTTTTACGGCCGTGTGTGACCTCCAAAGCACGAACCTGACCCAAGTAGCCCATCTCAACCAGAACGCCCTTGGTGACGCGGTCGTTCCAAAACCTTTTGAGTGCCTTTGCCTGCTGGTCGAGCAGCTCCTTGAGCACGTCGCCACGCTGGTGAGGAACCGTCAGCGTCAACAAGTGAACGTTGCCACCGTTAGCCTGATGAACGCACATCGCCGACAAAAGCTCGGCACGTCTGCGCTCGGAAATCTTGGCTGAACACACTGGGCACTCCCAAACGGAGGAGCAAGTCTGCAAACCTGTGTAGTGAGCCGTGCCGTACTCGTTGACCTTCCAAATCTTGATTTCCTGGTTGTGAGCACGCAACCTCAGGCACTTGGCCATGCGGCTGTCGGGGATGATGGCAGCAGCCACGTTCTGCAGCTTGAAGCGTTGCGCCTTCACTGCCATCGGGTCAAAACCAGCGGAAGCGCTGGGAACCGTTGGGCTGTGTACCGATTTCGCATGTGTACCAAGGGGCGCTCCCGCGCCCTGACCACCACGCTGCGGCTGCACTACAGCAGCGTCCTGCACACGGTCGTCCTTGTGCCCCCGTCCAGTTTTGGAGGGGAGAACAGTCTTTTTGCTGAGGTTATTCACGATACGCCTTGAGCAAGTGGGCTCTGGCGCGTAAAATCGGTCTAGATTTCATGGCCCGCTGATTTCGGGTTAATGAACATCAGATGTCGGGGCATCCTACCTCCTCGACACTGACACGAGGCCCGCCATGTGCGGGCTTTGTTGTTTCTGCGTGATGTAAAGTGTAACCTTACCCGGAAGACATCGAAAGAAGATGCGTCAATTTTCTTTCGAAAACTTGGTCACGTATGGAAAGTTGGGTGCATGATGCATCCATATAGTGATAAAAGTAAAAAATTTAATAAATGAAGGAGGAGCTCATGGAAAAATTAAAAAAACCTGGATTATCTGTAATGCAAATAATCTTTTTTCTATTTATTGGGTTAGGCACAATTGCTTATATGGCCAATGAAGACAGAAAAGAAGAAAAAGCTGCAAGAGAAAAAGCAGAAAAAGAAGAAATTAGGCGTAAGGAAAGAGAGGCAGCAAAAGAAAAATGGGAGGCGGAAGCTCCCATGAGAGAAGAAGCTGCTAAAAGAAGAGCCGAAGAACGCGAAAAGCGTGAGCTAGCGGAAAGACTCATGGTAGAGAAAGAAGCTGCTCGCCAACTAGCCTTAGTACTGCAAAAATTTGATGATGCCAATTTGCTTGCATCCAGCACGCCCAGAATAGCTCTTGCGGGACCCATACAAAATCTACAACAAATCAACAGAGAATTACAATTAACATCGGTAACTCCGTGCTTGAGTCAAGCAAAATCAGATTTTTACCAAGGGATTTCGTACACAATCAAAAGGTACCTTGCGTTCATGCGACAAGAAGAAGAAGGAAGTTATGCAAGAAGCGCTGATGGTTTTATAAAGTCTGGGATGCAACAAACGAAATTTTGCATCTCAAAGTAAGTAGCTAAGTAGCAGATACACAAACGGGAGCCGGTGAGCCGAAGCCAGGAGTAGGAGCTTGCGACTTGCTGGCTGAGTGCTCATCCGGGGCGCAGCCCAGTGCCGTCAGGCACTGCGGGAGCCGCTGCAACAGGCCAGACGAACAAACCGGAAACCGCAGGTTTCAGGTTCGGCTGGAGCTGGTGCAGTGGGGCAAGGGACGAGGATTTGCAGTGAGCTTGCGAACGAAAAACCGCAGGAGCGCAGCACGGGTTTGGGCAGCAGCCCAAGCGGTGCAGGTGGCAAACCTGCTGGGGGAGCCGCTGAGTTTTGACCGACAAATTGGAGCGTCAGCGACTGGTCGGGCAAAAGCTCAGTGGGGGCAACGCCCGCGCTCCCTCCCACCCTCGGAGAGGGGCGGGCACCCGGAATTGTCCGAAGGAGCCGAACTTGTTCGGAGCCGCGCACTTGGGCGCGTGCCTATTACGGGTGCCCGCCCGTCGTAGACGGCACGCAGTGCAGCCAAAGGCTGGCGGGAGCGCCCACGAGACCACCGCAGGGGGTCGCTGTAGTCCGACCATATTGGTCGGGCGTGAAGGCAAGTGCGGCAAGGAGTCCGTAGGACGACCCAGCACGCGCAGCTGTTCGACCTCAGGGGAGAGCAGCGTAGCCACGAGCCATCCTCAGGATGGCGCTGTAGTCCGGCTGGCCGGACGTGAAGTAGCTGCCAAAAGCTAGGGGGTATGACCTTGCCGACGGGGATGAGCCGATCCTCAGTGTTCCAGGCGGTATTCCGGGCCAAAACTGTTACAAACTTTTACACGCCATCAAGCGCAATATCGGCCTGGAATACGCCGGTCAGTAGCTATACCTGGGATGCAAAAACAACTTTCATCCCAAATTCCGCCGCGGTTGGATGCCAACGAGCACGCTGCCACGGCACTTCACTTCATCGCCAGGTTCGGTTGGCTCAGGGCCATCGAGCTTGGACGCTTCGTGTATCCGAACGATACGCATGGGCGCAAGTACGCTGAGAAGCTGCTTCGGAAGCTGGTGCAGCTGCGTTACGTGCTCCCGCGCAAACTCCCAGGTGTCGGCGCAGGTAGCGCCTACGTGGTCGCCGCGCGAGGTGCCGCTTGGCTCAACGCCAATGCGGTCGGCTCGAACGAACGCAACGCACACGCAGAGGAAGACGATTACTACCGCGATGGCACCAACTGGGGCCGCAGCGATAAGAACGGCGTCTGGTCGCCGCCGCTGTCCTGGGAGCATGACCTGTTGGCTACGGGTGTGTTGAGTCTTTTTTGGCAACAGGGTGCCGTGGACGTGGTGTCCGAACGCGAGCTGCTGCGGATGGTGCCCAACGCCAGCAAACACGCCGATGGCCTGGCGGTCACGAAAGACCAGCACGGTCGGCTGCAAACGGTGTGGCTTGAGGTGGAGCGCAGCCGCAAGAGTGGCGAGAACTTGAACGCGATGCTCAAGGCCATCGTCGCAGCGCAACGCGGTACGCCCGTCACGGATTACCCAGGCCTTCCACCCGTGAGGCACGGAATGATTGCGGTTCCGGAGATGTGCCAAGACGAGCGTGGCTACTCACTCAACCACCAACAACGCATCCTCAACCGGCTCACCAAGATAGGTGTGAAGTCCGACACCAATATCAACTTCGTACTCATGCAGCTCAAGCACGTCACGGTCGAGGGCATCCGTTTCGCGACGATCGTCGCGAA
>NZ_NWMV01000134.1 GCF_002837145.1 Macromonas nakdongensis | reverse complement strand
TGGAACGTGGCCGAGGCCGCGCGCCGGCTCGGCCTTTCCCGCATGACGCTGTACCGCCGCATGCAGCGCTGGGGGGTGGCGTCGCCCAACCGCCGCGACGGCGCAGCGCCACCGTCGGGCGCCTGACCCTCCTGTTGTGACACACGCGGCGTGACACGTGTCACGCGCGCTGCGGCACCTGTCACGGTCGGCAGGCCGCGCTGCGCGGGTTAACCCGGACGAAAACCGGGTCAGGCGGTCGGTGCGGGTTGGTACGCCATTTGCGCCATCTGAAGGGCCGGCAGCGACCGGCGTGACACACCTTCAGGAGACAAAGCATGCAAGCACAATACACGGCGAGCCAGCAGGCCGCCGACTGGCTGGCGGCCTTCGCCGCCACCCTGGACCGCCGCGACATCGACGCCGCCGTGGGCCTGTTTGGCGACGAGAGCTACTGGCGCGACCTGGTGTCGTGGACCTGGAACATCAAGACCGTGGAGGGCCCGGCCCAGATCCGCGACCTGCTGGAGCACACCCTGGCGCAGGTCAAGCCGAGCGCCTGGGCGCTCGACGGCGAGGCGACCGAAACCGATGGTGTGGTCGAGGCCTGGTTCACCTTCGAGACCGCTGTGGCCCGGGGCAAGGGCCTGCTGCGCTTGAAAGGCGGCCGTTGCTGGACGCTGCTGACCACCATGGTCGAGCTCAAGGGCTTCGAGGAAAAGAAGGGCGAGCGCCGCATCGCCGGGGCCGAGCACGGCGTGCACCCCGGCCGCAAGACCTGGGCCGAACTGCGCGCCGAAGAGCAGGCCACGCTGGGCTACAGCGTACAGCCCGACGTGGTGGTGATCGGCGGCGGGCAGGGCGGCATCGCGCTCGGCGCGCGGCTGCGCCGCCTGGGGGTGCCCACCATCATCGTGGAGAAGAACGCCCGCGCTGGCGACAGCTGGCGCAACCGCTACAAGAGCCTGTGCCTGCACGACCCGGTCTGGTACGACCACCTGCCCTACATGCCGTTTCCGGACGACTGGCCGGTGTTCGCGCCCAAGGACAAGGTCGGCGACTGGCTGGAGGCTTACACCAAAATCATGGAGCTGAACTACTGGAGCTCCACCCTCGCCAAAAACTGCCGCTGGGACGAGGCCAGCCAGCGCTGGGAGGTGACGGTCGAACGCGAGGGCCAGACCGTGGTGCTGCGGCCCAAAGAGCTGGTCATCGCCCTGGGCGTGTCGGGCTACGCCAACGTGCCCAAGATCCCGGGGGCCGAGACCTTTCTGGGCGAGCAGCACCACTCCAGCAAGCACACCAGTTCCGAGCCCTACCGCGGCAAAAAGTGCGTGGTGCTCGGCTCCAACAATTCGGCCCACGACATTTGCGCGGCGCTGTGGGAAAACGGCGCCGACGTGACCATGGTCCAGCGCTCGTCCACCCACATCGCACCGTCGGCCGCGCTGATGGAGTTGGCCCTCGGGGGGCTGTACAGCGAACAGGCGGTGAAGAACGGCATCGACCACCACAAGGGCGACCTGATCTTCGCCAGCGTGCCCTACAAGATCATGCACACCTTCCACATCCCGGTGTACGAGGAGATGCAGCGGCGCGAGGCCGACTTCTACGCCCGGCTGGAGAAGGCCGGCTTCATCCTGGACTTCGGCGCCGACGGCTCCGGCCTGTTCATGAAGTACCTGCGCCGCGGCTCGGGCTATTACATCGACGTGGGCGCCAGCGAGCTGGTGGCCAACGGCAGCGTCAAACTCAAGAGCGGGGTGAACATCGAAAGGATCCACCCGCGTTCGGTGACGCTGACCGACGGCACCGAGTTGGAGGCCGACCTGATCGTCTACGCCACCGGCTTTGGCTCGATGAACCACTGGCTGGCCGACCTGATCTCCCCCGAGGCTGCCGACCGCGTGGGTAAGGTCTGGGGCCTGGGCAGCGACACGCCCAAGGACCCGGGCCCGTGGGAGGGTGAGCTGCGCAACATGTGGAAGCCGACCCAGGTGCCGCACCTGTGGATCCACGGCGGCAACCTGCACCAGAGCCGGCACTACTCGCAGTTCCTGTCGCTGCAGCTGAAGGCGCGCATGGCCGGCATTCCCACCCCGGTGTACGGCCAGGCCGAGGTGCACCACCTGCGTTGACGCCCCGGTGGCGCCCGGTCGGACAGGGCGATCTAAAATGGCATGTTGCCCAAAGGCGGCGCGGGTCTTGCGGCCCCGCCGCCTTTGCATGAATACCTAGCCCCCCGTCCGATGCTGACCTTTCAACAAATCATCCTCAAGCTCCAGGCCTACTGGGACGCCCAGGGCTGTGCCCTGCTGCAGCCCTACGACATGGAAGTGGGCGCTGGCACCAGCCACACCGCCACCTTCCTGCGCGCCATTGGCCCCGAGCCCTGGAAGGCCGCCTATGTGCAGCCCAGCCGCCGGCCCAAGGACGGCCGCTACGGCGAGAACCCCAACCGCCTGCAGCACTACTACCAGTACCAGGTGGTGTTGAAGCCCGCGCCGGCCAACATCCTGGAGCTGTACCTGGGCTCGCTGGAGGCGCTGGGTTTCGACCTGAAGAAGAACGACATCCGCTTCGTGGAAGACGACTGGGAGAATCCCACGCTGGGCGCCTGGGGCCTGGGCTGGGAGGTCTGGCTCAACGGCATGGAGGTGACGCAGTTCACCTACTTCCAGCAGGTTGGCGGCATCGACTGCAAGCCCGCCACCGGCGAGATCACCTACGGCCTGGAGCGCCTGGCCATGTATTTGCAAGGGGTGGACAACGTCTACAACCTGCAGTGGACCGATACCTTGAAGTACGGCGATGTGTACCACCAGAACGAGGTGGAGCAGAGCACCTACAACTTCGAGCATTCGGACGCCGAGTTCTTGTTCACCGCCTTCGGCGCCCACGAAAAGCAGGCCCAGTACCTGATGGCGCAGCAGCTGGCGCTGCCGGCCTACGAGCAGGTGCTCAAGGCCGCCCACACCTTCAACCTGCTGGACGCGCGCGGCGCCATTTCCGTGACGGAACGCGCTGCTTACATCGGCCGCATCCGCAACCTGGCGCGCGCCGTGGCCCAGGCTTACTACGAAAGCCGCGAACGCCTCGGTTTCCCCATGGCCCCGCGCGAATGGGTGGCTCAGATGGCCGCACCGGCCGAGAAAAAAGCCGCCTGAGCCGGAGCCCCTGAAAATGACAACGAAAAACCTCCTCGTCGAACTGTTCGTGGAAGAACTGCCGCCCAAGGCGCTGCCCAAGCTGGGCGACGCCTTCGCCGGCGTGCTGGCCGAGCAACTCAAGGCCCAGGGCCTGGCCGGCGCGAATTCGGTGGTGACGCCGTTCGCCTCGCCGCGCCGCCTGGCCGCCCACGTCACCCACGTGGCGCTCAAGGCCGAAGACAAGGCCGTGCAGCAAAAGCTGATGCCGGTGTCGGTGGCGCTGACTGCCGACGGCCAGGCCACCCCGGCGCTGCTGAAGAAACTGCAGTCGCTGGGCGCGGACGTGTCCGACCCGGCCGCCGCCGTGGCCACACTCAAGCGCCAGGGCGAAGGCAAGGCCGAAGCGCTGTTCTACGACAGCCTGGTCACCGGCGCCACGCTGGACACCGGTCTGCAAAAAGCGCTGGACGAAGCCATCGCCAAGCTGCCCATCCCCAAGGTCATGACCTACCAGTTGGAGACGGACTGCGAGCTGCCCGGCTGGAGCAGTGTGCACTTCGTGCGCCCGGCGCACGGCCTGGTGGCGCTGCACGGCGAAACCGTGGTGCCGGTCAAGGCGCTGGGCCTGACGGCCGGCCACACCACCCAGGGCCACCGCTTTGAAGCGGCCCAGCCCCAGGTCGAAATTCCCAACGCCGACGCCTACGCCCAGACCCTGCGCGACGACGGCGCGGTGATCGCCAGCTTTGCCGAGCGCAAGGCCGAGATCGCGCGCCAGCTGGCCGCCGCCGCGGCGCAAGTGGGCAACGGTTGCCGCCCCATCGAGGATGAGGCCCTGCTGGACGAGGTGACCGCGCTGGTGGAGCGCCCCAACGTGTTGGTGTGCCAGTTCGAGAAAGAGTTTCTGGACGTGCCGCAGGAGTGCCTGATCCTGACGATGAAGGCCAACCAGAAGTACTTCCCGCTGCTGGACGCGGCCGGCAAGCTGACGAACCAGTTCCTGGTGGTCAGCAACATCCGCCCGGCCGACGCGAGCGCGGTGATCGGCGGCAACGAGCGCGTGGTGCGCCCGCGCCTGGCCGATGCCAAGTTCTTCTTCGACCAGGACCGCAAAAAGACGCTGGAAAGCCGCGTGCCCGGTCTGGCCAAGGTGGTGTACCACAACAAGCTGGGCACCCAGGGCGAGCGCAGCGAGCGGGTGCGTGCCATTGCCCACGCCATCGTCAACCAGTGGCGCCTGGCCACGGTGCCCTTCGGCGTGGACGAGAAAGACCACTTCGACGTGCTCGACAGCAAGGTGCAGCAAGCCGCCTTGCTGGCCAAGACCGACCTGCTGACCGACATGGTGGGTGAGTTCCCCGAGCTGCAAGGCATCATGGGCGGCTACTACGCCCGCCATGAAGGGCTGCGCGATGGTGTGGCCATTGCCATCGAGGACCACTACAAGCCCCGCTTCGCCGGCGACGCGCTGCCGCGCAACCACACCGGCACCGTGCTGGCACTGGCCGACAAGCTGGAGACCCTGGTGGGCATGTTCGGCATCGGCAACCTGCCCACCGGCGACAAAGACCCGTTCGCGCTGCGCCGCCATGCACTGGGCGTGGTCCGCATCCTGACCGAAAAGCAGTTGCCTCTGGACCTGCCGGCGCTGCTGCAGGCCGCCGCACAGCCCTTTGGCGAACTCATCACCAACCCCACCGCTGCGCTGCTGGACTTCATGCTCGACCGGCAAGCGGTCAGCCTGCGCGACCAGGGCTACAGCGCCCAGGAGGTGGATGCGGTGCTGGCGCTCAAACCCGCCCGCCTGAGCGAGGTGGCGCAGCGCCTGGCCGCGGTGCGGGCCTTTGCCGCGCTGCCCGAAGCGCCGGCCCTGGCCGCCGCGAACAAGCGGGTGGGCAACATCCTGAAGAAGGCCGAGGGCGCGGTGCAGCCCGAGGTCAACCCGGCGCTGCTGAAAGAGACCGCTGAGGCGGCTTTGGCCGCTGCGCTGGCGCAGGTGGCGCCCGCCGCCCAGGCCGCGTTCGAGCGCGGCGACCACACCGCCAACCTGCAGGCCCTGGCCGCGCTGAAGGCGCCGGTGGACACCTTCTTCGACCAGGTCATGGTCAACGCCGACGACCCGGCACTGAAGGCCAACCGCCTGGGCCTGCTGGCCAGCCTGCACGCGGCCATGAACCGCGTGGCCGACCTGTCGCGCCTGGCGGCCTGAGGCCCCGGGCCCTTCCCCGCGACGCACCGCCATGCCCAGCCGCGAGCAGAAACTCATCGTCCTCGACCGGGACGGTACCCTGGGGGCCGACCCCGAGGATTTCGTCCAGTCCGCGGACGACTGGCAACCCCTGCCCGGCGCGCTCGAGGCCGTGGCGCGGCTCAACCAGGGCGGCTGGCGCGTGGTCATCGCGTCCAACCAGTCGGGCCTGGGCCGCGGCCTGTTCGACGTGGCGACCCTGAACGCGGTGCACGCCCGCATGCACAAGCTGCTGGCCGGTGTGGGCGCGCGGGTGGAAGCGGTGTTCTTCTGTCCGCACGCCCCCGAGGACGCCTGCGACTGCCGCAAGCCCGCCCCGGGGTTGTTTCTGCAAATTTCCCGCCGCCTGGGGGTGCCTGTGTCGCAGATCGTGGCCGTGGGCGACTCGGTGCGCGACGCCCAGGCCGCCGTGGCCGCCGGCTGCGAAGCCCACCTGGTGCTGACCGGGCAGTCCGCCGCGCACCGCTTGGGCGGGGTGCCCGACGGCCTGCCTCCCGGCGTCCCCCAACACCTGGACCTCAACGCCTTCGCCGACGCCGTACTGGCGCGCGACGCACAGAAAGCCGCCTGATGAACGCCCTCCGCTCTGTCCTGCACCTCGTGTTCATGGGGGTGACCGTGGTGCCTTGGGCCCTGGCCGTGCTGCTGGCCGCGCCCTTCCTCAACAGCACCCGCATCTACTGGATGTGCGCGGGTTGGTTGCGCCTGGCGGTGTGGGGTGGGCGCTGGATCCTGGGCATCCGCAACCGCGTCATCGGGTACGAGAACCTGCCCGTGGGCAACACCGCTCCGGCGGTGCTGCTGGTCAAGCACCAGTCCACCTGGGAAACCTTTGCCATGCCCACGCTGATGCCGCACCCGCTGGCCTACGTGTTCAAGAAAGAACTGCTGAGCGTGCCCTTCTTCGGTTGGGCCATGGCCAAGATGGACATGATCCACATCGACCGCTCGCAGCGCGCCCGCGCCTTTGCCAAGGTGGTGCAACAGGGGCGCCGACTGCTGGCCCAGGGCACCTGGGTCATCATGTTCCCCGAGGGCACCCGGATAGACCGAGGTGAAAAGGGCGAGTACAAGTCCGGCGGCACCCGCCTGGCCATCCAGACCGGCGCGCCGGTGATCCCGATCGCGGTGACCTCGGCCAAGTGCTGGCCGCGCAAGGCGCTGGTCAAGCGCCCGGGCGTGGTGGAGTTTTCCATCGGCAAGCCGATTCCCAGCGAGGGCCGCAAAGCCGAGGAATTGATGGCCGAGGTGGAGGCCTGGATCGAGGCCGAGATGCGCCGGCTCGACCCCGAGGCCTATGCCCCCACGCCGGTCAAGTCCGCCTGACGCCCCGACCGCGGCGGCGCAGCTCGACCTGTTCGGGGGGGCGGTCGGCACCGAATCGGGGCTGTCGCCGGCCGACCAGGCCACACCTCCCACTCCCCGGCCGACCGCGCCACCGGCGGTGCTGGCCCCCGCCCTGGACGTGTTGCGCCACCCCCGGGCCAACCGCGAATGCCGCCTGGGCAGCGTCACCGTGGCCTACGAATTCCTGCGCAGCCAGCGCCGCACCGTGGGCCTGAACGTCGGTCCACTGGGCCTGAGCGTGCGCGCACCGCGCTGGACGCCGCTGGGCGAGGTCGAGCGCTTCCTGCAGGCCAAGGCCACCTGGGTGCTGGACAAGCTGCAGCAGGTGCAGCTGCGCGCGCGGCAGGCACCGCCCGCCCAGGTCTGGGCCGAAGGCGAACGCATCGACTTTATGGGCCGGCCGTTGACCCTGACGCTGGACCCGGCGCACGGGTTTGCAGGCGCGGTCGCCGCGGTCGACGGCGAGCG
>NZ_NWMV01000133.1 GCF_002837145.1 Macromonas nakdongensis | reverse complement strand
TTGAAACCCGGGGCGGTTCATCGTGTTCATTTTCTCTGGCTGACCCGGAAGCAAACAAGCGCCAGCCGACTGTAGAATTTAGTAAAAAGCTTCTCAGGGGAAGAATGTACACAGGGAATTTGACCTCGCACGGCCGACGCCTGCGTCTTACAGGAACGGGCAGCGAAACCCATGTGCCGCACTTGAAGGCCTCGGTCCCGCATCAATGCGCGGTGAGGGTTCCCGTTTGAACGTTACCACAGGAGCATTCGCGCGCCCGCTCAGCCAGTTTCTTCGACTGGCGGTAGTGACGGGCATCTCCCGTGCAGTTCAAGTTCACATCGACAGAGGCGACGATCTCAACGCCCGCGACGGCAAAGGGCAGACGCCGCTCATGCTTGCCGCCGCTCGCAACAAAGCTGCTATTTGCAAGCTTCTTCTAGATGCTGGAGCTGATGGCAGCCTCCAAGACCCGGCAGGAAAAACAGCCCACGACATCGCTATCGCGGCGAGCGCGCAAGAGGCTGCGGCTGTTATTGCTGCATCTCAAATCCGTTTTCGAGAACTGGGCGCCGCAGAATTCAGACAAGACGTTGAAACTGCCCCGCGAGGTGCACCGTCCGAAGAAGATACGCCTGACATAGCTGCCAAGGATGGAGGGAATCCAGCACCGTCCACCGCAGGCCCGGCCATTGGTGTCGTGGAGCCAACTACCGAACCAGGCCTCTTCTCATCGACTGCTGAAGTCTCCCAACATGGCGAGGAATTGGCGCAGGACCGCGATGACACACCCGTACTTCCAACCACAGTCGGCAACGAGCAGATACCGCCCGGCCTTGACCAATACGACGATCTGGAATTTGACCTTTCAGGCTGGGTTGCCGAAGAGGAAAGCGTCGTGCCCACTGCGGACCCCACTATCGCAGTTGCAGCCGTCGCGATCCAAACCGCTATTTCACTTCACACCCCGATCGACTCCTTTGACGAGTGGGACGACATCGACGCATTTTTGCCTGACAGATCCACCCCGCTGTCCAGAGCCGCTGACACTGAGACCCGGTCGCACCTGCGCGCCCTGCTCTTGCGCGCAATCCGCGAATGCGTCATATCGGACCGCGAGATCGAAGAGCTGTCAACCGATGAGGATGGGTCGCCCAATTCCGAAGCCCATGCCCTCTTGCTCATGGTCGTCAATGATCTTGGTGCAGACGTAGATAACTGGCTGGGCCCCAATCCGTCGCAAGAAAACGCCAATCACGACGCTCCTGCGGAATCCACCGAGGAAGAGGCATTGCTGGACGAGGCATTCTCATTTATCGATGCCGCCTCAAGCCACCGAAACGAACCTCTTCGCACCTATCAGCGCGAGTTCCAGTCTATACCGCTAATCACTGCGGAAGAGGAAATCTCGCTTGCCCAAACCATGGAGAGATCGCTGGAAGCCGCAATGGACGCGCTTGCGGGATGGCCTACGGGTATCACTCGCACCCTGTCCGCCGGAGCCGAGGTCACCGCAGGGCTAAAACCTACTTCCTGGATGTCTCGCGGAGATGTCGAATCTGATCCAGAAGGCGAAGGCGAAGGTGAAAGAGAGAGCGGCGCGGTCGCCGACACGACTGATGACAGCGAGGAGGATATCGAGGACTCATCCAAGAACTCCTCCTTGCCTAGCGACCCCTCTTTTGCCAAAGCTCTTAAATCTCTCGAAGTACTCGGTGCGCGTGCCGCCGCCAACACTTCAGAATGGGGAGCGGTTCGCGCGGCGCTGTCCGAGCTGAACCTGAGCCGTGGGTTCTTGCTTGAGCTGGCAGACATTTCCGACACAACCCTGCCGGAAGTGCGAACCAAGTATTTGCAGGCAGTGGCAGAGTATCTAAAGGCACGCGACGCCATGGTTTGCGCCAACCTTAAGCTCTCGTTTCACATCGCCAAAAAATACCTGTACAGCGGCGTCCCTCTCGACGACCTCACTCAAGAGGCCAATCTGGGATTGCTCAAAGCCGTAGACAAATACGACTGGCGACGCGGGTTCAAGTTCTCTACTTACGCGACTTGGTGGATCAGGCAGCAAGTCAGCCGGCATGTCGCTGACAAGAACAGAACGATCCGGGTTCCCGTCCACATCTTCGAGAAGCTGCAACGCGTCCGACGAGCTGCCGACGATTTTGAAGCCGCTCATGGCCGCCCCGCCAAAGCTGCAGACATAGCTGAGCTTGTCGGCATGCCAATGCACAAGACCGCAGGTCTTATGCGCCTGCTGCCCGAACCGGTTAGCCTCCAGGACATTTCGATAGACAAACTCATCACAGTAGGCGCGCAGGACGCCCTCATTCAAGAGGACCCAATGGAGATCGCGTCCGCCTCCGAACTCTCCACGGCGGTCCGGAGTCTGTTAGGCACCCTCGACATCAAGGAGTCTCAAGTCCTCTGCCTCCGCTACGGCATTGGCGATCAAGAACCGATGACCCTGGATGAAGTCGGTCGACGCTACGGTGTCACGCGCGAGCGCATTCGGCAAATTGAGTCGAAGTTGCTAAGGCGACTGCAGACTGCTGTCCAATTCGCGCGTGAGGCCATTTCAGTCGACAACTCCGAAGTGCCTCGACGCAGGCGTGCCAGCCGCGAAAGCGAAAACATCGAGGATTTGCTCGCCAAAGACAACGCGGAGGCAGATCAAGACGTTGACGCTCCTGACGATGAAACCGCCCCCTCTCGAGAGCAGGCCCCTGATCAGACACAAAAGTCTTCTGACAGCAGCGCGAAGAGGTCAAGGCCGTCCCCCATCGACGCGATGCTCGCCTTGGCATCTGAACTCGGAATCCCCTACGACGATGATCGCAACGGCAGCTCCGGACGTGTATGGATCAGTTTCACCGACGCACCGGATGGTCGGCACCGCAAACTGGCGCGCAAGCTTTTGGACAACGGTTTTGCCTACTGGCCAGGAAAAGGCTTCTGGAGATGAATCAAAAGACTCGAAGCGCGCCGCCGCGCGCAATGGCCATGCTCGAGTCCCTCAGAGGACTTGGGTATTCGACGGCGGCAGCCCTCGCAGACATCATCGACAACAGCATATCCGCTGGAGCAGACAAAGTTCAGATTGATTTTGTCTGGAACGGCCCAAATAGCCGCGTATCCGTTCTCGACAATGGCTGCGGCATGACAGATGCGGAGCTTGAAGGCGCCATGCGCCTTGGCGACAAGAACCCAACCGACGCCCGAAGCCCGCACGACCTCGGCCGCTTTGGCATGGGTCTAAAGACAGCCTCGTTTTCGCAGTGCCGCCGCCTGACCGTCGCCAGCGTAAAAAGCGGCGAGCGCAGCTGCCTGAGATGGGACCTCGACGAACTTGCCGCCAATCCTAACAGCGAGTGGCTTCTGTTTGAAGGGCCTGCACCAGGTTCGGAAGCCCACTTCCAGCCATTGAACGGCGAAGCCTCGGGAACGCTGGTCCTCTGGGAAAACCTAGATCGGATCATCACGGAAGGCTACAACTCCGACAACTTCAACGACCTCATCGACGATGTGGAATCGCATTTGGCAATGGTTTTCCATCGCCTGATTCAAGGCCCTCATGCGCGCCTCCAGCTAGTTTTGAACCGGCGTCCAATCGCGCCATGGGACCCGTTCATGTCCGGGCATCCCGCGAAGCCCTGGACATCTCCAATCGCGCACCATAAAACGGATTACGGAACGATCGCCGTTCAGTGTCATGTTCTGCCTCATCGGGACAAGTTGAGCAATGCCGAGCCCCCCGCGTCAGAATAGTTG
>NZ_NWMV01000132.1 GCF_002837145.1 Macromonas nakdongensis | reverse complement strand
CGGCCTGCGCGCCGTGCTGGCCCACCTGGCGCAGCGGCCCGGCCCCATCGTGGGGGTGCAGGCCTTGGCCACGGGCCAGGCCAGCGTGGCCCTGGAACGGCTGGTGCTGGAGCGCTCGCTGAGCGTGAACACCGCCGCCGCCGGCGGCAACGCCAGCCTGATGACTCTGGCCTGAGCGCCTGTCGGCTGCGGGCGCGTCTAAGGGTAAACCCTCTTATCGTATAACGTATACGATATAAAAATATGCGGATCAGCCGGGCCGATGGCCTGGCCAATTCGCACACCGCCACACCGCCCCAACGCCACCCGAATGCCCAAGCCCGTGGAGTCCCTCGCACTTGCCCCCGACGCCGCCAGCGAGGCCCTGTTGCCCGCGGGCTTGGCCCTGCCCGACGCGGCGCGCCGCTCCACCTCGGACTTCGTGGCCGAGACGCTGCGCGAGGCCATCGTCTCGGGCCAGCTGGCCAGCGGCGCCCTGCTCAAGCAGGACGAATTGGCCGAGCGCTTCCGCGTCAGCAAAATCCCGGTGCGCGAAGCCTTGAAGCGCCTGGAGGCCGAAGGCCTGGTCAGCTTCATCCGCAACAAGGGCGCGCTGGTGGCGTCCATGTCGCCCAGCGAGATCTGGGAGTACGTGGAAATCCGCGCCATGCTGGAGGCGCGCGCGGCCGAGCTGTCGGCCCCGCACATCAGCGACGCGAACCTGCAGGCCGCGCGCGAGGCGGTGCAGGCTTTTGGCAGCGAACGCAACCCGGCGCGCTGGGCCGAACTGAACTGGCGCCTGCACTCAGCGCTGTACATCGACGCCCAGCGCCCGGTGCTGATGGCCGAGATCCGATCCCTGTACGACAAGGTGGAGCGCTACGTGCGCGCCCTCCTGGCCGTGACCCCCGAATTGCCCAAGACCCAGCGCGAGCACCACGCCATCATCGAGGCGTTTGCCGCGCGGGACGCGGAGAAGGCGGCAACCCTGACGCGGGCCCACGTGCTCGACGGCGGGGCTTCCCTGGTGAAGTACCTCTCCGAACACCGCGCCGATGGGCGCAACCCCAGCCACTGACCCCCAGAACCACCCCGAAGGAGTCCAAGATGAAACATGCATTGATTGCCGCGGCCGCCCTGGCCACCCTGACCGGCACCGCCTGGGCCGACACCGTCGTCGCCATCGCGGGCCCGATGTCCGGCCAGTACGCCTCGGCCGGCGACCAGATCAAGAAGGGCGCCGAAATGGCGATCGCCGACATCAACGCCCGCGGCGGCGTGCTGGGCCAGAAGCTGGTGTTGGAAGTGGGCGACGACGCCTGCGATCCCAAACAAGCCGTGGCCGTGGCCAACCAGATGGTGAACAAGAAGATCGCCTTCATGCACGGCCACTGGTGCTCGTCCTCCACCATCCCGGCCTCCGAGGTGTACCTGGAGTCCAACATCCTGATGGCCACCGTCTCCACCAACCCCAAGGTGACCGACCGCGGCCTGAAGAATGTGTTCGCCATCGCCGGTCGCGACGACCAGCAGGGTCAGGTCGCCGGCGCCTATCTGGCCGAGAAGTTCAAGGGCAAGAAGATCGCCGTGGTGGACGACAAGAGCGCCTACGGCAAGGGCCTGGCCGACGAGATAGCCAAAGCCATGGGCGGCAAGGGCGCCAAGCCGGCACTGCGCGAGTCCATCACCGCCGGTGAGAAGGACTACTCCGGCCTGGTGGCCAAGCTCAAGCAAGCCGGCGTGGAAGTGCTGGCCTTCGGCGGCTACCACACCGAAGTCGCGCTGATCCTGCGCCAGGCCGAGCAGGCCAAGCTGAAGCTGACCGTGTTCGGTGGCGACACCCTGTCCAACACCGAGCTGGTCACCGCCGCCGGCAAGGCCGCCGACAACGTGTTGTTCACCTTCGGCCCGGACGCCCGCAAGAACCCCGCCGCCGCCCCGATCGTCAAGAAGTTCCGCGACGCCAAGGTCGAGCCCGAAGGCTACGTGCTGTACGCCTACGCCGCCTTCCAGCTGTTCGAACAGGCCGCCAACAGCGCCAAGAGCGTGAAGTACAACGACTTGGAAAAGGCCATGCGCAACGGCAAGTTCGACACCGTGCTGG
>NZ_NWMV01000131.1 GCF_002837145.1 Macromonas nakdongensis | reverse complement strand
GAAGCCACGCACAACGGCAAGGTGGTGCTCAAGTGCGACTGGAGCGGGGCGGTGTCGCAGAACCCGTTCCTGAGCTTCAAGTTCAAGGGCGCGGCCAAGGGCGAGAAGGTCCAGGTCAAATGGACCGACAACAAGGGCGAGTCCCGCACCGACGAAGCCGCCATCGCCTGAGCCGGCAGGGCGCAGGACAGGCCAGCCCCCGCTGGCCTTTTTTGTCTCAATTCACCCACAACAAGGAAGAACCATGAGCTTCAGCCGCCGTGAGTTCATGCAGGTACTGGCCGTGGCCAGCGCTTCCGGCATGGCCCTGACCCACCAAGACCTGCTGGCCGCCACCCCCGGTGCCGGTGAGCGTTTGTACGACCTGCCCAAATTCGGCAACGTCAGCTTCATGCACTTCACCGACTGCCACGCGCAGTTGATGCCCATCTACTTCCGCGAGCCCAACGTCAACCTGGGCCTGGGCGAGGCACTCGGCCGTCCGCCGCATATCGTGGGCGAGCAGTTGCTCAAGCATTTCGGCATCCGGCCTGGCACGGCCGCGGCCCACGCTTTCACCTACCTGAATTTCGACCAGGCCGCCCAAACCTACGGCAAGGTCGGCGGTTTTGCCCACCTGGCCACGCTGGTCAAGCAGATCCAGGCGAATCGCCCGCACGCGCTGCTGCTCGACGGTGGCGACACCTGGCAGGGTTCGGCCACCTCGCTGTGGTCCAACGCGCAAGACATGGTGGACGCCTGCAAGCTGTTGGGCGTGGACATCATGACCCCGCACTGGGAATTCACCTTCGGCGCCAACCGCGTCAAAGAAATCGTCGAAAAAGACTTCAAGGGCCAGATCGACTTCGTGGCGCAGAACGTCACCACCACCGATTTCGGTGACCAGGTGTTCGCGCCCTACGTCATGAAGGAGCAGAACGGCGTCAAGCTCGCCGTCATCGGCCAGGCCTTCCCCTACACCCCCATCGCCAACCCGCGCCACTTCGTGCCCGACTGGAGCTTCGGCATCCAGGACGAAAACATGCAGAAGCAGGTGGACGAGTGCCGCGCCAAGGGCGCCCAGGTGGTGGTGGTGCTGTCGCACAACGGCATGGACGTGGACATCAAGATGGCCTCGCGCGTGCGCGGCATCGACGCCATTTTGGGTGGCCACACCCACGATGGCATGCCCGCGCCGGTGGTGGTGAAGAACGCCGGCGGCCAGACGCTGGTGACCAACGCCGGCTCCAACGGCAAGTTCCTGGCGGTGCTGGACTTCGACGTGCGCGGCGGCAAGGTGCAGGACTTCCGCTACAAGCTGATGCCGGTGTTCTCCAACCTGATCAAGCCCGACGCCGCCATGCAGGCGCTGATCGACCAGCACCGCGCGCCCTACAAGGCCAAGCTGGAGGAAAAGCTGGCCGTCTCCGAAGGCGCGCTGTACCGCCGCGGCAATTTCAACGGTTCCTGGGACCAGCTCATCTGCGACGCGCTGATGGAAGTCAAGGGCGCCGACGCGGCGTTCTCGCCGGGCGTGCGCTGGGGCACCAGCCTGCTGCCGGGCGACGTCATCACCTACGAGCGCATGATGGACCAGATGGCCCTGACCTACCCGGCGACCACGCTCAACGAGTTCACCGGCGAGCAGATCAAGGGCATCATGGAAGACGTGGCCGACAACATCTTCAACCCCGACCCCTACTACCAGCAAGGCGGCGACATGGTGCGCGTGGGCGGCATCCAGTACACCTGCGACCCGAAGGCGCCGATGGGTTCGCGCATCAACAACCTGACGCTCAAGGGCAAGCCGCTGGACGCCAGCAAGAAGTACAAGGTGGCGGGCTGGGCCTCGGTGCAGGAGGGCGTGCAGGGCACCCCGATCTGGGACGTGGTCTCCACCTACCTGAAGGACAAGAAGGTCGTCAAGCAGGTGCAGATCAACCAGCCCAAGCTGGTGGGCGTGGACGGCAACCCCGGCGTGGTGCTCTGACGCTTTTCGGGATCAGGCCGTGGGGTAGGTGCCGGGGCGCAGGATCTGGCGGTCCACGTTGTGGATGTGGGTGTGGCCGCAGAAGGCCATGGTCACGTCCAGTTCCTTGTGGATGATCTGCAGCGCCTTGGTCACGCCGGCTTCGCCCATCGCACCCAGGCCGTAGACCATGGCGCGGCCGATCATGGTGCCACGCGCGCCCAGGGCCCAGGCCTTGAGCACGTCCTGGCCGCTGCGGATGCCGCCGTCCATCCACACCTCCAGCTGGTTGCCCACCGCCTGCACGATGGCCGGCAGCGCGTCGATGCTGGCCGGTGCCCCGTCCAGCTGGCGCCCGCCGTGGTTGCTCACGACGATGGCATCGGCCCCGGCCTGGGCCGCCAGTACCGCGTCCTCCACCTCCATGATGCCTTTGAGGATGAGCTTGCCGCCCCAGCGCTCTTTTACCCAGGCCACGTCGGCCCAGCTCAGGCGCGGATCGAACTGCTCGTTGGTCCAGGCCGACAGCGAGCGCATGTCGCTCACGCCCTTCACGTGCCCCACCAGGTTGCGGAAGGTGTGGCGCCGGGTTCCCAGCATGCCCAGGCACCAGCGCGGTTTGGTGGCCAGGTTGATCAGGTTGTTCAGCGTCGGACGGGGCGGGGCGGTCAGGCCGTTCTTCAAATCCTTGTGGCGCTGGCCGATCACCTGCAGGTCCAGCGTCAGCACCAGGGCGCTGCATTTCGCGGCTTTGGCACGGTCGATCATGCGCGCCATCGCGTCGCGGTCGCGCATCATGTAAAGCTGGAACCAGAACGGCGCCGAGGTGTGTTCGGCGATGTCCTCGATCGAGCAGATGCTCATCGTCGACAGCGTGAAGGGGATGCCGAACTTCTCGGCGGCGCGCGCGGCGTGGATCTCGCCGTCGGCGTGCTGCATGCCGGTCAGGCCGACCGGGGCGATGGCCACCGGCATGCTCGCCGCCTGGCCGACCAGGGTGGTGGCGGTGCTGCGGCCTTCCATGTTTACCGCCACGCGCTGGCGCAGCTGGATGCGCTGGAACCCGCTTTCGTTGGCGCGGTAGGTGGTTTCGGTCCACGAGCCGCTGTCGGCGTAGTCGTAGAACATGCGCGGCACGCGCCGTTCGGCCAGCTGGCGCAGGTCTTCGATGTTGGTGATCACGGGCATGGACGGGTCTCCTGATGGGGTGTGCCCGGCATCGTAAGCGGGGCCCCGGGGCTTGTCATGTGAAAGCGCGACGGCGCGCCGTGAAAAAAATTGACCCCGGCCGCTCGCGCGTGCCGGGGTCGCTGTCTGAGGGGGAGCGGGGTCAGCTGCAGGAGACGCTGCCGCAACCACTCATGGTGGCCGGGCGCACCCGCGACGGGTCGGCCAGGGTCTCGGTGCGGCTGTCGAAGCCGACCGACTGCATGTGCTGCGCCAGGCCGGCGTCCATGCTGCGGGCGTGCATCGGGAACCACTCGGCCAGGGCCTCGGCCATGCGGGTGATGATGTCCGCGTCGCCTTTCAGGAAATGTTCTTCCACGGCACGCATGGTCTCCAGAATGCTCTGGTGCTGGCTGGCGTGGCAATTGTCGGCGGCGAAACCGATGGCCACCATCCAGCGGTCTTCTTGGGCGAAGTGTTCCACTGTGTGTTCCACCAGGGCGCGGTACAGCGGCAACTGCTGCTCAGGCGGGGTGGCGCGCAACTCGGCGACCAGGGTCACGAATTCCTCGTGCGTCTGGTCCATGCGGTCGTCGCCGCTGTGCAGGCCGGCCGACCAGACCAGGTCGGGCACCGGGGGGAAATCGGTCGTGGTGTCGGTCATGGGGGTCAGGATAACAAGCCGGCAGGGCCCGGGACTTGACGGAGGTCAAGCCCGGGTCTGGGGCGTCAGGCCTCGAAGGGCAGGGTCATCTCGCGCAGGTCGCGGCGGGTTTCCACCAGCACCAGCGGGCCTTCGTCCAGCACCGGCGCGGGCTTGGGCTCGCGCGGCACGTGCACCGGCTTGGGCTCGGCGGCGATGAGGGCCTGGGCCTGGGCCACGCGCTCGGCGTCGGATTGCACCCATTCCAGGCCGGCCTGCTGGGCGATCTGGGACAGGGCGTCCACCGACAGGGCGAAGGCCTGCACCGCGGGCATGCCAGAGGTGGCTGCCGGTGCAGCGCTCACCGGGGCCGGTGCCTGCGGGGCGGCCGGCACGGCCACGGGGGCGGCGGGCGTTGCCTCCACCACCGTCTCGCTGCCCACTGCCTCCGGCGCCACCGCTGCCACAGGGGCCGCGGTGAAGTAGGAGCGCACGGGTGCTTCGGCTTCGGCCTCGGTCGTGGCTTCGGCAGTCGCCGCCGCCGGGGCGTCGCTGGCGGGCGCGTTGCCGTTCTCACCACGGGCGCGGCGGTCGCGGCCGTAGCGGTCGCGGCTGCGGCGTTCACGCGGGGCGCGTTCGGCGTTGTCCGG
>NZ_NWMV01000130.1 GCF_002837145.1 Macromonas nakdongensis | reverse complement strand
CGCGCGCCGGGCCCGCCTCGGACGGCCGGCCCGGGGCCACGGCCGCGGCCAGGGCGCTGTCGCGCCGCTCGGTGTTGCCCAAGGCGTGGGCGGCTTCGGCCACCAGCAACTGGGCCAGCACCTCCAGCTGGGCGCGGTGGATGACGGCGTCGGGGGCCAGGGTGCGCAGCAGGTCCACGGCCTGCTGCGCGGCGCTCTGGGCGCGGACAAAACGGCCCGAGAGCTGGTAGGCCAGGGCGTCGAGCACCTGGGCGTAGACGGCACGCTCCAGCTGGCTGGCGCGCCAGCGGTGGGCCTGTTCCGGCAGGCTGCGCAGCAGCGCCAAGCCGCGCAGGGCCAGGTAGAGCAGGACAAAACCCGCAACCAGGGCAAACAGCACCAGGTTGAAGGACAGGTCGATGCGGTAGGGGTGCCAGAACAGGGTGACGGTGGCCTGGTTGTCACCCACCAGCAGCGCCAACGCCACCGCCAGACCGGCCGTGAACAGGAACCAGAACAGGCTTTTCATCCGGACAGCTCCTGCGGGTCAGCGGCCGCTGGCGGCCACGGCCAGGGCGGCCAGGGTGTCGTCCGGCCGGGGCAAGGCGTCCTGGCGCAGGTCCTGGTAGAGCTGGCCCAGGGTTTGGGTGGCCAGGCGCGTGGCGGGCGCCGCGGTGTCGAAATAGCGCTCCAACAGCCGCTGAGCGGCCTGCACGTCGGACTGGGCGGTGTCAAACTGGCGCGCCAGCATGCCCAGGCGGGCGTTGAGCAGCTTGAGCTTGATGTTCTCGCGCAGGAAATGCGACTGCTCGGGCGCCAGCAGCGCGGCATCGGGCTGGTCGATACGGCTGACGCGGATGAGGTCGGCGGTGCCCTGGCGGAAGTGGGCCCACCAGCGGGCCATGACGCCCGCACGCCAGTCGTTGAAGCGGGACCAGGCGCCCTCCCAGGCAGACCCGGACGCCTCGGCCTCCACGGCCTGCGCGGCGGCCGGCGTGGCCGCCACCGGGGCAGGCGTCGGCGGTACCGCGGCCACCGCCGCATCGGGGCGCAGCGCCGGCTGGGTGCCGACGGCGTTGCGCAAGGGCAGCTCGTCGATGCTGCGCACCAGCTCGTCCAGGCGGCTGGCCAAGGCCGGCACATCCACCAGTGAGGCGGCCCGGATGCGCTCGACGTCGCGGGCGATGGCGCGCTGCACCGGGTTCAGGCGGGGCTGGGCGGCCCGCTCGATGCGCTGCTCGGCCCCTTGCAGGGCCGAAATCAGGGGCTGCGAACTGCCGGTCAACTGGCTTTGCTGCACCGCCAGCCGGAGGGCGGACTCCAGGTCCTGCACCAGGCTGTCGTCGCGCGAGCGCGACACGCTGAGCATCAACTCTTCGAGCTGGCTGCGCTGCAGGGTGACTTCGGACAGGCGGATCTCGGCCACCCCCAGACGGGCTTGCAGCTCCTTGGTCTGCGCCTCGGCCTGCGCAGCCAGGGCCCGGGCGGCCGCGGCTTCGGCCAGGGTGTCGGTGCCGCGCCGAGCCAATTCGGCCTCGGTCTGACCCAGGCGCTGCCACAGCAGACCGGTCGCCACGGCCGAGGCAGCGGCCAGGGCCAAGGCCAGCCCCGTCACGACCTGGCTGGTGCGCGCGGAGGCCGCGGCAGGGGGCGGCACAGGAGACGCGGCATCGGCCGCGCCGGCGGTGGTGGGGGGGGTGTCGGTTTCGGCCATGGTCATGGCAACGATTCTAGGGTGCGCAACACATCCGGCAAGGCGGGCCGGGTTTCCTGCACGCGGCCAAAACCCAGTTCGTGGGCGGCCTGGGCGATGCGGGGGTGGGTGACCAGGGCGCGGGCGTGGCGCCAGTCCTGGTCGGGGCACAGGCCGCGCAGGTGGCCCAGCGCTTCGGAGCTGCTGAACAGCCACCAGGCGCCCGCCTCGGCCCAGCGCCGGCAGCGCTCGCGGTCGGCCTGTTCGCACGCGGCCGGAGCCCGGCGCCGGTACGCCACACAGCGGGTCACGGTGCCGCCGGCGGCCTCGCAGCGGCGCACCAGCCAGTCGCGCCCGGCGTGGCCATCGGCCGACACGCCGTGCACCACGAGCAAGCGGTGGCCTGGGCGCAATTGCGGCGCCACCACGGCCCACAGCGCCTCGGAGTCGAACTGTTCGGCCTGGGCGCTGGGCT
>NZ_NWMV01000013.1 GCF_002837145.1 Macromonas nakdongensis | reverse complement strand
GGGCATCGGCAGGCAGACGCGTGGCATTCCCCAGCCAGAGCACCTGCACCCGGCCGCCGACCTTGGCCAGGTGCAGGTGCCAAGCCAGGGCCGCGACCAAACCATCGCCGCCGTTGTTGCCGCCCCCACACGCCACCCAGACCGAGCGGGCGTGGGGGCACAGCGCCCGCCCCAGGCGGAACACGGCCTGGCCGGCGCGTTGCATCAGGGTGTGCGGGGGCAGGGCGGCGAGCGCGGCGGCTTCCAGGGTCCGTGTGGCGGTGCTGCCGTGCAGGGGCAGCGGGACGGTCAGCGTGGCGAGGGGCAGGTGTTGCATGGAGGGCCGGGGCAGGGGGGGCTGGATGCCGATTTGCCGGGATGCTATACTCGAAAGGCTTTGTAGAGCGCGGTGTGTGCAAGCACCCGTGCAAAGCCAAGCGAAAAACCAAACGCAAACAGGCCCAACCGGGTGTCTGCCGTCCATTGTGCGGTGGATCGGGGCCTGATTTCAGTCCCAACCTCTGGAAAGATTCCAATCATGTCCATTTCCATGCGCGAAATGCTGGAAGCCGGTGTCCACTTCGGCCACCAAACCCGCTTCTGGAACCCCAAGATGGCTCCGTTCATCTTCGGTCACCGCAACAAGATTCACATCGTCAACCTCGAAAAGACGTTGCCGATGTTCGAAGAAGCCGCCAAGTTCGTGCGCCAGCTGACCTCCAACGGCGGCACCGTGCTGATGGTGGGCACCAAGCGCCAGTCGCGCGACATCGTCGCCCAGGAAGCCGCCCGTGCCGGCGTGCCCTGCGTCGAGCAGCGTTGGCTCGGCGGCATGCTGACCAACTTCAAGACCGTCAAGACCTCGATCAAGCGTCTGAAAGACATGCAGGCCCAGAAAGAAGCTGGCCTGGATTCCATGTCCAAGAAAGAGCAGCTGATGTTCGCCCGCGAAATGGAAAAGCTGGAGAAGGACATCGGCGGCATCCAGAACATGAACGCCCTGCCGGACGCCATCTTCGTGATCGACGTGGGCTACCACAAGATCGCCGTGTCCGAAGCCAAGAAGCTGGGCATCCCGCTGATCGGCGTGGTCGACACCAACCACAACCCCGAAGGCATCGACTACGTGATCCCCGGTAACGACGACTCGGCCAAGGCCGTGGCGCTGTACGCCCGTGGCATCGCCGACGCCATCCTGGAAGGCCGTGCCAACGCCGTGACCGACGTGGTCAAGGCCGTGCAGGCCGGTGGCGACGAGTTCGTCGAAGTGCAAGACGCCGCTTGAGCGTCTGCGCCCGCACAAAAAGGGGCTCCAGCAGCCCCTTTTTTGTAAGCGTTTTTTCACACAGACATCGAATCATTGAGCCGCAAGGTTCTGACGGAGTAACACTATGGCAGCAATCACCGCAAGCATGGTCGCCGAACTGCGCGCCAAGACCGACGCCCCCATGATGGAATGCAAGAAGGCCTTGACCGAGGCCGACGGCAACATGGACAAGGCCGAAGAGATCCTGCGCGTCAAGCTGGGTAACAAGGCCGGCAAGGCCGCCAGCCGCATCACCGCCGAAGGCGTGGTGGCCTCCTTCATCGACGGCACCAGCGGTGCCCTGGTCGAAGTCAACTGCGAAACCGACTTCGTCTCCAAGAACGACCTGTTCCTGGCCTTCTGCAACGCCGTGGCCGAACTGGTGGTCAAGAGCAACCCGGCCGACGTGGCCGCTGTGGCCGATTTGCCCCTGTCCATGGAAGGCTTCGGCCCGACCGTGGAAGACGTGCGCAAGGGCCTGGTCGGCAAGATCGGCGAGAACATGACCATCCGCCGCTTCAAGCGTTACAGCGCCGGCGGCCAACTGGCCTCCTACCTGCACGGCGTGCGCATCGGCGTGATGGTGGAGTTCGACGGTGACGCCGTGGCCGCCAAGGACGCCGCCATGCACATCGCCGCCATGAAGCCGGTGGCCCTGTCGGGCGCCGACGTGCCGGCCGAACTGATCGCCAAAGAGCGTTCTGTGGCCGAGCAAAAGGCCGCCGAATCCGGCAAGCCGGCCGACATCGTCGCCAAGATGGTCGAGGGCTCGGTGCAGAAGTATCTGAAAGAAGTGTCTCTGCTGGACCAGGTGTTCGTCAAGGCCGCCGACGGCAAGCAGACTGTGGGCGCCTACCTGAAGTCGGTCAACACCGCCGTCAAGGGCTTCACCATGTTCGTGGTGGGCGAAGGCATCGAGAAGAAGGTGGAAGACTTCGCTGCCGAAGTGGCCGCTGCCCAGGCCGCTGCCCAAGGCGCCTGATCGCTGCCCCACACGGCCCCACCCGCGGGCCGCGAGGGTCGTGCCGGCTGCCTGGCCCGACTCACAAAAAATTACACGGCTGGTCCCGCATGGGGCCGGCCGTTGTCACGCTGAAGCCCCTAAAATCCTTAAGATTTGACTTTGTTGCCGCCTATGCCAGTCCACCAGCGCATCCTCCTCAAACTCTCCGGTGAAGCCCTCATGGGCGACGACGCGTTCGGCATCAACCGATCGACGATCGAGCGCATCGTCGGGGAGGTGGCCGAGGTCACCCGCCTGGGGGTCGAGGTGGCGGTCGTCATCGGCGGTGGCAACATCTTCCGCGGTGTGGCCGGGGGCTCCGTCGGCATGGACCGCGCCACGGCGGACTACATGGGCATGCTGGCCACGGTCATGAACTCCCTGGCCCTGGGTGACGCCATGGAAAAGGCCGGCGTCAAGGCCCGTGTGATGTCCGCCATTGCCATCGACCAGGTGGTCGAGCCCTATGTCCGACCCAAAGCCCTGCAGTACCTGGAGGAGGGCAAGGTGGTGGTGTTTGCGGCCGGTACCGGCAACCCCTTCTTCACCACCGACACCGCCGCGGCCCTGCGCGGTGCCGAGATCGGCGCGGAGATCGTGCTCAAGGCCACCAAGGTCGATGGCGTCTACACCGCCGATCCCAAAAAAGACCCGACCGCGACGCGCTTCCAGTCCATCAGCTTCGACGAGGCCATGTCGCGCCAGTTGCAGGTGATGGACGCCACCGCCTTCGCGCTGTGCCGCGACCAGAACCTGCCGGTGCGGGTGTTCAGCATTTTCAAGCCGGGTGCGCTGCGCCGCGTGGTGCTGGGTGAAGACGAAGGCACGCTGGTGCACGTCTGAGTGCGCCGGTCCTACAGAACAACGAGGTGAACCATGGAACTGTCTGAAATCAAACCCACCACCGAGCACAAGATGAACCAGTCGCTGGAGGCGCTCAAGGGCCAGCTGGCCAAGGTGCGCACCGGCCGTGCCAACCCAGCCCTGCTGGACACCGTGCACGTCGAGTACTACGGCTCCATGGTGCCGCTGTCGCAGGTGGCCAACCTGACCCTGATCGACGGCCGCACCATCGGCGTGGCCCCCTGGGAAAAAGGCATGGGCGCCAAGATCGAAAAGGCGATCCGCGAATCCGACCTGGGTCTGAACCCGGCGTCGCAGGGCGATCTGATCCGCGTGCCGATTCCCGCCATGACCGAAGAGCGCCGCAAGGAGTTGACCAAGGTGGTGCGCGGTGAAGGCGAGCAAAGCAAGATCGCCATCCGCAACCTGCGCCGCGACGCCAACGAACACGTGAAAAAGCTGGTCAAGGACAAGCTGGCCTCCGAGGACGACGAGCGCCGCAGCCAGGACGAGATCCAGAAGCTGACCGACAAAATGATCGGCGAAGTGGACAAGATCATTGCCTCCAAAGAACAGGAATTGATGGCGATCTGACCGCGCGTCCGCCCGCTTGTGTCGCCTTGTTCGATGGTGTCCGATTCCCTTCCCCCGTCCGCGGTGCCGACGCACGTGGCCATCGTCATGGATGGCAATGGCCGCTGGGCCAAGCAGCGCTTTTTGCCGCGCTTGGCCGGCCACCGCCAGGGCCTGGAAACCCTGCGCGCGGTGGTGCGCTGGAGCATGGCCCGCGGCGTGCGCGTGCTCACCGTGTTCGCGTTTTCGTCCGAAAACTGGAAGCGCCCGGCCGACGAAGTCTCTGGCCTCATGGGCCTGATGGCCAAGGCCCTGGTGCGCGAGGTGCCCGATCTGCTGAAGGCGGGCGTGCAACTGCATTTTCCCGGTGACCGCTCGGGCCTGCCCGCGGCCGTGTCGCAAGGCCTGCTGCAGGCCGAGCGCGACACCGCCGGCAACGAGCGTCTGGTGTTGAACATCTGCTTCAACTACGGTGGGCGCTGGGACATCGTGCAGGCCGCCGCCCGGCTGGCCGAATGTGGAGCCACCATCACCGAGCAGGCGCTGTCGGCCGAACTGGCCCTGTCGCACGTGCCCGACCCGGATCTGCTGATCCGCACCGGGGGCGAGGTGCGGATCAGCAACTTCCTGCTGTGGCAACTGGCCTATAGCGAACTGTATTTTTCCGACCGGCTCTGGCCCGCCTTCGACGAGGCCGAGTACGACCGTGCGCTGGCCGTCTTCGCCGGCCGCGAGCGCCGTTTCGGCCAGACGACCGAGCAGCTGCAGGCGCCGTCTGCGGCCCCCCACTGACCGACCGGCCTTCCCTTCATGCTCAAACAACGTGTGATCACCGCGCTGCTGCTGCTGGCGGTGCTGTTGCCGGCCCTGTTTTACCCGAGCCCCGAACCGTTTTGCGCGGTCACGCTGCTGCTCATCGTGGGTGGCGGTTGGGAGTGGGCGCGCCTGAACGGTTTCGGCCCCGTCGCGTCCTGGCTGTCGGGTGGCTTGCTGGGCGCCGTGTTGCTGGGGCTCTGGTGGCAACTGGGCCTGACCACCCCCATGCCCGGCTTGTGGCTGGCGGCCGCAGGGCTCTGGGGGCTGTTGTCGGTCGGGCTGCTGCGCGCCGGGGTGGCCGGCTGGCCGCGCATCCCCCGTGCCCTGCGTTTTGGGCTGGGCTGGGTGCTCATTGGCCTGGCGTGGTGGGCCATGGCCCAGGCGCGCCACCTGGGCGTGGCCATGCTGCTGAGCATGCTGCTGCTGGTCTGGATGGCCGACATCGCGGCGTATTTCGGCGGTCGGGCCTTCGGTCGCCGCAAGCTGGCGCCCACCATCAGCCCCGGCAAAAGCTGGGCCGGGGTGTACAGCGGTGCCTTGGGGGTGCTGCTGCTGGCGCTGGCCTGGGTGGCGGTTGATCCGGCTGGCACCAGCCTGTACGGTCGGCTCTGGGCCCTGGGGCCTGTACCGGCGCTGCTGGCCTTGTTCGGCCTGACAGCCCTGAGCGTGGCCGGCGACCTGATCGAGTCCCTGGTCAAGCGCAGCGCCGGCGTGAAAGACTCCAGCGGCTTGCTGCCGGGCCACGGCGGTGTGCTCGACCGTGTCGATGCCCTGCTGCCGGTGTTGCCGGTGGCCATGATGTTGGCGACCTGGTGACGCCGGGCGCCGCGAACCTTTCTTTCTTCACACCGGCATGCCTGCGCCCACCCCGTCCCGTCCCCAGCGCGTCACCGTGTTGGGCTCCACCGGCTCCATCGGCACCAGCACGCTGGACGTCATCGGTCGCCACCCCGAGCGTTTCGAAGTGTTTGCGCTCACCGCTTTCAGCCGGGTCGAGGAATTGCTGGCCCAGTGCCTGCGTTTTCGCCCGCGCTACGCCGTCATCGAGGCGCGCTACGCGCCCACGCTGCGCCAAGGGTTGCAGCAGCACGGCCTGCCGACCGAGGTGCTGTCGGGAGAGCAGGCGCTGTGTGACGTGGCCGCCGACGCGGACGTGGACGCGGTCATGGCCGCCATCGTCGGTGCCGCGGGCCTGCCGCCCTGTCTGAGCGCGGCCCGTGCCGGCAAAAAGCTGCTCCTGGCCAACAAGGAGGCCCTGGTGGTGGGCGGCGATTTTTTCATGGACACGGTGCGCCGCGGTGGGGCCACGCTGCTGCCCATCGACAGCGAGCATTCGGCCGTCTTCCAATCCCTCCCGGACGACCCGGCCACCTGGGCCGCGCGCGTCGACAAAATCATCCTGACCGCCTCGGGCGGGCCCTTCCGCCAGCGCGATCCGCAGACCCTGGCCGAAGTCACCCCGGAGCAGGCCTGTGCCCACCCGAACTGGGTCATGGGCCGCAAGATTTCGGTCGATTCCGCCACCATGATGAACAAGGCGCTGGAGGTGATCGAGGCCAAGTACCTGTTCGGCGTGGCACCCGAGCAGATCGAGGTGGTCATCCACCCCCAGAGCGTGGTGCACTCCATGGTGCAGTACCGCGACCGCTCGGTGGTGGCGCAGCTGGGCACGCCCGACATGCGGGTGCCGATCGCCTACGGCCTGTCCTGGCCCGACCGCATGGACTCCGGCGCCCAGGCCCTGGATTTTCTGGCGCTGGGGGGCTTGACCTTCGAGCCACCCACCCCCGAGCGTTTCCCCGGTCTGTTCCTGGCTTGGGAGGCGCTGCAGGCCCCGGCGGGCACCACGGCGGTGCTGAACGCGGCCAACGAGGTCGCGGTGGCGGCCTTCCTGGCCGGGCAATTGCGTTTCGACCGCATCCCGGCGCTCAACCGTGCAACTTTGGAGGCCTGCCCGCCCTCCAAGCCCGATGGCCTGGAGGCCCTGGTGGACCTGGACCGGTCCGCCCGGGCCTGGGCCGAGGCGCAGGTGCGCCGCTGGTCCTGAAGAAGGAGTGCAGATGCTGACGGTGCTGTCTTTCGTCGTGGCGCTGGCGATCCTGATCGCGGTGCACGAATACGGCCATTACCGGATGGCGCTGGCCTGCGGCGTTCGGGTGCTGCGCTTTTCCATCGGTTTTGGCAAGCCCCTGTGGCGCTGGACCTCGCGCCAACGCGGCACCGAATTCGTGTTGTGTGCCTTGCCGCTGGGCGGCTATGTGCGGATGCTGGACGAGCGCGAGGGTCCGGTCGATCCGGCCGAGCGCCACCGCGCCTTCAACACGCAAAGCCTGCGCGCGCGCGCCGCCATCGTGGCGGCCGGGCCGGCGGCCAACCTGCTGCTGGCCGTGCTGCTGTACGCAGTGGTCTCGTGGTACGGGGTGGAAGAGCCCGAGCCCATCTTGTCGAGCCCGCCCACCGCGACGCTGGCCGAGCGGGCCGGTCTGCGCGGTGGCGAACATGTCTTGCAGCTGGCCGCCGCGGACGCCGAGCCTGAGCCTGTCGTCTCCTTCGAGGCCTTGCGTTGGCACCTGACCCGGGCCGCGCTGGCGCAACAGGACGTGCGGCTGTGGGTGGCCGACAGCCCCGAGGGAGCGGCGCGCGAGGTCGTCCTGCCCCTGTCCGGCCTGGACGCACAGGACGCCGATGCCACCTTGTTCCAGAAAATCGGGGTGGTGGCGCCCTGGTCCGCTCCGGAAATCGGCGAGGTGCTGCCCGATGGGGCTGCTGCCGCCGCCGGCCTGCGCCCGGGTGATCGGGTGCGTGCCGTCGATGGACGCCCGGTGGCCGATGCGCAGCAACTGCGCACCTGGATCCGTGCCGGCGTGGCCCGCGACGGCCAGGCCCAAGCGCAGCGCTGGACGGTGGAGCGTGCCGGTCAGCGGCTGGAGTTGAGCGTCGTGCCCAAGGCCGAGCGCCAGGGCGATGCCTGGTCGGGGCGGGTGGGGGCCTACATCGGGGCGCTGCCCGCCATGCGCACCGTGACCGCCGGGCCCATCGAAGGCCTGTGGAAAGGCGCGGTCAAGACCTGGGAGGTGTCGGTCCTGTCGCTGAACATGATGTTCAAGATGCTGATCGGCGAGGCCTCCCTCAAGAACCTGAGCGGGCCGCTCACCATCGCCGACTACGCCGGCAAATCGGCCAGCCTGGGCGCCACGTCCTACCTGCTGTTTCTGGCGCTGATCAGCGTCAGCCTGGGGGTGCTCAACCTGCTGCCGCTGCCGGTCTTGGACGGTGGGCACCTGATGTATTATCTGTGGGAGGCGGTGACCGGGCGCCCGGTGTCCGACGTCTGGATGGAACGCCTGCAGCGCGGTGGTGTGGCCGTGCTGCTGTGCCTCATGTCCATCGCCATGTTCAACGATGTCGCCCGCTTGCTGGGCTGAAGACTCTCTTTCATGAAAATCAAGCAAACGCGTTGGCGCGGTGTCACCTGGGGTGCCCTGTTGTCCACGGTGGTCGCCTCCCTGCCGGCCTGGGCCGTCGATCCCTTCACCGTCCGTGACATCCGCGTCGAAGGCCTGCAGCGGGTCGAGCCCGGCACCATCTTCGCTTCCCTGCCGTTCCGTGTGGGCGACACCTACAACGACGAGCAGGGTTCCGCCGCCATCCGTTCGCTGTTCGGCCTGGGCCTGTTCTCCGACGTGCGCTTGCAGGTCGATGGCAACGTGCTGGTCGTCATCGTCGAAGAACGCCCGACCGTGGCCGACGTGGGCTTTTCTGGCGTCAAGGAGTTCGACAACGAGGTCTTGCGCAAGGCCTTGCGTGACGTCGGCCTGACCGAAGGTCGCCCCTTCGACAAGGCCCTGGCCGACCGCGCCGAGCAGGAACTCAAGCGCCAGTACCTCAACCGCAGCATGTACGCGGCCCAGGTGACCACCACCGTCACCCCGATCGAGCGCAACCGCGTCAACGTCAACTTCAGCGTGACCGAGGGCGACGTCGCCAAGATCACCGACATCCGCATCGTCGGCAACCAGGCCTTCAGCGAATCGACGCTGCGCGACCTGTTCGATCTGGACACCGGTGGCTGGCTGAGCTGGTACACCAAGTCCGACCGCTATTCGCGGGCCAAGCTCAACGCCGACCTGGAAAGCCTGCGTTCCTACTACCTGACCCGCGGTTTCCTCGAGTTCAGCATCGACTCCACCCAGGTGGCCATCGCCCCGGGAAAGGACGACATGTCCATCACCATCAATGTCACCGAAGGCAAGCGCTACGCCGTGTCTTCGGTGCGCCTGGAAGGCGACTACCTGGGCAAGGAAGCCGAATTCAAGACGCTGGTGAAGCTGCGCCCCGGCCAGGCCTACAACGCCGAGGATGTGACCGAAACCACCAAGGCCTTCACCGATTATTTTGGCGGCTTTGGCTACGCCTTTGCCCGCGTCGAGGCGGTGCCCGAGATCGACCGCGAGAACAGTGCCGTGGCCTTTGTGCTGCGGGCCCAGCCTTCGCGCCGTGCCTACGTGCGCCGCATCAACGTCGAAGGCAACAACCGCACCCGCGACGAGGTCGTGCGCCGCGAATTCCGCCAGCTCGAAGCCGGCTGGTACGACAGCGACCGCATCCGCCTGTCGCGCGACCGGGTGGACCGTCTGGGCTTTTTCACCCAGGTCAGCGTGGACACCCAGGAAGTGCCCGACGCGCCCGACCAGGTCGATCTGGTGGTGAGCGTGGTCGAAAAGCCCACCGGCAACCTGACCTTGGGTGCGGGCTACTCGCAGTCCGAGAAGCTGTCCTTCGTGGCCGGCATCCAGCAGGAAAACGTGTTCGGCACCGGCAACTACCTGGGCTTGAACGTCAACACCAGCAAGTTCAACAAGCAGCTGGTGGTCAGCACCACCGACCCGTACTTCACCGCCGACGGCATCTCGCGCTCGCTCGACGTCTACTACCGCACCACCCGCCCGCTGACCGAGCAGGAAGGCGACTATCGCCTGGTCACGCCTGGTGCCAGCATCCGCTTTGGTGTGCCCTTCACCGAAACCGACACCGTCTTCTTCGGCCTCGGGGTGGAGCAGACCCGCATCGAGCCGGGCAACGGCCTGCCGGTGGCCTACGGCACCTTCATCAACGATTTCGGCGATTCTGCCACCTCCATCCCCCTGACCGTGGGCTGGGCGCGCGACACCCGCGACAGCGCCCTGGTGCCGTCCGCCGGCCGCCTGCAGCGTTTCAACGGCGAACTGGGCGTGGCCGGCGACACCCGCTATGCCAAGGTCAACTACCAGTTCCAGCAGTACATCCCGCTGAACAAGAAGTTCACTCTGGCCTTCAACGCCGAAGCCGGTTGGGGCAAGGGCCTGGGCGGCAAGCCCTTCCCGCTGTTCAAGAACTTCTACGGCGGTGGCCTGGGCTCGGTGCGCGGCTTCGAGCAGGGCACCTTGGGCGGTATCAGCGCCATTCAGGGCAGCACCAGCAACTCCTACATCGGGGGCTCCAAGAAATTGGTGCTGAACACCGAAGTGATCGCGCCGTTCCCGGGCGCCGGCAACGACCGCACCCTGCGCATGTTCGGCTTCTTCGACATCGGCAACATCTCCGACGACACGCCGGGCAGCACCGCCAAGTTCACCGACCTGCGCGCCTCGGCCGGCGTGGGCATCAGCTGGATCTCGCCGGTGGGGCCGCTTAGAATCGCGTACGCCCGTCCGGTGCGCAAGCAGGACGGCGACAAGACCCAGAGCATTCAATTCCAGATCGGAACCTCGTTTTGATGAAATCGACTTTGCGTGAAATGTTGCGCCACGGCGTGTTGGCGTGTGTGCTGGGTTGTGCCACGGCCGCGATGGCGGCCCAGGACTTCAAGATCGGCTTTGTCAGCACCGACCGGATCTTCCGCGACTCGACCGCCGCCAAGGCCGCGCAGACCAAGCTGGAGCAGGAATTCGCCCGCCGCGAACGCGAAGTGGAAACCCTGGGCACCCAGCTGCGCACGGCGTCCGAGAAATTCGAAAAAGACTCGCCGACCCTGTCGGAGAGCCAACGCACCACCCGCCAGCGCCAGCTGGTCGAGATGGACCGCGAGTTCCAGCGCAAGCGCCGCGAATTCCAGGAAGACCTGAACCAGCGCAAGAACGAAGAGCTGCAGCAGGTGCTGGAGCGTGCCAACCGCGTCATCAAGCAGGTGGCCGAGGCGGAGAAGTACGACCTGATCCTCCAGGAGGCGGTGTACATCAACCCCAAGCACGACATCACCGAAAAAGTCATCAACACCCTCAATGCGGGTGGCAAGTGACGGGGTGTCTGTGACCGCCACCTTGCGCGAGATCCACGCCGCCTTGGGCGGCGTTTTGCATGGTGCGGGCGAGCGGGCGCTGTTGCGCATCGCCTCGCTCGCGGTCGCGGGTGCGGACGACCTGTCTTTCGTTTCGCACGCGCGCTACACCAGCCAGCTGGCCAGCACCGGGGCGGGCGGCCTGATCGTGCCGCCGGCGCTGGTCGAGGCGACGCGGGCGCGTGGCCTCGACTGCATCGAAGCGGCCGACCCCTACCTGTATTTTGCCCACCTGACCCAGTGGTGGAAGGCCCGTCGCGACGCGGCCGACCGCGCCGATGAGGCGCCCATCCACGCCACGGCCCAGGTGCACCCGTCGGCCCGCTTCGGCCATGGGGTGGTGGTGGGGGCTTTTGCCGTCATCGGGCCGCAGGTCGAATTGGGGCCGGGGGCGCACATCGGGGCGCACACGGTGCTGGAGCGTGGGGCGGTTGTGGGGGCGGGCACGCGCCTGGCCGCGCGCGTGGTGCTGGGGCGCGATTGCCGCATCGGCGATCGCGGCATCGTGCACAGCGGGGTCGTCATCGGAGCCGATGGGTTCGGCTTTGCCCCGCACCAGGGGCAGTGGGTCAAGATCGAGCAGCTCGGGGCGGTGCGCATCGGCCACGACGTGGAGATCGGCGCCAACTGCTGCATCGACCGGGGTGCCTTGGAAGACACGGTGCTGGAAGACGGCGTCAAGCTCGACAACCTGATCCAGATCGGCCATAACGTGCACGTGGGCGCCCACACCGCCATGGCCGGCTGCGTGGGCGTGGCAGGCAGTGCCAAAATCGGCGCGCATTGCACGGTGGGCGGTGGCGCGGTGGTGCTGGGGCACCTGACCCTGGCCGACGGCGTGCACATCTCGGCCGCCTCGGTGGTGATGCGCTCCATCCTGCAACCGGGCCAGTACAGCGGCGTCTTCCCCATCGACGACAATAAGAGTTGGGAAAAAAATGCCGCCACCTTGCGGCAACTGCACCGCTTGCGCGAGCGCATCAAAGCATTGGAAAACAGACCATGATGGACATTCACCAGATTCTCAAACAACTGCCCCACCGTTACCCCTTCCTACTGGTGGACCGGGTGCTGGCCGTGGAAAAGGGCAAGTCCATCCAGGCGCTGAAGAACGTCAGCATGAACGAGCCGCAGTTCACCGGCCACTTCCCGCACCGCCCGGTGTTCCCGGGGGTGCTGATGCTCGAGGCCATGGCCCAGACCGCCGCGCTGCTGGCCTTCGACACCCTGGGCGTGACGCCCGACGACAAGACCGTGTACTACTTCGCCGGCATCGACGGCGCGCGTTTCAAGCGCCCGGTGGAGCCCGGCGACCAGCTGGTGATGGACGTGACGCTGGAGCGCATGAAGGCCGGCATCTTCAAGTTCAAGGGCACCGCCCGCGTGGGCAACGAGGTGGCTTGCGAAGCCGAACTGATGTGCACCATGCGCACCATCGCCTGAAGCGCGGGAGCCGCGCATGACGAACATCCATCCCACCGCGGTGGTGGACCCGGCGGCGCAGCTGGATGCCAGCGTCACCGTCGGCCCCTACACCGTGATCGGCCCGCACGTGAAAGTGGGCGCGGGCACCACCATCGCCGCGCATTGCGTGCTGGAGGGCCACACCACCATCGGCCGGGACAACCGCATTTTCCAGTTCACCTCGCTGGGGGCGATCAACCAAGACAAGAAGTACGCCGGAGAGCCCTGCGAACTGATCATCGGTGACCGCAACACCATCCGCGAGTTCAGCACCTACCACATCGGCACGGTGCAGGGCGGCGGCGTCACCCGCTTGGGCAACGACAACTGGATGATGGCCTACACCCACTTGGCGCACGACTGCCTGGTGGGCAACCACACCATCTTCGCCAACAACGCGCAGATCGCCGGCCACGTGGTGGTGGACGACTGGGTGATCCTGGGCGCCTACACCTGTGTGCACCAGTTCGTGCGCATCGGCGCGCACGGCATGACCGGCATGGGCTCGGTGCTGCTTGCCGACCAGCCGCCCTTCGTGATGAGCGAAGGTCAGCCGGCAGGGGCGCGGTCCATGAACTTCGAGGGCTTGCGCCGCCGCGGTTTCAATGCCGCGCGCATCGCTGCCGTCAAGGCCATGCACAAGGCCCTGTACCGCGACAACCTGACCCTGGAGCAAGCCCAGGCCCGCATCGGGGCCTTGCCGGCGCAATACCCCGACGCCCAGGCCGACGTGGCGATGATGCTGCACTTCCTGCAGGGCCTGACCCCGCAGCGGGGCATCGTGCGCTGATGGCCGAGGCGCGCGGCGTGAGCGCGCTGGCCATGGTGGCCGGCGAGACTTCGGGCGATCTGCTGGCCGCCCAGTTGCTGGACGGCATCCAGCGGCGCTGGCCCGCGTGCCGAGCCTTCGGCATCGGCGGGCCGGCCATGCAGTCCCGGGGTTTCGAGGCCTGGTGGCCCAGCGAAAAGCTGGCGGTGCGCGGCTACGTCGAGGTGCTGCGCCATTACCGCGAGATCGTCGGCATCCGCCGGGCCTTGAAGGCGCGCCTGCTGACCGACCGGCCCCAGGTCTTTATCGGTGTGGACGCGCCGGACTTCAACCTCGATCTGGAGGGCGATTTGCGCGCCGCCGGCTGCAAGACGGTCCACTTTGTGGCGCCCGCTGTGTGGGCCTGGCGCCCGGAGCGCGTGGAAAAAATCCGCCGCTGCGTGGACCACGTGCTGTGCATCTTCCCGTTCGAGCCGGAACTGCTGGCGCGCCACGGCATTGCCGCCACCTACGTGGGCCACCCTCTGGCGCCCTTGATACCGAAAGAACCCGACCGCGCCGCCGCGCGCGCGCACCTGGGCCTGCCGCAGGACGCCCCGGTGGTGGCCTTGCTGCCCGGCAGCCGGCGCGCCGAAATCGAACACCTGCTGCCCCGGTTTTTGCAGGCCGCGCGCCTGATGCGCCAGGCCAACCCGACGTTGCGGCTGGTGGTGCCCGTGGTGCCGGCGCTGTGGGACGCCGTGCAGGCGCTGCTGCGCCAGTCCGGTCTGGCGGGTGAGGTGCTGGCGGTGCGGGGCGATTCGCACCGCGTGCTGGCCGCTTGCGACGTCACGCTGATCGCCAGCGGCACGGCCACGCTGGAAGCCGCGCTGTTCAAGCGCCCGATGGTGATCGCTTACCACATGAACTGGCTGTCCTGGCAACTCACCCGGCGCAAGATGCTGCAGCCCTGGGTCGGCTTGCCCAACATCCTGGCCGGCGAATTCGTCGTGCCCGAGTTGTTGCAGGACGCGGCCACGCCCGAGGCCCTGGCCCGCGAAACCCTGGCCTGGCTGGCCCCGGATGCGGCCACCCGGAGCCGGGTGCAGGCCTTGCAGCAGCGCTTTGCCGCCTTGCACGACGCGCTCTGGCGCGACACCCCGACCTTGGCCCTCGATGCGATCGAAACCGTCCTCGCGGCCTGAGCAGGCCGCCTTCACCTGGGACACGCCCGCCTTGATGGCCGGTGTGGACGAGGCCGGGCGCGGACCGCTGGCCGGGCCGGTCTACGCCGCGGCCGTCATCCTCGACGAGCAGCAGCCGATCGCCGGGCTGGCCGATTCGAAGAAGCTCTCGGCCGCGCGCCGCGACCGCCTGTACGACGAGATCCGGGCGCGGGCCCTGTGCACAGCGGTGGCCTGGGCCACGGTGGAGGAGATCGACCGCCTCAACATCCTGCAGGCCACGCTGCTGGCCATGCAGCGGGCCGTGGCCGGTCTGCGCCTGCGCCCCGGCCTGGTGTTGGTGGACGGCAACCGCTTGCCCGTGCTGGAGGTGCGGGCCGAGGCCATTGTCCAGGGCGACGCCAAGGTGCCGGCGATTTCGGCGGCCTCCATCTTGGCCAAGGTGGCGCGCGACCGCGAACTCGACCGCCTGCACACGGCACACCCGGCCTACGGCTTCGACCGCCACAAAGGCTACGGCACGGCGCAGCACCTGCAGGCCCTGCGTGCCTTCGGCCCCATTGCGGCGCACCGCCGCAGTTTTGCACCCGTGGCCGCGGCCCTGAGCGCCACGTCCTCTGCCGCGTCCCCGGTGGGCACGGCCATGCACCCATGAACGAAGCCATCACCTCCCGCGACAACCCCCTGGTCAAGCAGATCCGCGCCCTGGCCCAGGACCCCGGCGCCTACCGCAAGCTCGGTCAGGTCTGGCTGGAGGGCGACCACCTGTGTCGTGCCTTGCTGGCCCGCGGGGCCCAGCCGGCGGTGGTCGTCACCACGGCGGCGGCGCAACACCTGCCCGACGCCTGGGGGCTGGCCCCGGGGGTGCGCCGGGTGCTGCTGGCCGACGGGCTGATGGCCCAGGTCAGCGGGCTGGAGTCGCCGGCCCCGGTGGGCTGTTTGTTCGCCCCCACGCTCCACGCCGCGCCCGAAGCCGGGTGGCCGACCGTGGTGCTCGACCGCCTGCAAGACCCGGGCAACGTCGGCTCGGTGTTGCGCAGCGCGGCGGCCTTCGGGTTTCGGCAGGTCGTCGCGCTCAAGGGCACGGCGGCCCTGTGGTCGCCCAAGGTGCTGCGGGCGGGCATGGGCGCGCACTTCGGTTTGCGCCTGGTAGAGGGGGTGCAGGCCGCGGCCCTGGCCGATCTGGCGCTGCCGCTGCTGGCCACCAGCTCCCACGATGGCGCCTGGCTGCACCGGGCCGATCTGCCCTGGCCTTGCGCCTGGCTGCTGGGCCACGAAGGGCAGGGCGTGTCTCCGGAGTTGATGGCCCGGGCGCAACAGACGGTGCGCATCGCCCAGCCGGGGGGCGAGGAATCGCTCAACGTCGCCGCTGCGGCCGCGATATGCCTGCACGCCAGCGCCGCCGCCCGCTTGTGAGTGAACAACCGGCCAGCAAGCGGCGGGTGCGTCGGTTACAATAGCAAGGTTTACCCTAACCACACGCACCTGTCGGCGGCACAGGCCGAATCCCCTCGAAAACACCACTTTTCACAGCGGGCACAGGTGCGTCCAAAACTGGAGAGTTCCCCGTGTTTCCCGTCCCCGCACAAGCCATCCTCGCGCTCGCAGACGGCACGGTCTTTGTCGGCGCATCCATCGGCGCCACCGGTCAAACCGTGGGTGAAGTGGTGTTCAACACCGCCATCACCGGTTACCAGGAAATCCTCACCGACCCCAGCTACCGCCAGCAGATCGTCACCCTGACGTACCCGCACATCGGTAACTACGGCATCAACGAGGAAGACGTGGAGGCCGATGCCGTCCACGCCGCCGGCCTGATCATCAAAGACCTGCCCCTGCTCGCTTCCAACTTCCGCTCCACCCTGACGCTGAGCGACTACCTGAAGCGCGAAGGCACGGTGGCGATTGCCGGGATCGACACCCGCCAGCTGACCCGCATCCTGCGTGAAAAGGGTTCGCAGAACGGCGCCATCGTTGGCTTGGCCGAAGGCGTGGCCGTGACTGAGGCCCTGAAGGCGCAAGCCGTGGCCGCCGCCCAGGCCGCCCCCAGCATGGCCGGCCAGGACCTGGCCCAGGTGGTGAGCACCCAGGCCCCCTACATCTGGACCCAGACCGAGTGGCAACTGGCCCGCGCCGACGGCACACCGGGCTACGGCGAGCAGACCGCCCCGCGTTTCCACGTGGTGGCCTACGACTTCGGCGTGAAAAAGAACATCCTGCGCATGCTGGCTGAACGCGGGTGCAAGGTCACCGTGGTGCCCGCGCAAACCCCGGCCGCCGAAGTGCTCAAGTACAACCCCGACGGCATTTTCCTGTCCAACGGCCCCGGCGACCCGCAGCCTTGCGACTACGCCATTGCCGCCGCGAAAGAGTTGATCGAAACCGGCAAGCCGGTGTTCGGCATTTGCCTGGGGCACCAGATCATGGCCCTGGCTTCTGGCGCCAAAACCTTCAAGATGCCGCACGGCCACCACGGTGCCAACCACCCGGTGAAAGACCTGGACAACGGCCGCGTCAGCATCACCAGCCAGAACCACGGTTTTTCGGTGGACATGGACAACCTGCCCGCCAACCTGCGTGCCACCCACATCAGCCTGTTCGATGGCACCCTGCAAGGCCTGGAGCGCACCGACAAGCCCGCCTTCTGCTTCCAGGGCCACCCGGAAGCCTCGCCCGGCCCGCACGACATCGCCTACCTGTTCGACCGTTTCATCCAGCTGATGGAGGCGAAATAACATGCCCAAGCGCACAGACATCAAGAGCATCCTCATCATCGGCGCCGGCCCGATCGTCATCGGTCAGGCCTGTGAATTCGACTACTCCGGCGTGCAGGCCTGCAAGGCGCTGCGCGAAGAGGGGTACAAGGTTATCCTGATCAACAGCAACCCCGCGACGATCATGACCGACCCGGCCACGGCCGACGTCACCTACATCGAGCCGATCACCTGGCAGACGGTCGAGAAGATCATCGCCAAGGAACGCCCGGACGCCATCCTGCCGACCATGGGCGGCCAGACAGCGCTGAACTGCGCGCTGGACCTGTGGCACCACGGCGTGCTCAACAAGTACAAGGTCGAGCTGATCGGCGCCACGCCCGAGGCCATCGACAAGGCAGAAGACCGCCTGAAGTTCAAGGACGCGATGACCCGCATCGGCCTGGGTTCGGCGCGTTCGGGCATCGCGCACAGCATGGACGAGGCTTGGGGCGTGCAGAAGAAGGTCGGCTTCCCGACCGTGATCCGCCCCAGCTTCACGCTGGGCGGCACGGGCGGCGGTATTGCCTACAACCCGGAAGAGTTCGAGACCATCTGCAAGCGCGGCCTGGAAGCCTCGCCCACCAACGAGCTGCTGATCGAAGAGTCGCTCGTGGGCTGGAAAGAGTACGAGATGGAAGTGGTCCGCGACAAGAAGGACAACTGCATCATCGTCTGCTCGATCGAGAACCTGGACCCGATGGGCGTGCACACCGGTGACTCGATCACCGTGGCGCCGGCGCAGACGCTGACCGACAAGGAATACCAGATCATGCGCAACGCCTCGCTGGCGGTGCTGCGTGAAATTGGTGTGGATACTGGCGGCTCCAACGTGCAGTTCTCGATCAACCCGAAAGACGGCCGCATGGTCGTGATCGAGATGAACCCGCGCGTGTCGCGTTCGTCGGCGCTGGCCTCCAAGGCCACTGGCTTCCCCATCGCCAAGATCGCGGCCAAGCTGGCCGTGGGCTACACGCTGGACGAGCTGAAGAACGAGATCACCGGCGGTGCGACCCCGGCGTCGTTCGAGCCCTCGATCGATTATGTGGTGACCAAGATCCCGCGTTTCGCGTTCGAGAAATTCCCCACCGCCGACAGCCGCCTGACCACCCAGATGAAGTCGGTGGGCGAGGTGATGGCCATGGGCCGAACCTTCCAGGAAAGCTTCCAAAAAGCCCTGCGTGGCCTGGAAGTAGGCGTGGACGGCATGAACGAGAAAACCCAGGACCGCGAGATCCTGGAGCGCGAGCTGGGCGAGCCCGGACCCGAGCGCATCTGGTACGTGGGCGATGCCTTTGCCGCCGGCTGGTCGCTGGACGAGGTGTTCAACCTGACCAAGATCGACAAGTGGTTCCTGGTGCAGATCGAAGAGATCGTCAAGATCGAACTGCAACTGGACCAGCTGACCGCCGACAAGGGCGAGGGCGCCCTGGCGTCCTTGAGCGCGGACACCCTGCGCATCCTGAAGCAAAAGGGCTTTTCCGACCGCCGCCTGGCCAAGCTGCTGAAGACCACCGAAAAAGCCGTGCGCGACCAGCGCCGCGCCCTGAAGGTGCGTCCGGTCTACAAGCGCGTGGACACCTGCGCGGCCGAGTTCGCCACCAACACCGCCTACATGTACTCGACCTACGAGGCCGAGTGCGAGGCCGCGCCGTCGGACAAGAAGAAGATCATGGTGCTGGGCGGCGGGCCGAACCGCATCGGCCAGGGCATCGAGTTCGATTACTGCTGCGTGCACGCCGCGCTCGCCATGCGCGAAGACGGGTACGAGACCATCATGGTCAACTGCAACCCGGAAACCGTGTCCACCGACTACGATACCAGCGACCGCCTGTATTTCGAGCCGCTGACGCTGGAAGACGTGTTGGAAATCGTGGACAAGGAAAAACCGGCCGGCGTGATCGTGCAGTACGGTGGTCAGACGCCGCTGAAGCTGGCCTTGGGCCTGGAGGCCGAGGGCGTGCCCATCATCGGCACCAGCCCGGACATGATCGACGCGGCCGAAGACCGCGAGCGCTTCCAGAAGCTGCTGCACGAACTGGGTCTGAAGCAGCCGCCCAACGCCACCGCCCGCACCGAAGCCGAGGCGCTGGAAAAGGCCGCCGAACTGGGTTACCCGCTGGTGGTGCGCCCCAGCTACGTGCTGGGCGGCCGTGCGATGGAGATCGTGCACGAACAGCGCGATCTGGAGCGCTACATGCGCGAGGCCGTGAAGGTGAGCAACGACAGCCCGGTGCTGCTCGACCGCTTCCTCAACGATGCCATCGAATGCGACGTGGACTGCCTGCGCGACAGCGAAGGCCAGACCCTGATCGGTGGCGTGATGGAGCACATCGAACAGGCCGGCGTGCACTCGGGCGACTCCGCCTGTTCGCTGCCGCCCTACAGCCTGAGCGCCGACACCGTGGCCGAAATCAAGCGCCAGTCCCAGGCCATGGCCGCGTCGCTGAACGTGGTCGGCCTGATGAACGTGCAGTTCGCGGTGCAAAAGCAGAACGGCCAGGACGTGATCTACGTGCTGGAAGTGAACCCGCGCGCCTCGCGCACGGTGCCCTTCGTGTCCAAGGCCACCGGCATCCAGCTGGCCAAGGTGGCCGCGCGCTGCATGGCCGGCCAGACGCTGGCGCAGCAGGGCATCACCCAGGAAGTGACCCCGCCGTACTACAGCGTCAAGGAAGCGGTGTTCCCCTTCGTCAAGTTTCCGGGCGTGGACACCATCCTGGGCCCCGAGATGAAGTCCACCGGCGAAGTGATGGGCGTGGGCAAGACTTTCGGCGAAGCCTTCGTCAAATCGCAGATGGGCGCGGGCACCAAGCTGCCGCGCGCCAGCGACGAGGTGAAGAAGGTGTTCCTGTCGGTGAAGAACAACGACAAGGCGCGTGCCGTGAACGTGGCGCGCGACCTGGTGGCGCTGGGCTTCGAGCTGGTGGCCACGCGCGGTTCCGCGGCGTCCATCACCGCAGCCGGCGTGCCCTGCACCGTGGTCAACAAGGTGACGGAAGGCCGCCCGAACATCGTGGACATGATCAAGAACGGCGAAATCGCCATGGTCATCAACACGGTGGAAGAGCGCCGCAACGCCATCGCTGATTCGCGCTACATCCGCACCTCGGCGCTGGTGAACCGTGTGACCACCTTCACCACCATCGCCGGCGCCGAAGCCGCGGTGGAGGGCATGAAGCACCTGGACACCCTGGGCGTGATCTCGGTGCAGGAGATGCACGCACAGCTCGCGGCCTGAGCCGCGCGCCGGGTTTGTCCGGATCTGGCCGAAACGCGCGTCTTGGTCCGGTTCGGGCATAATCTGCCGCAGACACACACCGCCGACCGGCAACGATCGGCGGTTTGCTTTTGGAGAATTGAAATGTCGACCTTTCCCGTCACCAAGCGCGGCGCCGACAAGCTCAAGGAAGAGCTGCAGCGCCTGAAATCCGTCGAACGCCCGGCCGTCATCACCGCCATTGCCGAAGCGCGCGCCCAGGGCGACCTGAGCGAAAACGCCGACTACGACGCGGCTAAGGAGCGCCAGGGCTTCATCGAAGGCCGCATCGCCGAGATCGAGGGCAAGCTGTCGGTGGCGCAGGTCATCGACCCGGCCTCTCTGGACGCTGGTGGCCGGGTGGTGTTCGGGGCCACGGTGGAACTGGAAGACGAGGCTTCGGGTGACGGCGTGACTTACCAGATCGTGGGTGAGGACGAGGCCGACCTGAAGCAGGGCCTGATCAACATCTCCAGCCCAATAGCACGCGCGCTGATCGGCAAGGAAGAGGGCGACGTGGCCGAGGTGCAGGCGCCGGGCGGCGTCAAGCGCTACGAGATCGTCACGGTCCGCTACCAATGAAACCTGGCTGCGGCGCGGGGCTGCACCGTTGGCCGCTGCTGCTGGCGGCCCTGTGGTGGGGCGGTTTGAGCGGCTTGAGTTTTGTCGCAGTGCCGATGGCGTTCGCTTTTTTCGGCAACCCGGCCGTGGCCGGCCCGTTCGCGGCCAAGCTGTTCCAGGTGCAGGCCTGGATGAGCTTGGTCGCGGCCTTGACCTTGCTGGTGTGGGGCCGTTTGCAGCGTCTGCAAGGCGGCGAAGTGACCGCGCGCTGGGTGATGCTGCCGTGGTTGCTGCTCGCGGCTTTGGCGGCGCTGGTGCAGGAGCATGGGGTTGCTGAGCGCATCCTGACGGCGCGCAGCACCGGGGGCAACCTGCGGTTGTGGCACGCGGTTGGCACGGGCTTGATTGTGTTGCAGTGGCTCAGCGCCTTGCGCGTGCTGTGCTGGCTGGCGTCGCGCAACGGCCGGCACTGAACGGGGGGGGCGCCGCCCCCCACCTGTGGCACGTTCAGGCCAGCGCGCGCTCGGCCGATTCCAGGGTGTTGACCATCAGCATGGTGATGGTCATGGGGCCCACGCCACCGGGCACTGGGGTGATGTAACCCGCCACGTCCTTCACCCCGTCGAAGTCCACGTCGCCGCAGAGCTTGCCGGCGTCGTTGCGGTTCATGCCCACGTCCAGCACCACCGCGCCGGGCTTGACCATGTCGGCCGTCAGCACGTTGCGCTTGCCCACCGCGGCCACGATCACGTCGGCCTGCAGCGTCTGCGCCTTCAGGTCGGCGGTGCGCGAATGGCAGACGGTGACGGTAGCGTCTTGTTGCAGCAGCATCATGGCCATGGGCTTGCCGACAATGTTGCTGCGGCCGATGACGACCGCGTGCTTGCCGCGTAGGTCGTAGCCGATGCTTTCGAGCATCTTCATGCAGCCGTAGGGAGTGCAGGGCCAGAAGCCGGGCTGACCCACCATCAGGGCACCGGCGCTGGCGACGTGGAAGCCGTCCACATCCTTGGCCGGGCTGATGGCCTCGATGACCTTGTGCGCATCGATGTGCGCCGGCAGCGGCAGCTGCACCAGGATGCCGTGGATGGTCGGGTCGTTGTTCAGGGCATCGACCCGGGCCAGCAGCTCGGCCTCGGTCATGCTGGCGGGGTATTGCTCCAGGACCGAATGCATGCCGGTGTCGTGGCAGGCCTTGACCTTGTTGCGCACGTAGACCTGGCTGGCCGGGTTGTCGCCCACCAGGACGACGGCCAGCCCAGGGGTGTGGCCCTGGGCGCGCAGGGTGGCGACGCGTTCGGAAACTTCGGTGCGCAGTTGGCGCGAGAGGGCGTTGCCGTCGATCAGTTGTGCGGTCATGCGAAACAGGAGGTCAGGCCTTGGCGGTGGCGGGTGCCAAGGCGATTTTGAGCAGGTCGGCCACGGTGTTGGCGCCCAGCTTTTCCATGATGTTGGCGCGGTGCGCCTCCACCGTCTTGATGCTGATGCCGAGGTCGTCGGCGATCTGCTTGTTCAGGCGCCCGGCGACGATGCGTTCGAGCACCTGCGATTCGCGCGTGGTCAGGCGGCCGAGCAGGGCGTCGCGGTTGGCGGCCTGCTGATGCACCGAGAAGGCCTCGCGCGCGGTTTCCAGCATGCGTTCAACCAGGCCCACCAGTTGCTCTTCGTTGAAGGGTTTCTGAATGAAGTCGAGCGCGCCCTTTTTCATGGTCTCCACCGCCATGGGCACGTCGCCGTGGCCGGTGATGAAGACGATGGGCAGGGGGGACTGGCGCTCCAGCAGGCGGTTCTGCAGGTCCAGGCCGGTCATGCCGCCCATGCGGATGTCGGCGATCAGGCAGGCCACTTCGCGCGGGTCGTAGCGGCTCAGAAAAGCCTCGGCGGATTCGAAGCAGCGGACCCGGTAGTCCTTGCCCTCGAGCAGCCATTGCAACGAGTCGCGCACGGCCTCGTCGTCGTCCACCACGTACACCGTGCCTCTTTTCGGAATCAAGCTCATCTCACTCTTTCTGGTGTTGTGATTCGTGCATCGGGTGCGACCCCGACCGGGTTATCACGCATTGACCGTGGACGCGACAGGAATCCAGAAACTGAATTCGCAACCCGTGATTTCCGAGCCATTGTAGAGGTTTCGCGCCTGCAGTCTGCCGTGGTGCGACTCGACGATGGAGCGGCACAATTTCAGGCCGATGCCCATGCCTTCGGACTTGGTGCTGTAGAAGGCTTCGTAGATGCGTTCGAGCTGCTCCATCGGCACGCCCTGGCCGCTGTCGCGGACCACGAATTCGACCGCATCGGTGTCGTCGATCTTGCGCGGGGCCACGGTCAGCTCGACGTGCCGTTGCGCTGGGGCGCGCTGGGCCTGGGCGATGGATTCGCCCCCGTTCTTGATCAGGTTGATCAGCACCTGTTCGATCAGGATCGGGTCCACCATCAGGCGCGGCAGGCGCGCCGCGACGTAGGTGTTCAGCCGCACCGTGTGCCGGCGCAGGTCGATTTCGGCCAGCTCGGTGGCGTTGCTCACCATCTGCGCCACGTCCGAGAGGGTGGGGTTGGGCTCGCTGCGCTTCACGAAGGCGCGGATGCGCTGGATGATCTGCCCGGCGCGCTGCGCCTGCTTCGCGGTTTTTTCCAGGGCACCCAGCAACTCCTCTTCGCTGATCTGCTTTTTTTGCAGCCGCGAGATCATGCCGCTGCTGTAGTTGCTGATGGCGGTCAGCGGCTGGTTCAGCTCGTGCGCCACGCTGGACGCCATTTCGCCCATGGTGATGAGCCGGCTGGCGGTTTCGGCACGCTCGGCCTGGAGCGCGGCCTGCTCTTCGGCGAGGCGGCGGGCGGTGATGTCGGTGGCGATGACCATCTGCGCCAGGCGGCCGTCGACCCAGGTCAGGTAGCGGGTGCGCACCTCCAGCCACTTGTTGAGTTCGCCGATGTAGACCTGGACGTTCTCGGCGCTGGCGTCGAGCAGGGTGTCGGTGGGCAGGCCCGCCAGGCCATCGACCAGGTCGGCCCCTTCGGTGGACGGGACTGCCGGCAAGGTGGAGGACTGGTCGAGCAGCATCCGGTGCCCGCGCCCGCCGCTGCCCAGCCAGGTCTGGTACATCTTGTTGGCGAACAGCAGTTCGGCGCTGCCCAGCGGCGCCACCGAAATGGCTTCGTCCAGGCTGTCGAGTACGGTGGTGAAGCGGTCGTAGGAGGCGGTCAGTTCCTCGCGGATGCGCTTGGGTTCGGTGATGTCGGTCATGGACGTCATCCAGCCGGTCTGCCGGCCGTGCGCGTCCACCAGGGGCGAGACGTACATCCGCGCATAGAAGATGCTGCCGTTCTTGCGCTTGACGGGCACTTCAAACCCGCCCGGCAGGGAGCGGCCGTGCAGTTCGTCTTCCAGCCGGGCCATGAGGGTGTCGTGCTCGGCATCGGGCCAGTAGGGGAAGGGCGGGCTTCGGCCGAGCAGGTCGTCTTCGGTCCAGCCGGTCATGCGGCAGAAGGCCGGGTTGACGTAGGCGATCCGGCCCTGCAGGTCGAGTGCCCGCATGCCGGTGAGCATGGAGTTCTCCATGGCGCGGCGGAAATTGGTTTCGGCCACCAGGGCGCGCTGGGCCTGCAGGCGCCGGCGCGTATGGCGCATGTTGGCCAGCAGCATCCAGACGGTGAGGGCGCTCATCGCGCCCACGACCCAGAAAAAGGTTTCGCCGATGGTGTCGCGGCTGGTGCGGTAGCCCTCGGCCCGGATGACCAGGCTGTTGCCGACCGGGGACACCGGCATCTCGTGCGATTGGGGCTTTGCGGCCCAGGGCAGGCGGCGCAGCCCGGTCAGGGTGACGGCGTGCGCGGTGCCCGCCAGGACGTTGTGCTGGTCGTCGAGCAGGGTCACGGCGTACCGGGCCAACACCTCGTTGGGCACGCCGAAACGCATCAGCGCATCGACCGAGTATTCGGCCATCAGCACGCCGCTGAAGCGGCCCTGCTCGTTCAGCGGCACCAGCAGCAGGATGGTGCGTTCTTCGCCCGGCAGGCCCAGGGGGCGCGAGTAAAGGGTCTGGCGCAGGTCGCGGGCCAGCTCGAAGGTGCCGTCGGTGCTTTCCGGGGAGAGGGCCTGGCCGCTGGCCCGCGCCATGTGGGCCGGCGCGCTGGGCGAGGCGTAGCCGGTGACCACTTCGCGCAGGGCGTTGACCCAGGTCACCGCCAGCAACTCGGGGTACTGGGAGACCAGGGTTTCGATCTGGAAGCCGAATTCGGTTTCTTCGATCTCCCGGTTGGAGATGTCGCGCGCGATGCGCATCAGCTGCTCCTGGCGCTCCAGCAGGCGCAGCCGCAGGCGTTGCTGGGCGTACTCGACGTCGCGGGTGACGGCCTCCTGCTCCCGGTCGATTTCTTCCAGGGTGAAGTAGGTGATGGCGGAAAAGATGGCGGCCAGGAAGAGAAACACCGACAGCAGCGGGCCGATCGCGGCCAGCCTGTCCTGCTGCGTGGGGGGGAGGCTGCGCCAACGGTTGCGCCACCACGTCAAGGGCGAGGCGCTCCGGGTGGCGGGTTTCAAGGACGGGGGAACGGGCATGGCGCGAGTCTAGAGGATTGTCCGGTGCTTGCCACGATCGACGCGACATTTAAATTCCATAATATAAAAAAACAAATCGCATGTTGAAAATGAATCGAAACCGTGCGAAACTTCGTGACACGGTGAGGCGCTCACCGTTATCTTTGTTCAAACGCCCAGGAGACATCCATGTCCAACAGCCCCGCGCCGGCCAAAGGCTACGTGCCGCTCGACACCGACCAACAAGAAACCCGCGAGTGGCTCGATGCCTTGCGCGCGGTGATCGAGAAAGAGGGGGGCGAACGGGCCCACTTTCTGCTGGAGCAATTGCTGGAAGAGGCCCGCGAAAGCAGCATCGACCTGCCGTTCTCGGCCACCACGGGCTACGTCAACACGCTGGAGCCGACCGAAGAGGCGCGCTGCCCGGGCAACATCGAGATCGAGGAGCGCCTGCGCGCCTACATGCGCTGGAACGCCATGGCGATGGTGGTCAAGGCCAACCGCCACAACCCGGCCGACGGCGGCGATCTGGGCGGCCACATCGGCTCCTTCGCATCGCTGGCCCACATGTTTGGGGCCGGCTTCAACCACTTCTGGCACGCCGAGAGCGAAGGCCACGGCGGCGACTGCATCTACATCCAGGGTCATGTGTCGCCCGGCGTGTACGCCCGCGCCTACCTGGAAGGCCGCCTGACCGAAGAGCAACTGCTGAACTTCCGCCAGGAAGTGGACGGCCGGGGGCTGTCGAGCTACCCGCACCCCAAGCTGATGCCGGAGTTCTGGCAGTTCCCGACCGTGTCCATGGGCCTGGGCCCGCTGATGGCGATTTACCAGGCGCGTTTCCTGAAATACCTGCACGCCCGCGGCATTGCCGACACCAGCAACCGCAAGGTCTGGGTCTTCTGCGGCGACGGCGAAATGGACGAGCCGGAAAGCCTGGGCGCCATCGGCCTGGCCGCGCGCGAAGGCCTGGACAACCTGATCTTCGTCATCAACTGCAACCTGCAGCGGCTGGACGGCCCGGTGCGCGGCAACGGCAAGATCGTGCAGGAGCTGGAAGGCGAGTTTCGCGGGGCCGGCTGGAACGTGATCAAGCTGCTGTGGGGCTCGGGCTGGGACCCGCTGCTGGCGCGCGACAAGGATGGCGCCCTGCGCAAGATCATGATGGAGACGCTGGACGGCGACTACCAGGCCTTCAAGGCCAACGACGGTGCCTACGTGCGCAAGCACTTCTTCGGCCGCGACCCCAAGGCGCTGGAGCTGGTGGCGCACATGAGCGACGACGACATCTGGAACCTGAAGCGCGGTGGCCACGACCCGCAGAAGGTGTACGCCGCCTACCACAAGGCGGTGAACCACAAGGGCCAGCCGACCGTGCTGCTGATCAAGACCGTCAAGGGTTTTGGCATGGGCAAGGCCGGTGAGGGCAAGAACACCGTGCACCAGACCAAGAAGCTGACGGACGAGGACATCAAGTACATCCGCGACCGCTTCAATATCCCGATCCCGGACAGCGAGCTGCCCAAGATCCCGTTTTACAAACCGGCCGACGACACGCCGGAAATGCAGTACCTGCACGAGCGCCGCCAAGCCCTGGGCGGCTACCTGCCGCACCGCCGCACCCACGCCGACGAAAGTTTCACCGTGCCGGCGTTGGACACCTTCAAGGCGGTGCTGGAGCCCACCGCGGAAGGCCGGGAAATTTCCACCACCCAGGCCTATGTGCGTTTCCTGACGCAACTGCTGCGCGACCAGGCCCTGGGCCCGCGCGTGGTGCCGATTCTGGTGGACGAGGCCCGCACCTTCGGCATGGAAGGCCTGTTCCGCCAGGTCGGCATCTACAACCCACTGGGCCAGCAGTACACCCCGGTCGACAAAGACCAGGTCATGTACTACAAGGAAGACAAGGCCGGCCAGATCCTGCAGGAAGGCATCAACGAGGCCGGCGGCATGAGCAGCTGGATCGCCGCGGCCACGTCTTACAGCACGTCCAACCGCATCATGGTGCCGTTCTACGTGTACTACTCGATGTTTGGCTTCCAGCGCATCGGCGACCTGGCCTGGGCGGCCGGCGACATGCAGGCGCGCGGCTTCCTGCTGGGCGGCACCTCTGGGCGCACCACGCTGAACGGCGAAGGCCTGCAGCACGAGGACGGCCACAGCCACATCATGGCCGGCACCATTCCGAACTGCATCAGCTATGACCCCACGTTTGCCCACGAGGTGGCGGTGATCCTGCACCATGGCCTCAAGCGCATGGTGGAAAAGCAGGACAACGTCTTCTACTACCTGACCCTGCTGAACGAGAACTACGCCATGCCCGGCCTGACCGCCGGCACAGAAGAGCAGATCATCAAGGGCATGTACCTGTGCAAGGAAGGCGCCAAGCTGACCCCGCGCGTGCAATTGCTGGGTTCGGGCACCATCCTGCGCGAGAGCATCGCCGCGCAGGAACTGCTGGAGAAAGACTGGGGCGTGGCCGCCAACGTGTGGAGCTGCCCGAGCTTCAACGAACTGACCCGCGACGGCCAGGACGCCGAGCGCTGGAACCTGCTGCACCCGCTGGAAGCGCCGCGCGTGCCGTTCGTGGCCCAGCAACTGGCCGCGCACACCGGGCCGGTGGTCGCCTCCACCGACTACATGAAGGCCTATGCCGAGCAGGTCCGCCCCTTCATCCCCAAGGGCCGCACCTATAAGGTGCTGGGCACCGACGGTTTTGGTCGCAGCGACTTCCGCAGCAAGCTGCGCGAGCACTTCGAGGTGAACCGCCACTACATCGTGGTGGCGGCGCTCAAGGCCCTGGCCGAAGAGGGCACCGTGCCGGCGACCAAGGTGGCCGAAGCCATTGCCAAGTACGGCATCAACGCCGACAAAGTCAACCCCCTGTACGCCTGAAGCACCGGAGACACGAACATGGCACTGATTGAAGTGAAGGTCCCGGACATCGGCGACTTTGATGAAGTGGCGGTGATTGAACTGCTGGTGAAGGTGGGCGATACCGTGCAGGCCGAGCAGTCGCTGATCACGGTCGAGTCCGACAAGGCCTCGATGGAAATCCCGTCCAGCACGGCCGGCGTGGTGAAAGAAATGCGCGTGGCGCTGGGCGACAAGGTGAAAGAAGGTTCGGTGGTGCTGGTGGTGGAGGCCGCGGATGAAGCGGCTGCGTTGGCGCCTGCAGCGGCCCCTGCCAGCGCCGCCCCCGTGGCGGTTTCGGCGCCGGCCCCGGTGGCCGCACCCGTGGCAGCGCCTGCCGCGGCCGCGGGCCCGGTGGAGGTGCGTGTGCCCGACATCGGCGACTTCAAGGACGTCGCGGTGATCGAGGTGTTCGTGAAGCCGGGCGACACGGTGAAAGTAGAGCAATCGCTCATCACTGTGGAGTCCGACAAGGCGTCGATGGAAATTCCGTCGTCGGCCGCGGGCGTGGTCAAGGAACTCAAGGTCCAGTTGGGCGACAAGGTCAACATCGGCGACCTGCTGGCCATTTTGGAAGGCGCCGCTGGCGCACCTGCAGCGGCTCCGGTGGCTGCAGCACCCGCTGCCGTGGCAACTGCTGCCGCTGCGGCCGCAGCTCCGGTGGCGGCCAGCGTGTCGGCCCCGGTCGCCGCGCCGGCCCACAACCCCACCGCCACCTCGGCGCTGGGTCTGCCGCACGCTTCGCCCTCGGTGCGCAAGTTCGCCCGCGAACTGGGTGTTCCGCTGGCGGAAGTCAAGGGTTCCGGCGCCAAGGGGCGCATCACCCAGGAAGACGTGCAGGCCTTCACCCAGTCGGTCATGGCCGGCGCCATCCAGACCTTGGCGCAAGCCGCGAAAGCACCGGCTGCGGCGGCTGGTGGTGGCTCCGAACTGGGCCTGATCCCCTGGCCCAAGGTGGACTTTGCCAAGTTCGGCCCGATCGAGCGCAAGGAGCTGTCGCGCATCAAGAAGATCAGCGGCGCCAACCTGCTGCGCAACGCGGTGATGATCCCCGCCGTCACCAACCACGACGACGCCGACATCACCGACCTGGAAGCCTTCCGCGTGGCCACCAACAAGGAAAACGAGAAGTCGGGCGTCAAGGTGACGATGCTGGCCTTCCTGATCAAGGCCTGCGTGGCCGCCCTCAAGAAGTTCCCCGAGTTCAACTCCAGCCTGGACGGCGACGCGCTGGTCTACAAGCAGTACTACCACATCGGCTTCGCGGCCGACACGCCCAACGGTCTGGTGGTTCCGGTCATCAAGGACGCCGACAAGAAGGGCGTGCTGCAGATCAGCCAGGAAATGGGCGAACTGGCCAAGAAGGCGCGCGACGGCAAGCTGGGCCCGGCCGACATGTCCGGCGCGACCTTCACCATTTCGTCGCTGGGTGGCATTGGCGGGCGGTATTTCACGCCCATCATCAACGCGCCCGAAGTGGCCATTCTGGGCGTCTGCAAGAGCCAGATGGAGCCGGTGTGGGACGGCAAGGCCTTCCAGCCGCGCCTGATGTTGCCGCTTTCCCTGACCTGGGACCACCGCGTGATCGACGGCGCTGCCGCCGCCCGCTTCAACGTGTACCTGGGCCAGATCCTGGCCGACTTCCGCCGCGTGCTGCTGTAAGGAGAACAAGATGGCATTGATGGACATCCAGGTTCCCGACATCGGCGACTTCGACGCGGTGGCGGTGATTGAATTGCTGGTCAAACCCGGCGACACGGTGAAGCCCGAGCAATCGCTGATCACGGTCGAATCGGACAAGGCTTCGATGGAGATTCCGTCGTCGCACGCCGGCGTGGTGAAAGAACTCAAAGTCAAGCTGGGCGACAAGGTGAGCCAGGGCTCGGTGGTGCTGTCGCTGGAGGTGGAGGGCGCTGCGGCGGCGCCGGTTCCGGCCGCTGCGCCCGCACCGGTGGCTGCTCCGGTGGCCGCCCCGGCCGCGCCGGTGGTGGCCCCCACGGCCGCCAGCTTTGGCGGTTCGGCCGACATCGACTGCGACGTGCTGGTGCTGGGCGCCGGCCCCGGCGGCTATTCGGCCGCCTTCCGCGCGGCCGACCTCGGCCTGAAGGTCGTGCTCGTCGAGCGCTACGCCCAACTGGGCGGCGTCTGCCTGAACGTGGGTTGCATCCCGTCCAAGGCGCTGCTGCACGTGGCGGCGGTGATGGACGAGGTCTCGCACCTGGGCGATCTGGGCGTGGAGTTCGGCCAGCCCACGGTCAGCGTGGACAAGCTGCGCGCCCACAAGGAAAAGGTCATCGGCAAGCTGACCGGTGGTCTGGCCGCCATGGCCAAGATGCGCAAGGTCACCACCGTGCGCGGCTACGGCGCCTTCGTCGGCCCCAACCATGTGGAGGTCGAAGAGACCACCGGCACTGGGCAGGAGAAGACGGGCACCAAGAAGGTCGTGGCCTTCAAGACCTGCATCATCGCGGCCGGCTCGCAGGCCGTGCGCCTGCCCTTCATGCCGGACGATCCGCGCGTGGTGGACTCCACCGGTGCGCTGGCGCTGCAGGGCGTGCCCAAGAAGATGCTCATCGTCGGCGGCGGCATCATCGGCCTGGAAATGGGCACGGTTTACAGCACGCTGGGCGCGCGCCTGGACGTGGTCGAGATGATGGACGGCCTGATGCAGGGCGCCGACCGCGACCTGGTCAAGGTCTGGGAAAAGATGAACAAGGGCCGCTTCGACAAGATCATGTTGAAGACCAAGACCGTGGGCGCCACGGCCACGCCCGAGGGCATCCAGGTCCAGTTCGAGGGCCTGGACGGCAGCAAGAGCGAAGGCACCTACGACCTGGTGCTGCAGGCCGTCGGCCGTACCCCGAACGGCAAGAAGATCGCCGCCGACAAGGCCGGCGTGGCCGTCACCGACCGCGGCTTCATCAACGTTGACATCCAGATGCGCACCAACGTGCCGCACATCTTCGCCATCGGCGACATCGTGGGCCAGCCCATGCTGGCGCACAAGGCGGTGCACGAGGCGCACGTGGCGGCCGAAGTCATCGCTGGCGAACTGCAAGGCAACCAGGAACTGGCCAGTGCCGCCTTCAACGCCCGGGTGATTCCGTCGGTGGCCTACACCGACCCCGAGGTGGCCTGGGTGGGCTTGACCGAGGACCAGGCCAAAGCGCAGGGCATCAAGGTCAAGAAGGGCCTGTTCCCCTGGACGGCTTCGGGCCGCGCCATCGCCAACGGCCGCGACGAGGGCTTCACCAAGCTGCTGTTCGACGATTCGCCCGAGGCCCATGGCCACGGCAAGATCCTGGGCGGCGGCATGGTGGGCACCCACGCCGGCGACATGATCGGCGAGATCGCGCTGGCGATCGAGATGGGCGCCGACGCGTTGGACATCGGCAAGACCATCCACCCGCACCCCACGTTGGGCGAAAGCATCGGCATGGCGGCGGAGGTGGCGCACGGCTCCTGCACCGATTTGCCGCCGAGCAAGAAGTAAGGCATTCACCGCCCATCCACAAAGCCCGGACCGGCGACGGTTCGGGCTTTTTCGTTTCACTCCAGGATTTTCCTCAGGCAGGCGACCAACCAGCGGTGCTGGTATCACGCCCCAACGGCCTCTTCATCGAAGGGAGGCAAGCCCTCCGAAGGCTGCCGGGTCCTGCAGTGTCCCCAAACGCATGTCATGCAGAAACCATTGACCCGGAGTGCCGTCATGCAGGGAACACCTGCCTGCACAGCAGCCTGTCCATCGCGACCGGCGATCTGAAAGACCACCGCGATCAAAAGCGCTTGTTGCCGGTGGGCCTGCGCGCCACCGGTTGAGGCCGGCTCAGACCCGTCAGCGCTTCAAGAGGGGTGGATACGCCCCTCTTGCTTGATCAAGATTCAAAACTCAGGCGTCGGCCGGTTCGGCGATGCCGCCCACCACCTGGCTGAAACCGCCGTCCACGTAGGTGATTTCGGCGGTCACGCCTGCGGCCAGGTCGCTCAGCAGGAAAGCGGCGACGTTGCCCACGTCGTCGATGGTGACGTTGCGGCGGATGGGTGCGGTCTCGGCCACCACGTTGAGGATCTTGCCAAAACCCTTGATGCCGCTGGCGGCCAGTGTCTTGATGGGGCCGGCCGAGATGCCGTTGGCGCGCAGGCCGCGGCCCTTGGCGCCCAGGGATTCGGCCAGGTAGCGCACCGAGGCCTCCAGAGACGCTTTGGCCAGGCCCATGGTGTTGTAGTTGGGCACGTTGCGGATGGCGCCCAGGTAGGTCAGGGTCAGCAGCGCGGCGTTGTCGTTCAGGTGGGGCAGGGCGGCCTTGGCCATGGCCGGGAAGCTGTAGGCGCTGATGTCGTGCGCGATCTGGAAGCCCTCGCGGCTCAGGCCGTCGAGGAAATCGCCAGCGATGGCTTCGCGCGGGGCGTAGCCGATGGCGTGCACAAAGCCGTCGAAGGTGGGCCAGTGGGCCGACAGGTCGCTGAACAGCTGCGCGATCTGGGCGTCGTCGCCCACGTCGCAGTCGAACACGAGCTTGGAGCCGAATTCGGCGGCAAATTCGGTGATGCGGCCTTTGAAGCGCTCGCCCACATAGCTGAACGCCAGCTCGGCGCCCTGTGCATGGCAGGCCTTGGCGATGCCGTAGGCGATGGAACGGTTGGACAGCACGCCCGTGATCAGCAGTTTCTTGCCAGCCAGAAAACCCATGGGTCAAATCTCCAGTAAAAATCCTGCAGAATTGTCGCATGCTCTCCCCCTGGTCTCGGTCCATGCCCACCCGCTCGGCCATTTGGCTCGCTTGGCGCCACTTGGCCATGGCGGGCGCCTGGGCCTGTGTGGCCGCGTCGCCGGCCTGGGCGGCCCACGGTTACGCGCTGTGGGGCGAACTCAAGTACCCGGCCAGCTTCGGCCATTTCGACTACGTCAACCCCCAGGCACCCAAGGGCGGCGAACTGCGGCTCGTGAGCAACCTGCGCACCTCCACCTTCGACAAATACAACCCGTTCACCTTGCGCGGCAGTGCGCCGGCCTACCTGTCGGACCTGATGTTCGACACGCTGCTGACGGGGGCCGCCGACGAGAGCGGGGCCGCCTACGGCCTGCTGGCCGAGGACGTGCAGGCCGCGCCGGACGGCCTGTCGGTCACCTTCCGCCTGCGGGCGCAGGCCCGCTTCCACAACGGTCAACCGGTGCTGGCCGCCGACGTGAAGCACAGCTTCGACACTTTGATGGGGCCGCACACCTCGCCCGCCTACAAAACGGTGCTGGCCGACGTGGCCGGCCTGGACGTGCTGGACGAACGCACCGTGCGCTACCGCTTCAAGAAGGCCAGCCGCGAACTGCCGCTGACGGTGGGCGGCCTGCCGGTGTTCAGCCGCGCCTGGGGCGACGAGCCCGACCCCAAGACCGGCCAGCGCAAGACCTTCGACCAGGTGGTGATGGACACGCCCATCGGCAGCGGGCCTTACCGCATCGGCCCGGTGCGTTTCGGCAAGGACATCACCTACCTGCGCGATCCCCAATACTGGGCGCGCGACCTGCCGGTGCGCCGCGGCACGGCCAATTTCGACCGCATCACGGTCAAGATCTACAAGGACAACACCGCCAAGCTCGAAGCGTTGAAGGCCGGCGAGTTCGACCTGATGCGCTTTTTCTCGGCCGGCGACTGGGCGCGCCGCGTCAGCGGCAAGCGTTTTGCCAGCGGCGAACTGGTCAAGGGCGAGTTCACCCACCGGCTGCCCACCGGTTTCCAGAGCTACGTGCTCAATACCCGGCGTCCGCCGCTGGACGACATCCGCGTGCGCGAAGCCCTGGGCCTGGCGCTGGACTACGAGTGGATGAACCGGCAGATGTTCTACAGCGCCTACCGGCGGGTGCGCGGGCTGTTCGGCAACACCGACTGTTCGCCACAGGGCGTGCCCGACGCGGCCGAGCTGGCCCTGCTCACGCCCTGGCGGACCCAACTGCCGCCGGCGGTGTTCGGCCCCATGTTCGAGCCGCCGCGCACCGACGGTGACCGCAGCCTGCGCGCCAACCTGCGCCGCGCCCAGGCCCTGCTGCGCGAAGCCGGCTGGACGGTGCAGGGCGGCCAGCTGCGCAACGCCCGGGGCGAGCCGCTGGTGCTGGAGTACCTGGACAGCAACGAGGGTGGGGCCCGCGTGGTCACGCCCTGGGCGCGCAACCTGAGCAAGCTGGGCATCGAGCTGAAGTACCGCCCGGTCGACTTTGCCCTGTACCAGCAGCGCCTGCGCAGCTTCGACTTCGACCTGATCTCCATCGCCTACCAGGGCAGCGACAACCCCGGCGCCGAATACGCCGACCTGTTCGGCAGCGTGGCCGCGCGCACCGAGGACTCGGGCAACTTCGCCGGCGTGTCCAGCCCGGCGGTGGACGCGCTGATCGCCCGCATGACCGGGGCCAAGACCCGGCCCGACTTCCTGGCCGCCTGCCGGGCGCTGGACCGTGCCATCAGCCACAGCCATGTGCTGGTGCCGCAGTGGTCGGCCACCACGCACCGGCTGGCCTACAACGCCTGGCGCCTGGCCCGGCCGGCGCAGATGCCCCCTTATGCCAGCGGCGAGGGCTGGGCCCTCGACACCTGGTGGGCCCAGCCGGCGGCGCCCGCCGGCCGGTGAGTTCCCGCCACCGGCCATAATCGAACGCCATGTGGGTCTACATCCTCAAACGCCTGTTGCTGATGCTGCCGACGCTGTTCGGCGTGCTGTTGCTGACGTTTGTGGTGATCCAGTTCGTGCCCGGCGGCCCGGTGGAGCAGTACCTGGCCGAGGCACGGGCCGGCCTGGGGCATGGGGCCGAAGGCGGTTCGGTCTACCGCGGCGCGCAAGGGGTGGACCCGCAGCGCCTGGCCCAGATCAAGGCCCTATACGGTTTTGACAAACCCGCGCACGAGCGCTTTGTGCAGATGCTGGGCCAGTTCGCCCGTTTTGACCTGGGCACCAGTTTTTTCCAGAACAAGGCGGTGGCCGATCTGGTGGTTGAAAAGCTGCCCGTCTCCATCAGCCTGGGGCTGTGGACCTTTTTCATCAGCTACGCGGTGGCGGTGCCGCTGGGCGTGGCCAAGGCGGTGCGCGCCGGCTCGCGTTTCGATGTGCTGACCACCCTGCTGGTGCTGGTGGGCTACGCCATTCCCGGCTTTGTGCTGGGGGTGGCGCTGCTGGTGATTTTCGGCGGCCAGTTGCAGTGGTTCCCGCTGCGCGGGCTGACCTCGTCGAACTGGGAAGAAATGAGCTGGGGCGCGCGGGTGGTGGACTACCTCTGGCACATCGCCCTGCCGGTCACGGCCATGGTGCTGGGCAGCTTCGCCGTCACCGCTATGCTGACCAAGAACGCCTTCCTGGAAGAAATCCGCAAGCAGTACGTGCTCACGGCCCGCGCCAAGGGCCTGAGCGAGCGCCAGGTGCTGTGGAAGCACGTGTTCCGCAACGCGCTCATTCCCATCGTCACCGGTTTCCCGGCGGCGTTCGTGGGGGCCTTCTTTGCCGGCTCCCTGCTGATCGAGACCCTGTTCTCGCTCGACGGCCTGGGCCTGCTGAGCTACGAGAGCGTGATCCGCCGCGACTACCCCGTGGTGCTGGGCACGCTCTACCTGTTCACGCTGATCGGTCTGGTGACCAAGCTCATCAGCGACCTGTGCTACGTGTGGGTGGACCCACGCGTCAAGTTCGACTGAGCGCCGCCGCATGACCGTGCCCATCTCTCTGAGCCCCTCGCGCCGCGCCTGGCAGCGCTTTCGTCGCAACCGCCTGGGGTATGTCAGCCTGCTGGCCTTTGCCGTACTGGTGGCCCTGAGCCTGCTGGCCGAGGTGCTGTCCAACGACAAACCCCTGCTGGTGCGCTACGAGGGCCGTTATTACTTTCCGCTGGTGCAGGACCATGCCGAAACCGTGTTCGGTGGCGATTTCGACACCCCGACCGATTACCTGGACCCCTTCATCCGCGCGCAGCTGGCCCGGGGCGACAACTTCGCGGTCTATCCACCCAACCCCTACGGCCCCCAGACGCTGAACTACTTTGCCCAGGCGCCCAACCCGGCGCCGCCTTCGGCCGACAACTGGCTGGGCACCGACGACCGCGGCCGCGACCTGCTGGCGCAACTGATTTACGGCTTCCGGGTGAGCGTGCTGTTCGCCCTGGCCCTGACCGGCATCGGCGTCGTGCTGGGCGTAGCCGCCGGGGCGGTGCAGGGCTATTTCGGCGGCCGCACCGACCTGGTCTTCCAGCGCTTCATCGAAATCTGGGGTGCCATGCCGGAGTTGTACCTCCTGATCATCTTCAGCGCGGTGCTGGCGCCGAGCGTGGCGCTGTTGCTGGCCTTGCTCAGCCTGTTTGGCTGGATGGGCCTGAGCGACTACGTGCGCGCCGAATTCCTGCGCAACCGCCAGCTCGACTACGTGCGCGCGGCCCGTGCCATGGGCCTGAGCCACGGCGAAATCATCTGGCGCCACATCCTGCCCAACAGCCTGACGCCGGTGGTCACCTTCCTGCCCTTCCGCATGGGCGGGGCCATCCTGGCGCTGACCTCGCTGGATTTTCTCGGTCTGGGCGTGCCGCCCGGTACCCCTTCGCTCGGAGAGCTGTTGAGCCAGGGCAAGAACAACATCGACGCGTGGTGGATCTCGCTGTCCACCTTTGCGGTGCTGGTGCTGACCCTGTTGCTGCTGACCTTCATGGGCGACGCCCTGCGCGACGCCCTGGACCCGCGAAAGGCCGACCGGTGAGCGACGCCCCCTTGCTCGACGTGCAGGACCTGCGGGTGCGCTTTGGTGACCAGGACGTGGTGCACGGCCTGCAGCTGCAACTGCGTGCCGGTGAAAAGCTGGCGCTGGTGGGCGAATCGGGTTCCGGCAAGACGGTGTCGGCCCTGAGCCTGCTGCGGCTGGTGCCCGAGGCCAGCGTGACTGGGCGGGCCCATTTCGCCGGCCGCGACCTGTTGGCGCTGAGCGAACGCGGTCTGCGCGCGGTGCGTGGCGACGAGGTGGCGTGCATTTTCCAGGAGCCGATGACGGCGCTCAACCCCTTGCGCAGCATCGGCGACCAGATCGCCGAGGTGCTGATCCTGAAGAAGGGCCTGACCGGCGCCGAGGCCGGGCAGCGGGTGCTGGAGCTGCTCCAATCCACCGGCTTGAGCGAACCCGAGCGCCGCGCCCGGGCCTACCCGCACCAGCTCAGCGGCGGGCAGCGCCAGCGCGCCATGATCGCCATGGCCCTGGCCAGCGAACCGCGCCTGCTGATCGCCGACGAACCCACCACCGCGCTGGACGCGAGCCTGCGCGGCCAGATCCTGGCCTTGCTGAGCGACCTGCAGCGCCAGCGGGGCATGGCGGTGCTGCTCATCACGCACGACCTGCACCTGGTGCGGCGCTTCGCCGACCGCGTGGCGGTGATGGAACGCGGCCAGTTGGTGGAGCAGGGCGATGTGGCCTCGGTGTTCGAGCGGCCGCAACACCCCTACACCCGCAAACTGCTCGACAGCCGGCCGCGGCGCACGCTGGACGACGCCGCTCCGCCACCCGCCAGTGCCCCCGCGCCGCTTCTGCAGGCCCAGGGCCTGACCGTGGCCTACCCGACGCCGCTGCCGGGGCTGCGCGGCTGGTTCCGGCGCGGGCGTTTCGAGGCGGTTCGGGGCGTCGATTGGGCCTTGCCACCGGGCCGTACCCTGGGGGTGGTGGGCGAATCGGGCTCCGGCAAATCCACCCTGGCGCTGGCGGCACTGGGGCTGCTGCCGCACGAAGGCCGGCTCCGCGTCATGGGCCGGGCCTGGGCAGGCGGCATCGCCGACCGGCCGCTGCGCCAGCAGGTGCAGGTGGTATTTCAAGACCCGTTCTCGTCCCTGTCGCCGCGCCTGACGGTGGAGCAGATCGTGGGCGAAGGCCTGCGCGTGCACGCGCCTGGGCTGGACGACGCCGCCCGGCGTGTGCGCGTGCTGCGGGCCTTGCGCGAGGTGGGGCTTTTGCCCGAGGACACCCCTGACGGGGCCGCCGTGGCCTGGCTGCAACGCTACCCGCACGAGTTCTCCGGCGGGCAACGCCAGCGCCTGGCGATCGCGCGCGCCCTCATCGTCGAGCCCCGCCTGCTGGTGCTGGACGAGCCGACCAGCGCGCTGGACGTGACCGTGCAGCGCCAGGTGATCGAACTGCTGCTGCGGCTGCAGCGCGACCACGGGCTGAGTTATCTGCTGATCACCCACGACGTGGACGTGATCTGGGCCATGGCCCACGAAGTGATGGTGATGCAGGCCGGCCAGGTGGTGGAACACGGCCCGACGCCGCAGGTGTTGCGCACGCCCGCGCACCCTTGCACCCGCGCTTTGATCGAGGCTTGCGCGCCCTTGTGATTCAATTGGGGCTTTCCTCCTGCTTTTGTCCATGGCGTTGTCCTCTTCATCACCGGCTCCGGTCCACCTGCTGTCGCCTTTGCGCTGGCTGGCCCTGGGGCTGCGCGACTTCTGGCGCAACCCCGCGCCCGGCCTGCTGCACGGCACCTTGCTGGCCGCCTTCGGTGCGCTCCTGTTCTGGCTGGCGCGCGATCAGTTCTGGTGGCTGGCCGGTGCGTTTTCGGGTTTTCTGATCGTGGCCCCGGTGCTGGCCACCGGTTTGTACGAGGTCAGCCGCCAGGCCGAGCAGGGCCAGCGCGTGTGCTGCCGCCGGGTCTGGGCGGTGTGGCGCTCGGGCGACCGCCGGCTGGTCGGCTTCGGAGTGCTGCTGGCCCTGGCCGGCACTGGCTGGGTGCTGACGTCGGCCGGCCTGATCACCCTGTGGGCGCGGGTGCCGGTGGAAAAACCGATCGATTTCCTGCACCACGTGGTGCTCGCTCCTTCGCCGGGCCTGTTCGAGGTCTGGCTGTTGCTGGGCGCCTTGCTGGCGGCCCCGGTGTTCGCCTCCAGCGTCATCACCCTGCCCATGCTGGTGGACACGCGCCAGCCTGTCTGGGTGGCCGTGGGGGAGAGTTGGCGCGCGGTCGGCAGCCACCCCGTCGTGATGGCGTTCTGGGCCCTGCTGATCGTCGCCCTGGTGGGGCTGGGGCTGCTGACCCTGACCCTGGGCCTGGTGGTGGTGGTGCCGGTGCTGGGCCACGCCAGCTGGCACGCCTACGAAGACCTCAAGCACGCCGGCGCCATCCACACCCCGCCGCGTTGAGACGGAACACGCATGGAAGGCACCATTTTCGGTTACACCGAGGGGCAGATCGCCCAATTCGGCCTCACCTTTGGCGTGGGGGCGTTCATACTGTACATGCTGTTCATCGTCTTCAACCTGGCCCGCGAGTCCAAGGCGGGCAAGTTCGGCACCTTCATTCTGTTTCTGGTGCTGTCCTTCGGGATGCTGGGCTTTTTGGCAAAAAACGTGATCAAGTGGGTGTTGGGCCTGTGAGCCGCGCCACCGAGCAGGGGGGAATGAGACCATGAGAAAAACCCATTTTTTGGTGCCCAACACCCAGCGCGAAGATGTGCTGGAGGTGGGCGGCAAGGTGCTGACCTGCACCGCCGAGGGCTGGAACGGGAATTCGATCGCGGGGCACCTGGTCGATTTCGACCCCGAGCACCGCCAGCTCAAGATCCAGCCCTTTGGCGATGCCCGGGGCCTGGGGCTGAAGTTCAACCAGATCAAGCGCCTGAAAGTGGACACCCAGTCCGAGTTGGACCAGGACTTCGGTCCATCCGGTTTTCTGGGAGACGCGCAACCGCCTTTGCAGTCTTTTGTGGTGCACCTGCGCGACGGGGCGCTGTACCCGGGCATCTGCCACGGCCACCTCAAGCTGCCCTATGGCCTCTGGGTTTTTCCCAAGAAGAGCCTGGACGACGACCCGTACCGGGTGTTCATCCCGAAAAGCGGGATCACCCGGTTCGAGTTGCGCCGCGGGGCCGACGACATGATCGCCGACACCGATTTCAGCGAAACCTTGCTCGGCGAGGCCGGTGAAGTCAGTGTGGAAGACCTGCAGGCGGTGGCGCCGTCGATGGTGGAAAACTTGGCCCAGCTCAAGGAGGCCCTGGAGCGGCAGGCGCGCCTGAAACCGGTGCCCATCGGTGAAGCCCTGCTGGGGCTGGGCAAGATCACCCCGACCCAGCTGGCGCAGGCCCTGAAAAGCCAGCGGCAGGACAAAAAGGGGCCCCTGGGCCAGATGCTGGTGTCTATGGGGCTGGTCACCTCGGCCGATTTGCAGACCGCTTTTGCCCGCAAGATGGGCTACCCCTTCGTCGATCTGAACAAGTTCCCAGTGGACACCGCGGCCCTGCGGCGGGTGCCCGTGCACATGGCCATGCGCCTGAAGGTGTTGCCGATCGTCGATCTGGGCTCCTCGCTGGTGGTGGCCATGGCCGATCCGCTGCAGTTCAAGGTGATCGACGAACTGGAGTTCTCGACCCAGCGCAAGGTGGTGCCGGTGGTCAGCACCAGCGCGGAATTGCCGACCAAGATCGGCAAGGCCTACCGCGAGATCGGCATGGGTGACCTGGCCGCAGCCAACGCCCCCACGCGCCCGGACGCCACGGCCCCCAATCCCGATGCCCCGGCCGGCGCCGGCATGGACGCCCTGCAACTGGCGGTGGAACTGACCGGCGAGGCCAAGGCCGAGCAGGACGAGGACAAGCCGGTCGAGCAGTCGGACAACACCCTGGTCAAGCTGATCAATTCCATGATCTCCGAGGCTTTCTACCAGCGCGCCTCCGACATCCACATCGAACCCTACCCCGGCCGCGAAAAGGTGGTGATCCGCTTCCGCATCGACGGCGAGATGCGGCCCTACCTGGAACTGCCGGCGAGCTACCGCAACGCCCTGATCGCACGCATCAAGATCATGTGCGACCTCGACATCTCCGAGCGCCGCAAACCGCAGGACGGGAAAATCAACTTCTCCAAGTTCGGCGGTCTCGCCATCGAACTGCGGGTGGCCACCATCCCCACGGCCAATGGGCTGGAGGACGTGGTGATGCGGGTGCTGACCTCGTCCGAGCCCTTGCCGCTGGAGGCCTTGAACCTGAGTCCGGCCAATCTGCAGGCCTTCGAGCACATTGTGGGCCGTCCTTACGGCCTGTTCCTGTGCGCCGGCCCCACCGGGTCGGGCAAGACGACGACGCTGCACTCGGCGCTCAAGCGCATCAACACCCCGAACCGCAAGATCTGGACGGCCGAAGATCCGGTGGAAATCACCCAGCGCGGGCTGCGCCAGATCCAGGTGAACCCGAAAATCGGCTGGAGCTTTGCCACGGCGCTGCGTTCGCTGCTCCGCGCCGACCCGGACGTGATCATGGTTGGGGAGATCCGCGACCAGGAAACCGCGGAAATCGCGATCGAGGCCTCTCTGACTGGGCACCTGGTGTTCTCGACCCTGCACACCAACTCGGCGGCCGAAACCATCGTGCGCCTGATCGACCTGGGCGTGGACCCGTTTTCCTTTGCCGATTCCCTGCAGGGCATCCTGGCACAGCGCCTGGTGCGGCGCTTTTGCAAGGTCTGCGTGCAGACGGAGGTGGTGTCGCAGGAGCGGCTGGACGAACTGCTGCACGACTACCAGGCCCAACTGCCCCCCACGCACCCCTTGCAGGTGCCCGGGGCTTTGCAGGCCGAGTGGCTGGCCCGTTTCGGCCACGAGGGGGTGTTGCACCTGAAACACGCCACCGGCTGCGAGCAATGCGGCCACACCGGTTACAGCGGTCGGGTCGCCATTCACGAGCTGCTCAGCAGTTCGCCGGAGTTGCGCCACCTGGTGCAGAACCGGGCGCGGCCCCAGGACCTGCAGTCGCAGGCCATCACCGAAGGCATGCGCACCCTGCGCCAGGACGGCATCGAAAAGGTGTTGATGGGCCTGACCAGCCTGGCCGAGGTGCGTTCGTCCAGCAACGTCTGACAGCATCAAGCCGCGGCGTCGTGGGACGCGTGGCCTGTGTCAGACGGGTGCCGCCCAGCCCGGCGGACCGGGCAGGACGTCGGCCTCGGCTCAGCAGCCCCGGGTGATGGGCATGTCGATCTCTTTAGCGATCAGGCTGTGCTTGGCCAGTTCCAGCTTGGCGATGGCGGCGCGGTGCACCTCGTCCGGACCGTCGGCGAAGCGCAGCGTGCGCTGGTGCGCCCAGGACATGGCCAGCGGGAAGTCCTGCGAAATGCCGCCGCCGCCGTGCGCCTGGATGGCCCAGTCGATGACCTGGCAGGCCATGTTCGGGGCCACCACCTTGATCATCGCGATCTCGGCCTTGGCCACCTTGTTGCCCACGGTGTCCATCATGTAGGCGGCTTTCAGTGTGAGCAGGCGGGCCTGTTCGATCATGCAGCGCGCGTCGGCGATGCGCTCGTGCCACACCGACTGGGCCGCCACCGGCTTGCCGAAGGCGACGCGGCTGTTCAGTCGGCCGCACATCAACTCCAGGGCGCGTTCGGCTGCCCCGATCGAGCGCATGCAGTGGTGGATGCGGCCCGGGCCGAGGCGGCCCTGGGCGATCTCGAAGCCCCGACCTTCGCCCAGCAGGATGTTGGCGGCCGGCACGCGCACGTTCTCCAGCAGCACCTCCATGTGGCCGTGGGGAGCGTCGTCGTAGCCGAACACGCTCAACGGGCGCAGCACGGTGATGCCGGGGGCGTTGGCCGGCACCACGATCATCGACTGTTGGGAGTGGCGCGGGGCTTCGGGGTCGGTCTTGCCCATGACGATGTAGACGGCGCAGCGCGGGTCGCCGGCACCGGACGACCACCACTTGCGGCCGTTGATGACGTATTCGTCGCCGTCGCGCTCGATGCGGCACTGGATGTTGGTCGCGTCGGACGAGGCCACTTCCGGCTCGGTCATCAGGAAGGCAGAGCGGATCTCGCCGCGCAGCAGCGGCTCCAGCCACTGGTCTTTCAGGGCCTCGGTGGCGTAGCGCTCCAGCGTTTCCATGTTGCCGGTGTCGGGGGCGGAGCAGTTGAACACCTCGGCGGCGAAGGGCACGCGGCCCATGATCTCGCACAGCGGCGCGTACTCCAGGTTGCTCAGGCCTTCGGGAGCGCGTTTGGAGTGCGGCAGGAACAGGTTCCACAGGCCAGCGGCGCGGGCCTTGGGCTTGAGGTCCTCGATCACGCGGGTGGGCACCCAGGCGTTGCCCTTGGCGCGGTTGGCTTCGACCTCGGCGTGGAACGCGGTTTCGTTGGGGTAGATGTGCTCGTCCATGAAGGCCAGCAGGCGGGCGCGCAGCTCCTGGACTTTGGGCGTGTAATCGAAATTCATGGATCGCTCCTCTGTGGTGGTGAATCTGGGGGAATGAAAACTCAGGCCTGCGCGGCCGACTGGGCGTAACGCCAGGCCAGTTCGGCCATGGGGCGGGCGCCGGCGCCGGACTGGCGTGCTTGCGCGCTGGAGGCGGTGCCGTCTTCCACCCGCTTGGCGATGCCCTGCAGGATGGCCGCGAGGCGGAACATGTTGTAGGCGAGGTAGAAGTTCCAGTCGGCTTTCAGCGCCTCGGGCGTGGTGAAACCGGTGCGCTGGCAATACAGCCCGATGTACTCCTGCTCGCTCGGGATGCCCAGGGCCGTGATGTCCAGCCCGGCGATGCCGCGGAAGGTGCCCGGCGGGATGTGCCAGGCCATGCAGTGGTAGCTGAAGTCGGCCAGCGGGTGGCCCAGGGTGGACAGTTCCCAGTCCAGCACGGCCAGCACGCGCGGCTCGGTGGGGTGGAACATCAGGTTGTCGAGCCGGTAGTCGCCGTGGACCACGGAAACCAAGGATTCGTCCCGCGCCATGGCCGGGATGTTCGCCGGCAGCCATTCGATCAGCCGGTCCATCTCGGGGATGGGCTGGGTGATGGAGGCCAGGTACTGCTTGCTCCAGCGGCCGATCTGGCGCTCGAAGTAGTTGCCCGGCTTGCCGTAGTCGGCCAGGCCGACGGCGCGGAAGTCGGCGGTGTGCAGGGCGGCCTGGACCCGGTTCATTTCCAGGTAGAGGGCGCGGCGCTGGGCCGGCGTCATGTCGGGCAGGGCCTGGTCCCACAGCACGCGGCCCTGCACGAATTCCATCACGTAGAAGGCGCGGCCGATGACGGATTCGTCCTCGCACAGCACGTGCATGCGGGCCACCGGCACGTCGGTGTGGCTGAGCCCGCTCATCACCTTGAACTCGCGTTCGATGGCGTGGGCCGAGGGCAGCAGCTTGGCCACCGGGCCGGGTTTGGCGCGCATCACATAGGTTTGCCCCGGCGTGACGAGCTTGTAGGTGGGGTTGGACTGGCCGCCGGCGAATTTCTCCACGCTCAGCGGGCCGGTAAAGCCGTCCAGGTGGGCGGCGAGCCAGCGCTCCAGCGCCGCCACATCGATCTGGTGGGGGTCGGCCATGGGGGTGTCGGGGGTGTTGCTCATGGCCGTTCGGGTCTCCTGGAGGTCAGTTGTCGGCTTCGGCGATCCGAAGCAGGGCGTCCCGGTCGCGCACCACCAGTCCGCCCGGCTCGATGCGGATGGCGTCCTCGCGCTCCATGGACTTGAGTTCCTGGTTCACCCGCTGGCGCGAGGCGCCCAGCAGTTGCGCCAGTTCTTCCTGCGCCAGTTGCAGGCTGATGCGGTATTCGTTGCCGCTGGACAGGCAGGGCACGCCGTAGCTGCGCACCAGGTGCAGCAACTGCTTGGCCAGCCGCGCCCGCAGCGGCAGGGTGTTGAGGTCTTCCACCAGCCCGAACAGCGTGCGGATGCGGCGCGCCTGCAGTCGCATCAGTGCTTCGTACAGCTCCACATGCGCAGTGAGGATTTTCTGCAAATCGGAACGCGACACGCACAGCAGCGTGGTCGGGCCGTGGGCGTAGGCATCGTGGGTGCGCTGGTCGCCGTCGAACATCGCCACGTCGCCGAACCACACGCCCGGCTCCACGTAGGTCAGCGTGATCTGCTTGCCCGACAGGGAGGTCGAACTCACCCGCACCGCGCCCTTGGCCACCGCCGTCCATTCGGTCGGTGGGTCGCCGCGGGCAACGATCAGGTCGCCGTCCTTGTAACGCTTGACGTAGGCACATCGCAGGATGTCGTGTCGCAGAGAGGGTGAAAGACTTGTGAACCAGCGACCGCTGTTGATCGCCTCACGTTCTTCCATTGTCAGAATCGGTTCGTCCATCGTCTGTCTTTTGAGTGACTGGGGGTGGGGGTACCTGTCCCTTGGGTGACCGGGGCAGGGCGAAGGGCTCAGCGGTAGCGCGCCGGGCGTTTTTCCAGGAAGGCGGCAATGCCCTCGCCACCGTTGGCGTGGTGCAGGTTGCGCACGAAGTGGTCGCGCTCGTCGCGCAGGTGTTGGCTCAGCGTCTGTTCGGGCGCGGCGTTGACCAGTTCCTTGATGCTGGTCAGGGTGTTGGGGGCCTTGGCGTTGAGCTGTTCGCACAGCGCCAGGGCTTCGTCCAGGGCCGCCCCGGCCGGGGTGACGCGGTTGACCAGCCCGAGCTGCTGCAGCCGCTCGGCGCCGATGCGTTCGCCCAGCATCAGCAGCTGCAAGGCGGTGGCGCGGGGCAGGTTGCGCGCCAGGCTCCAGCTGCCGCCACCGTCGGGCGAGAGGGCCACGTTGGCGTAGGCCATGACGAACACGCTGTTGTTCGCGGCGACCAGAAAGTCGCTGGCCAGGGCGAGCGAAAAACCGGCGCCGGCACAGGCCCCTTCGACGGCGGCCACCACCGGCTTGGAGAAGCTGCGCACCGCTTCGATCCAGCTGTGCAGGCCTTCGATGCTGTCGGCCTGCACCTGGGGCGGCTGCTGGCGGTTGCCCAGCAGTCGTTGCAGGTTGCCGCCGGCGCAGAAATGCGCGCCTTCGCCAGTGAGGACGACCGATCGCACCTCGGGGTTGCTGTCGGCCGCGTTGATGGCCTCGACGCCGGCGGCGTACATCTCGGGGCCCAGGGCGTTGCGGTGCTCGGGGTTGCTGATCGTCAGCACCAGGGTGGCGCCGACGCTGTGGCTTTTGAGGCAGGCGGTCATCTCAGGCTCCCACGTGTTGCAGGCTCAGGCCCAGGGCGCCGCGGCGGCGCAACCAGGGCGAGGGGCGGTAGCGCTGGTCGCCGTACACCGTCTGCAGGTTGAACAGGATTTCCAGCACGCTGGTCGGGCCGATCTTGTCGCCCATGGCCAGCGGGCCCAGGGGGTAGCCCAGGCCCAGCGTCACGGCGGTGTCCAGGTCCTGCGGGGTGCAGATGCCTTGCTGACAGATGTCGCTGGCGATGTTGACGATGCTGGCCACCACCCGCTGGGTGACGAAGCCGCCGCTGTCCTTGATGACGCTGACCGCCTTGCCGTCGCGGGCGAACAGGGCGTGGGCGGCGTCGCGCATGTCGGAGCGGGTGGCGGGGTTGGTGGCGAGCACGCGGCGCTTGACGGTGCTGTCCGGCAGCATCATGTCGATGCCGACGGTGCGGCTGGCGTCCAGGCGCTCCACCGCGGCCACGGTGGTCACGTCGTGGCCCAGCGGGGCGACCACGATCAGGGCCTGCTCAGACGGCTGTTGCGCCGTCTCGATGCGCGCGCCCAGGGTCTTGAGCAACAGGTACAGCTCGGCCCGGCGCGCGGCGCGCGGGGGCACCCAGACCGGCGGCAGTTCGCCCACCCCGGGCACGGGCGGCTCCGGCGGCAGTTCTTGCTGGCCATTGGGGTAGCGGTAAAAGCCCTCACCCACTTTGCGGCCCAGCAGCCCACCCGCCAGCCGTTGTGCGGTGATGACGCTGGGGCGGTAGCGCGCTTCCTCGTAGTACTGGTGGTAGATCGACTCCATCACCGGGTGCGACACGTCGAGCGCGGTCAGGTCGAACAGCTCGAACGGGCCCAGGCGAAAGCCCATCTGGTCCTTCAGGATGCGGTCGACGGTGGCGAAATCGGCCACGCCTTCGCTGACGGTGCGCAGGGCTTCGGTGCCATAGCCGCGCCCGGCGTGGTTGACGATGAAGCCGGGGGTGTCCTGCGCCTGCACCGGGGTGTGGCCCATGGCCTGGGCGTAGGCGCTCAGGCGTTCGCAGGTGTCGGGGGCGGTTTTCAGGCCGGCGATCACCTCGACCACCTTCATCAGCGGCACCGGGTTGAAGAAGTGAAAACCGGCCAGCCGCTCGGGCCGCTTCAGCCCGTGGGCGATGGCGGTGACCGACAGCGACGAGGTGTTGGTGGCCAGCACGGCGTTGTCGCCGAGCAGGGTTTCCAACTGGGCGAACAGGGCCTTTTTCACCTCCAGCCGTTCCACCACGGCTTCCACCACCAGGTCGCAAGGCGCCAGCTCGGCCAGGGTGGTGGCCGGGCGCAGCCGCCCGGCGCAGGCTTGGGCCTGCTCGGGGCTGAGCTTGCCCTTGGCGGCGAGTTTCTGCCAGGTGTCGTTCAGCAGGGCGATGGCGCTGTCGATCGCTGCGGGTTGGGTGTCGAACAGCCAGACGGTGCTGCCGGCCTGGGCGGCGATCTGGGCGATGCCGCGCCCCATGGCGCCGGCGCCGACGATGCCGACGTGGGGGAAGGTGTGGCTCATGGCTTGTCTCTTGTGTGTGAAAAAAATGGGATGTGCCAGAATGTAGCGTCAATAAAAACGCACGACGAATCACATGGGCAAGGAACGCACGATGTTGAAGTTTGCGGTGGGTGGCGCACTGCTCGTGACCGTCACGCAAGGCTGGGCCTTGTCGCTGGGGGCGACCCAAGGCCAAGTGATTATCGGGCGACCGCTCGACATTCTGGTGCAAAGCAGCATCGACGCCTCGGAAGCCGCCGCCGGCCTGTGCCTGGAGGCCGAGGTGCTGTACGGCGATGTGCGTGTGCCCGCCAGCGCCGTGACCACCGCGATCCACCGCCTCGGCGCTGACGGCAGCGGTGCGCTGCGGGTCCAGGTGTCGCAAGCGGTGAGCGAGCCCATCGTCACGGTGCTGCTCAAAGCCGGTTGCCCCCCCACTTTCCGCCGCAGCTACGCCTTGTTGGCCGATGTCGAGCCCTCTGCGGTGGCCGCTGCGCCGCTGCCGGGGCCTGTGGCCCGTCCGGTCACTTCGGGAGGCTCGGGTGGGGTGGTGGGGGGCGCGCCCGTGCCGGTCCGGCCGCTGTCCTCCCGGCCTGCTGCGCTGCGTCCCGCGGGCCAGGCGCCGGCCACTGCCGCCGTGGCGGCGCCGGCCGCGTCGGGGGCCGCGGTATCCGACACGCCGGTCCGCCTCGCGGCACCCAGCCCCCGGCCGACCGGGGTTGCCAAGCTGCGTTCCAAAGCGCGCCCGCCCAACGTGGCCCAGCCGGTGCCGGTCGACGCTGGGCGCCCGCCAGCCCCCAGCCCCTTGCAATCCCCCAAACCGGTCGAGGCCGCAGGGCCGCGCTTGAAACTCGATCCGCTGGACCTGTCGTCGGCGGGGCCTGTGGCCCCGGCCCCATCGGCCGAGATCCCTCCGGTGGCGTCTGCGCCTGCGGAGGCCGGTGTCGCGCCCTCCACGGCACCGACCGAGGCGGCGACGGCACCCGCGGTGGCCAAAGAGCTGGAGGTGCTGCGCGCCGAACAGGAGCGCCTGCGCCTGGCCATGGAAACCATGAACGCCCAGCTGGCCCAGGCCGAGGCCGGCCGCTACCAGAACCCCGTGGTCTATGGTTTGGGCGCGGCGGTGCTGGCCCTGCTGGGGGGCGTGGCCGTGTTGTGGCGCCGCCGCCGCGGTGCGGCCGCCACCCCGGACGCTGGCCACAGCACGGTCTGGTGGGAGACCGGCATGCCAACCGACCCCGGGGAGGCCGTCCCACCGACCCCGGCGACAGCGTCCGCTGTGTCGACCGCGTGGCCGCATGCCGACGACGAGGTGGACGGCCTGGAGGTGCGCGAGGCGGGCGAGTCCTTGTTCCGGGAGGTGCCGGTGGCCCCCCTGGAGGCCGAAGCCCTGTTGGACCTGTGGCAGCGGGTGGATTTTTTCGAAACCCTCGGCCAGCACACCGAGGCCATGGCGGCGCTGCAAGCTTTCGTTTCCGAGCACTCGCGCGCTTCGGAGGCACCCTACCTGCGCTGGCTGGCCATCGCCAGGGCCAGCGGCCAGGCCGAAGCGCTGGCCACCGCCCAGGCTTTCTACGAACACCATTTCCAGCGCCTGGTTCCGTCCGGCCCTGCGGCCGCCGGCCTCGACAGCGATGCCGCCCTGGTGCAGGTGCTGATCCAGGCCTGGCCGGACGCTGCGGTACGCGACCGCCTACTGGCGGCCCTGGCCAGCCAGCCGGGCGATCCCGCATCGCCCCTGAGCGTGCGCAGCCTGGAGGCCTTCGACGATCTGCTGTCGTTGCTGGGCACCTGGGGTTTGCGCGACCACAGCGATGAGCTGCCAGCCCCGGCGGTGCAGCCCGTGTCGGCGCAGGCGCCCACCCCGGCATCCGGGCTCGCGGCCAGCGAAGCCGCTGCGCCATTGGCTTTCCCCGAATGGTTGTCGGTGGCCGATCTGCCTGGCGCCTCCGCCGGTCAGCCCCCCGCGCCTGCCGCAGCCGAATTGACCGCGCCGAAGGACGAACCCGCGCCCCTGGACTTCGATTTCTTCGAGTGGGAACCGGCCCCCCAACCGGGCGACGCCCCGGCACCAGCCAAGAAGCCCCAGGGCTGAAGCCCGTGAGGCCTGCGCCTGGCCTCAGCGCCGCATTTGCAGGGCCCCTGGGTTCACCAGATTGGTAGGGGTGCCCTTGATGTAGTTGACCACGTTGTCGAACGCGGCTGAGAAAAACTGCTCGTAGCTGTCCTGCTCGACAAAGCCGATGTGCGGCGTGCAGATGCAGTTTTCCAGCCGCAACAACGCGTGGCCTTGCAGAATGGGCTCGGACTCGAACACGTCGACCGCCGCCATGCCCGGCCGCCCGCGGTTGAGGGCGGCGACCAGGGCGTCGGGCTGCAGCAGCTCGGCGCGCGAGGTGTTGACCAGCAGCGCCGTGGGTTTCATCAGCGACAGATCGTCCAGTGAGACGCAGCCCTGGGTGGTTTCGCCCAGGCGCAGGTGCAGGCTCAGCACGTCGCAGGCGGCGAACAGGGCGGCTTTCGAGGCGGCCACGTCGAAGCCGTCGTGCATGGCCTGCTGGCGCGCCGATTCGCTGCCCCAGACCACCACGCGCATGCCAAAGGCCCGGCCGTAAGCGGCCACGAGCTTGCCGATGGCCCCGTAGCTCCAGATGCCCAGAGTTTTGCCGCGCAACACCATGCCCAGCCCGAAATTCGCCGGCATGGAGGCGGCCTTCAGCCCGGATTGTTGCCAGACACCGTGTTTCAGGTGTCCCACGTATTGGGGCACCCGGCGCATCGCGGCCATGATCAAGGCCCAGGTCAGCTCGGCCGGCGCCACCGGCGAGCCGACGCCGTCGGCCACGGCCACGCCGTGTTCGGTGCAGGCGTTCACGTCGATGTGCGCGCCGACCTTGCCGGTTTGTGCGATCAGCTTGAGTTTGGGCAGTTTTTCCAGCAGTTGCCGGGTGATGTGGGTGCGTTCGCGGATCAGCACCAGGATGTCGGCGTCGCGCAGGCGCACGGACAGCTGCCCCACGCCCTTGACGTTGTTGGTGAACACCTTGGCGGGGTAGGCCTCCAGTTTGGCCGCGCACGGCAGCTTGCGCACGGCGTCCTGGTAATCGTCGAGGATGACAATGTTCATGGGTGTTATTGTGCCGCCAGCCGGGCGCTGCCAGGCCCAGGAGCGCGCAGGGCCTGGCCGGGATTTACGATTGGGAACATCTCACGACGCGGTGACCTGGGCCTGTTCGATGGCTTCGATCTCGCTGGCCACCTCCAGCCAGGCTTCTTCGGCCTCGGCAATGCCGTCGTCCACCTGTTTCAGGCGTTTGCCGGCCTCGGCCAGTTGTGCCGGAGACAGGTTGCCCTGCAACTGCGCGTGCAGTGCGGTCTGTTCGGCCTGCAGCTGCGCGAGTTGCCGGTCCAGGGTGTCGCGGCGCTGCTTGAAGGGTTTGAGCTGCTCGGCCAGTTGCTGGCGGCGTTGCGCCTCCAGGCGGCGCTGTTCGGCCGGGTTGATCGCCGCGGCGGTCGCGTTGCCACGCGGGGCAGGGTCCAGCGGCACAGGGGCGCTGGCAGCGTTGGGCTGGCGTGGGGCGGAGGCACCGGCCTGGGCCGCCTCGCGCTTTTGCTTGGCCACGTCCAGCAGGTAGCGTTGGTAGTCGTCCAGGTCGCCGTCGAAGGGGGCGATGCCGCCGTGCGACACCAGCCAGAATTCGTCGCAGACCGAGCGCAGCAGGGCGCGGTCGTGGCTGACCAGCATCACCGTGCCTTCGAATTCGTTCAGCGCCATGGCCAGGGCCTCGCGCGTGGCCAGGTCCAGGTGGTTGGTCGGCTCGTCCAGCAGCAGCAGGTTGGGGCGCTGCCACACGATCATGCACAGCACCAGGCGCGCTTTTTCGCCGCCGCTCATGCTGCCCACGGCTTGCTGCACCATGTCGCCGCTGAACTGGAAGCTGCCCAGGAAGTTGCGCAGGTCCTGCTCGCGGGTGGACTGGCCGGTGAGCGTGCCGGCGGCCTCGGCTTCACGTGCCAGGCGGACCATGTGGGCCAGCGGCGAATCGTCGGGGCGCAGCACGTCCAGTTCCTGCTGGGCGAAGTAGCCGATGTTCAGGCCCTTGCCTTCGGTGCAGGTGCCGCCCAGCAGGGGCAGGGCGCGTGCCACGGTTTTGACAAAGGTGGACTTGCCCTGGCCGTTGGCGCCCAGAATGCCCAGGCGCTGCCCGGCCTGCACCGAGCGGGTCACGTTCTGGACGATGGTGGTTTCGGCCCCGCCTTCTGCGCGGTAGCCGAAGCGGGCGTCGCGCAGGTTGAGCATGGGGTTGGGCAGTTGCGCCGGTTCCTGGAATTCGAAGGTGAATTCGGCCTCGGCCAGCACCGGGGCGATCTTTTCCATGCGCTCCAGCGCCTTCACGCGGCTCTGCGCCTGCTTGGCCTTGGTGGCCTTGGCCTTGAAGCGGTCGATGAACTTCTGTAGGTGGGCGATTTTGTCCTGCTGGCGGGCAAACGCCGCCTGCTGCTGGCTCATCTGCTCGGCGCGCATGTCCTCGAAGCGGCTGTAGTTGCCGCCGTAGCGGGTGAGCTTGCCGTTTTCGATGTGCAACGTGACCTGGGTGATGGCGTCCAGAAACTCGCGGTCGTGGCTGATGACCAGCAGCGTGCCGGGGTAGCGTTTGAGCCAGCTTTCCAGCCACACCAGGGCGTCCAGGTCCAGGTGGTTGGTGGGTTCGTCCAGCATCAGCAGGTCGCTCGGGCACATCAGCGCGCGCGCCAGTTGCAGGCGCATGCGCCAGCCGCCGGAAAAGCTGTTGACCGGGCGATCGAGTTCGTTGACCTGGAAGCCCAGGCCCAGCAGCAGCGCCTGGGCGCGGGCCGGGGCGTCGTGGGCGCCGGCGTCGTGCAGGGCGGTGTAGGCGTGGGCCATGCGCTCGCCATCGCCGCTGGCTTCGGACGCTTGCACCTCGGTTTGGGCCGCCCGCAGCCGGGTGTCGCCGTCGATGACGAAGGCGGTGCAGGGCTGATCGGTTTCGGGCATTTCCTGCGCCACTTGGGCCAGTTGCCACTGGCGCGGCCAGGCGAAATCGCCGCCGTCTTCGTGCAGGTGGCCTTGAAGCAGCGCGAACAGGCTGGATTTGCCGGCGCCGTTGCGGCCCACCAGCGCGGCCTTTTCGCCGGGGTTGATGGTGGCGTTGGCCTGGTCCAGCACCACTTTGGTGCCGCGGCGCAGGGTGACGTTGCGCAGGGTGATCATGCTGCCAGCCCTTTCGTGGCTTGCCAGTCTTCCAGCGCCTCGCGGGTCAGCAGCAGCACCGGGCCTTCGCCCGAGGTGGTGTCGGGCCAGTAGGCCAGCAGGGTGGGGAAGGCACGCTCGAAGTGTTCGCGCTCGTTGCCAATTTCCAGCACCAGCACGGCGTGCTCGGTCATGTGGTCCAGCGCGTGGGCCAGCAGGTGGCGCACAAAGTCCATGCCGTCGCTGCTGCCTTGCAGGCCACCGTCCAGCGAAATCACCGGCTCGGCGCGGTACTCGGCGGGCAGGGCGTCCATGCCGGCACGGCTCACGTAGGGCGGGTTGCACAGGATCAGGTCGTAACGCCCGGGCAGGCTCGCCCAGCCGTCGGATTCGACCAGCTGGATGCGGTCTTGCAGGCCGTGTTTGTCCACGTTGATGCGGGCCACGGCCAGCGCGTCGGGCGAAATGTCGGCGGCGTCCACCGTCACCTCGGGCCAGGCCAGCGCCGCCAGCACCGCCAGGCTGCCGTTGCCGGTGCACAGGTCCAGCACGCGCTGGGTGTGCGTGCCCAGCCAACCGTCGATGCTCTCGGCCCCTTCGGCGTTGGCCACCAGCTCGGCGATGAAGCTGCGCGGCACGATGACGCGCTCGTCCACGTAAAACGGCACGCCTTGCAGCCAGGCTTCGCGCGTCAGGTAGGCGGCGGGCTGGCGGGTGGCGATGCGGCGCCCGATCAGCGCCAGCACGGCGGCTTGCTCGTCGGCGGACACCGGGCGGCCGGCCAGCTCGGACACATCGCTGTCCAGCGGCAGGCCCAGTTGCCACAAGGTCAGCCAGACGGCTTCGTCGTGGGCGTTGGTGGTGCCGTGGCCGTAGGCCAGGTGGGCGGCGTCCAGCTGGGCTTGGGCCTGGGCCAGCAGCCCGCCCAAGGTCGGCGTGGTGCCGCTCATGGGGTGACCTCGTCGTGCGCCGGCACCTGGGCCAGGTGTTCCAGCACGCGCCGGTAGATGTTTTTCAACGGATCCAGGTCGGCCACGGCCACGCACTCGTTCACTTTATGGATGGTGGCGTTGGGCGGGCCGAGTTCGATCACCTGCGGGCAGATTTGGGCGATGAAGCGGCCGTCGCTGGTGCCGCCGGTGGTGCTCAGTTCGGTCTCCAGTCCGGTTTCGGCGCGGATGGCGCTGCGCACCGCGTCCACCAGGGTGCCGGGGCGGGTGAGGAAGGGCAGACCGCCCACGGTCCAGGCCAGCTCGTAATCGGTACCGGCTTGCAGGCCGTGGCGGGCCAGCAGCTCGGCCACGCGCTGCTGCAGGCCTTCGGCGCTGCTTTCGGTGCTGAAGCGGAAGTTGAAGTCCACCACCACGCTGCCCGGGATGACGTTGCTGGCGCCGGTGCCGCCGTGGATGTTGCTGACCTGCCAGGTGGTGGCGGGGAAAAATTCATTCCCTGCGTCCCAGCGGGTTGCCACCAGTTCGGCCAGCGCCGGGGCCAGCAGGTGGATGGGGTTGCGCGCCAGGTGCGGGTATGCGATGTGGCCCTGCACGCCCTTCACAGTGAGCTTGCCACTCATGGTGCCGCGGCGACCGTTTTTGATCATGTCGCCGGTCCGTTGCACCGAGGTGGGTTCGCCCACGATGCAGAAGTCCAGCCGTTCGCCGCGCCGTTGCAGTTCGCGGCAGACCACCACGGTGCCGTCGTGGGCGGGGCCTTCTTCGTCGCTGGTCAGCAGAAAGGCGATGTTCAGGGGTGCTTTCGGGTGCTGAGCCACGAACTCCTCGCAGGCCACCACCATGGCCGCGAGCGAGGCTTTCATGTCGCTGGCGCCGCGGCCGTAGAGCAGGCCGTCGCGGTGGGTGGGGGTGAAGGGGTCGCTGGCCCACTGGTCGAGCGGGCCGGTGGGCACCACGTCGGTGTGGCCGGCGAACACCAGGGTGGGCGCGTCGGCCGCCACGGTGCGCTTGGCCCACAGGTTGGTCACGCGGAAGTCGGTGGGGCCGCTGGCCAGGGTGTCGCAGGCAAAGCCCAGCGGGGCCAGCCGTTCGGCCAGCAAATCCTGGCAGGCGGCGTCGTCGGGGGTGACGGAGGCGCGGGCGATCAGCGCCTCGGTCAGGCGCAGGGTGGCGTTCATGGCGGGGGCTCCGGGCGACGTCACGAACGGACGTCGATGGTGAAGTCGGAAAACGAGGGACCGGTGGGGGCGGTGGCTTCGGCCGCGGCGGCGGGTGTGTCGGCACCGCGGTTGTGCAGCGCGGCGTCGTTTTGCAGGCGCCACATCAGGTTGGTGGGCGAGTCGGCGTAGGACAGGCCCTCCTTGCGGTCCACCGTGCCGTCCAAAATCAGGCGGGCGATGTCGGCCTCGAAGGTCTGCGACTCTTCGGCCATGGACTTTTCCAGCGCTTCGCGCACGCCGAAGAAGTCGCCCTTTTCAATCAGCTCGCTGATCAGCCGGGAGTTGACCATCACCTCCACCGCGGGCACGCGGCCGCCGTCCACAGTGCGCATCAGGCGTTGCGAGACGATGGCCTTGAGCGCCGAGGCCAGGTCGTTGAGCATGGACGGACGCACTTCCACCGGGTAGAAGTTGAGGATGCGGTTGAGCGCCTGGTAGCTGTTGTTGGCGTGCATGGTGGCCAGCACCAGGTGGCCCGACTGCGAGTAGGCGATGGCCTGCGACATGGTTTCGCGGTCGCGGATTTCGCCGATCAGGATCACATCGGGCGCCTGACGCAGCGCGTTCTTGAGCGCGATGTGCAGCGATTCGGTGTCGGTGCCGACCTCGCGTTGGTTGACGATGCAGCGCTTGTTCTTGAACAGGTACTCCACCGGGTCCTCGATGGTGAGGATGTGGCCGCTGGTGTTCTCGTTGCGGTGGTCGAGCAGGGCCGCCAGCGTCGTGCTCTTGCCCGAGCCGGTGGCGCCCACCACCAGCATCAGCCCGCGCTTGGCCATGATCATCTGGGCCAGCACCGGCGGGATGTTGAGCGAGGCGATGGTGGGGATGTCGGTGGTGATGTAGCGGATCACCACCGCGCAGCTGCCGCGCTGCTTCATGGCACTGACGCGAAAGCGCCCCACGCCAGCCAGCGGCACCGCGATGTTGAGTTCGCTGGTGGCGTGGAATTCCGCCATGTGGGCCTCGGAGACGATTTCGGCCAGCAGCTGCAGCGGGCCTTCGGCCGGCAGGGGCTGGGTATTGACGGGGGCGCAGACGCCGTTGATCTTGATCTGGATCGGCGAGTTGGCCGACAGGTAGACGTCCGACGCCTTTTTCTCGCCCATCAGGCGCAGCAGTTTTTCCATCATGCCCATGCTCATCCCCCGTCGGTGGTGGCCCGGTCAGTCGCGCAGCAGGTCGTTGATGCTGGTCTTGGAACGGGTCTGCGCGTCCACCTTCTTGACGATGATGGCGGCGTACATGCTGTAGGGTTGGCCGTTGGCGGCGACCTTGGGCAGGTTGCCGCTGACGACCACCGAACCTGCCGGCACCCGACCGTAGGAGATTTCGCCGGTGGCGCGGTCGAAGATCGGGGTGCTTTGGCCGATGTACACGCCCATGCCCAGCACGGCGTTTTCTTCCACGATCACGCCCTCAACCACCTCGGAACGGGCTCCGATGAAACAGTTGTCTTCGATGATGGTGGGGTTGGCTTGCAGCGGTTCCAGCACGCCGCCCAGGCCCACGCCACCGCTCAGGTGCACGTTCTTGCCCACTTGTGCGCAGGAGCCCACGGTGGCCCAGGTGTCGACCATGGTGCCTTCGCCCACGTAGGCGCCGATGTTGACGTAAGACGGCATCAGGATGGCGCCCTTGGCCACGAAGCTGCCACGGCGGGCCACGGCCGGCGGCACCACGCGCACGCCGGTGGCGGCCATTTCCTGCGGGCTCAGGTGGGCGAATTTGGTTTGCACCTTGTCGTAGAAGGCCAGGTCGCCGGCCTGCATGATTTCGTTGTCCTTCAGGCGGAAGCTCAGCAGCACCGCCTTCTTGATCCACTGGTGCACCGTCCACTGGCCCACACCTTCCTGGGTGGCCACGCGCAGCTTGCCCACGTTCAGGTCGGCGATCACGGCTTCCACGGCGTCCTGCACTTCTTGCGGTGCGGTGGCGGGGCTGATCTGGGTGCGGTTGTCCCAGGCGTTGTCGATGATTTGTTGGAGTTGTTGGGTCATGTCGTGATCCGATCGGGGGTGAAAAATCAAGGGGTGCGCACGAAGGCGGCGATGCGGTGCGCGGCTTCCACGCATTCCGCGGTTTCGGCCACCAGGGCCATGCGCACGCGCTGCGCACCGGGGTTGTGGCCCTGGGCTTCGCGCGCCAGGTAACTGCCCGGCAAAACCGTCACATTGTATTGAGCCAGCAAGGCCCGGGCAAAGTCGGTGTCACTGCCGCCCGCCTGGCCGCCAAAGCGCTCGGGCACTTCGGCCCAGAGGTAGAAGCCGGCGTCGGGCAGGGCCACGTTCATCACCTCGGCCAGGATGGGGGTGACTTCGGCGAACTTGGCGCGGTACTGGGCGCGGTTGTCCACCACGTGCTGCTCGTCCAGCCAGGCCGCGGCGCTGGCGGTCTGCACCGTGGTGCTCATGGCGCTGCCGTGGTAGGTGCGGTAGAGCAGGAAGGCCTTGAGCAAAGCGGCGTCGCCGGCCACAAAGCCGCTGCGCAGGCCGGGCACGTTGCTGCGCTTGGACAGGCTGGTCAACGCGATCAGGTTCTTGAAGTCGCGGCGGCCCAGCTTCGCAGCGGCCTCCAGGCCGCCCAGCGGGGCTTCGTCGCGGAAGTAGATCTCGCTGTAGCACTCGTCGCTGGCGATGACGAAGCCGTACTTGTCGCTCAGCTCGAACAGCATGGCCCATTCGTCCAGCGGCATCACCGCGCCGGTGGGGTTGCCGGGCGAGCAGGTGTAGAGCAGCTGGGTGCGCTGCCACACCTCGGCGGGCACGCTGGCCCAGTCCACCGCGAAGTTGCGTGCCGGGTCGCTCGGGGCGAACCAGGGCTGGGCCCCGGCCAGGTAGGCCGCGCCTTCGTAGATTTGGTAGAAGGGGTTGGGGCACACCACCACCGGTTCCACGCCCTGGGCGAAGGCGCGCGGGTCCACCACCACCTGGGCCAGGGCGAACAGCGCCTCGCGCGAGCCGTTGACGGGCAGGATCTGCGTCGCCGGGTCCAGCGCCAGGCCGTAGCGGCGCTGCATCCAGGTGGCGCAGGCTTGCTTCAGTTCGGGTGTGCCGCCGGTGGCGGGGTAGGTGGCCAGGCCGCCGTCGGTACTTTGCACCGCTTCGCACAGACGGTCCTTCAAAAAGGCCGGAGTGGGGTGTTTCGGCTCGCCGATACCCAGGCTGATGGGGCGGTGGTCCGGGTGGGGCGTGACACCGGCGAACAACTGGCGCAGGCGTTCAAAGGGGTAGGGTTGCAGGCGGGTCAGCAGCGGATTCATCCGGGTGATGTTAGCTGCAAGCGGCAGGCTTGTTGCCGCTGTGGCCGGAATGTCATGCGCCCAATGGTCCGCACATCCTGTATTTTGAGGAAAACAAGCTTGAATATGTTTTAATCTGCCGATAATTTGGTAAAAATTGCATATAAATGAAAAATACAGGGGATTTTTCAGTGCGCGTGCCCGATGTGGTGCGGCTGCCGTGGCCGCGCATCGTGGTGCTGCTGGGGCTGGTGCTGGCGGCGTTGGTGGTCTGGCTGGGTGAGTTGGCGCGGACGCGCGACCGCCTGCAGTTCCTCGAAGCGGCGCACCTTCATGCCGACAGCGTGGCCCAACTGCTCTGGACCCAGGTGCAAGGGGCGGAACGCGTCCTGGTCACCGAGTTGGAGCTGGTGGACAGCCTGTTGCTGGAACCCGTCCGCCAGGAAGCCGCCACCGCGCACGAAGGCGCGGGGGTCTTGCCGGCCTGGTCGTTTTTGAGCACCCAGTTGCGCCAGATGCGGGCGAGCACCCCCCACTTGCGGTCTTTGTCGGTGGTGAATCGGGCCGGTGACGTGTTGGCCAGTTCGCACCCGAGCAACGTGGGCATGCGCCTGGTCTGGGCCGAACTGGGCTTGTCCACAGAAACTGGGCGGCCGTTGCAACTGGGTCGCTTGCAGTGGTGGTCAGACTGGCATTTCCAGCGGGTGGCGGGTGCCACGCCCGAACGGCAGCCGTCCCTCCTGCTGCGGCGCGAGGTCTTGCCCGTGGGGGGCGATCCCCTGTTTTTGCTGGCCCTGGTCGCCCCAGACTATCTGGGCGCCATCGGCGACAGCTGGTTGCCCCGCACGGAAGGGTATGTCTGGATCGCTGACGCCGCGGGCACGGTGCTGTCCAGCGGCGCACATGCGCCGGTGGTGGCTGGTCAGGTCCTGAACGGGCCTTTTCTGCCGTCAGCCCAGCCCGGGGAGGGCGCAGGCGGGGTGCGACGGACTCGTGGCGCGGTGGGCGACGGGGCGGCGTTCGTGCACCACCTAACGTCGCCCGAGGCCAACTGGGTGGTTGGGGTGGCCATGCACGAGTCCACCTTGCTGCAACGCTGGGCATCCCGTCAGGCCGGGGCCCGCTGGTGGGCCGCGGGTTTGGCCGGCCTGATCACCGCCACCGCCGCGTTGATGGCCCACACCCTGCACCGCTACCGGCAGTCGGACGCACACCTGAAGGCGAGCCGCGAGGCCTTGCAGGCGTCGAACGACGCCCGGAACGCCTTTGTGGCCAATATCAGCCACGAGATCCGCACCCCCATCGGCGTGATCCTGGGCATGACCGAATTGGCCCTGGACAGCGCCCCCGGACCGGAGGTGCAGCAGCACCTGCAGGCGGTGCGCCAGGCCAGTTTGCGTTTGAGGCAATTGCTGGACCGGGTGCTGGACTACGCCAAGCTCCAGGCCGGCGTTTTTCCCTTGGCACAGGCCGCGTTTGCTTTGCGCTCGTGGTGCCGCGAGCAGGAGGCGGCTTGGGCCCCACCAGCCCAGGCGCGGGGGGTGGACCTGGTCTGGCGGGTGGACCCCGACGTGCCCGAACGCGTGCGGGGCGATGCGGACCGGTTGCGCCAGATCGTCGACACCCTGCTGGACAATGCCCTGCGTTTCACCCCCTCCGGTGGGCGGGTCGAGGTGGCGGTCGAACGCCTGTCGTTCCACCAGGGTGTGTACCGCTTGGGCCTGTCCGTGACGGACACCGGGCCGGGCATGACGCCGGCGTTGGCCCGGGCGGTGTTCGAAGGTTTTGTGCAGGCCGACGGGAGCACCACCCGCACCCACAGCGGGGTGGGCTTGAGCCTGGCCCTGGCCCGGCAACTGGCCCGGCGCATGGGTGGGGATGTGCAACTGCAACCCCACCCTGGACCCGGGGCCTGCTTGCGGGTGACCTGTGATCTGGCCGAGGCCGACGAGGCAGACCCTGCCGCCGCGACCGCCGCGACCG
>NZ_NWMV01000129.1 GCF_002837145.1 Macromonas nakdongensis | reverse complement strand
AGCGCCAAGCCGCCCACGAACGCGCCCACCGCGACCGGCTGCTGTTCGAACGCGCGGTGGGGGCGGTGCAACACCTGCCCCACCACGGCCGCCACCTGCCCCGGCCCGACCCGCTGCGGCCCCTGCCGCAGCAGCGCCAGCGCGACGAACAGGCGGTGATGCAGGAGGCCCTGAGCGACGAGTTCGACGCCGAAACCCTGTTGCACACCGACGAGCACCTGAGCTTTCGCCGCCCCGGCGTGGGCCCCGAGGTGGTGCGCAAACTGCGCCAGGGCGACTGGAGCCTCCAGGCCCAGGTCGATCTGCACGGCCTGCGCACCGACGAAGCCCGCAGCACCCTGGCCCACTTCATCCGCGAAGCGCACAAGCACGGCCTGCGCTGCGTGCGCGTGGTGCACGGCAAGGGCCTGGGCTCGCCGGGCAAGACGCCGGTGCTCAAAGGCAAGGTGCACAGCTGGCTGGTGCAGAAGAACGAGGTGATGGCCTTCGTGCAGGCGCGCCCCGCCGAAGGCGGCGCCGGGGCACTGGTGGTGCTGTTGCGGCCATCGCCGCGGGCCTGATCAGGCCGGGGTGTTGCGCATCCAGTCGGCGGTCTGGAAAAAGCTTTGCGCCAGGCGCTCGCGCAGGTCGGCGGGCACGCCCGTGTCCTGCATGGCCTGCTGCATGCAGGACAGCCACTGGTCGCGCTCCAGGATGCCGATCTGGAAGGGCATGTGCCGCATGCGCAGGCGCGGGTGACCAAAACGGTCCTGGTAGTGCTGCGGTCCGCCCAGCCAGCCACACAGGAACCAGAACAGTTTTTGGCGTGCGCTGTCCAGCGTGCTGCCATGGCTGGCGCGCAGCTCGCGGTAGCCGGGCTCTAGGTCCATCAGGTCGTAAAAGCGGTCCACCAGGCGTTGCACGGCGGCTTCGCCACCGATCCATTCGAAGGGGGTGAGCGGCTGGCCATCGGTGCCGCGCGGCGGGGGTTCCTGTATCTGCATGGGGCGTATTGTGCCGGGGCTTCAGTCGCTGGCCTGGCGCAGGGTGGCCATGACGGGGGTGCGCAGCACGCCGCGCAGGCCCCACCAGCCCGCGGCCAGGGCCAGCACGGCGCCGCTGGCGCCGCCGGCCAGGGGCACCCAGGGCTGGGCGGTCCAGTCGAATTCGAAGGCGTAGCGCGCCAGGGCCCAGCCCACCACCACGGCCACCACCGAGGCCAGCACCCCGGCCAGCAGGCCCACGCCCACCAGTTCGGCGCGCTGCACCTGCCTGAGCAGGCCGGACTGCGCCCCCACCGCCCGCAGGATGGCGAACTCGCGCTCGCGCTCGCTGCGGGTGGCGGTGACGGCGGCGAACAGCACCACCAGGCCCGCGGCCAGGGTGAAGCCGAACAGGTACTCCACCGCCCGGATCACCTGGCCCAGCACCTGCTGCACCTGGGCGATGGTGCTGCTCATGTCCACGTTGGTGACGTTGGGGAAGGCGCGCACCAGGGCGTTGTCGAAGCCCGGCGTGGCCGGGGCGCGGTAGGCGCTGATGTAGGTGAGCGGCACCCCCTGCAGGCGCGCCACCGGGAACATGGCGAAAAAGTTGACGTGCATCGACCCCCAGTCCACCTTGCGCAGGCTGGTGATGGCGGCCTCGGTCGGCACACCGGCGATGTCGAAGGTCAGCCGGTCGCCCAGCTTCAGTCCCAGGGTCTGGGCCAGGCCTTCTTCCACGCTGATGGCGCCGGCCTCGTCCGGCGTCCAGCGGCCGGCCACCACGGGGTTGTGCGGCGGCCGCTCGGCACTGTGCGAGAGGTTGAATTCGCGGTCCACCAGGCGCCGGGCGCGGTCGCCCTCGAAGTCCTCGGGCGCCACCGCACGGCCGTTGATGGCCACCAGCCGGCCGCGAACCATGGGGTACCAGTCGTAGCGGCCGATGCCCTGGGCACGCAGGTGCGCCTGGAACGGTTCGGCCTGCTCGGGCTGCACGTTGATGACGAAGCGGTTGGGCGCATCCGGCGGCGTGGCGCGCTGCCAGCTGCTGATGAGGTCGGTGCGCAGCAGCACCAGCAGCACCAGGGCCAGCAGCCCCACCGACAGGGCGCTGACCTGCAGCACCGCGTAGGCCGGACGGGCACAGAGCTGCCGGGTGGCCAGGCGCAGCCAGCGCGGCGCGGTGGCCTCGTTCACCAGCGCCCGCAGCAGCCGCACCGCGGCGTAGCTGACGCTGGCGAACACCGCCA
>NZ_NWMV01000128.1 GCF_002837145.1 Macromonas nakdongensis | reverse complement strand
GAGCGCCAGCGCACCGGCCAGGAACAGGCCGAGCGACCAGGCCATGCCCCGCCGCCCCTGGCTGATGGCGTTGCCCATGGCGGTGTTGACGAAGAGCGTGAACGTGATCCACAAGGGGAACGCCAGGGCCGCGGCCCAAGCCCCCATGCACAAGCTGTCGAGGCGCAAATTGTGCTGCTCGGCGCGCAAAGAGTCGCGGGCACGGCGGGCACGCCAGTACAGGACCTGTGGGTACACCAAAAACTGCAGGGCCACGCCCAGCCAGGCCCACAGGGGTGCCCCTTGGCCCCAAAGGTGCACCGAAACAAACACGAAGGCACAGGCCAACCAAGCCGCCCGCAGGTTGCGGTTGGTCTTCACCGTCCAGTGGGGACGCTCTCGCGTCCGGCGTGGAGACCTGTTCATGCGCCAGTCCGGGCGGGGTGGCGCAGGCGTTGCAGGGCCGCACGGGCTTGGCAGGCCAGCGACCAGGCCCGCACCGACGGAAAGGCGTCGAGCAGGGTCCGCGCCGGATGGAGCCAGTGGGTGACGCTGGCCAAACACAGGTCGGCCACGGTGAAACGCTCGGCGGCCACGTGCGCCTGGCCGCGCGCAGCCTGTGCCTGCAAATGGGCCTCCAGCACACGCAGCGGCGCGTGCAAGCGCTTTTCAGCCTGCTCGGCCAGTTCGGGCTTGCGCTGCTCGGCCGGCATGGCGGCGCGGTGCATCAGCACCGTCAGTGCGTCCTTTTCCAGCTCGGTCATGGCCCAGAACGCCCAGCGCAGGGCCTCGGCGTCTTCGACGGGAGTGGCGGGGGACAGATCGCTGCCATCGCCCCGGCCATGGTGGCGGGCGATGTAGAGCGCGCAGGCCATCGATTCCCACACGACCACATCGCCCTCGGGCCGGTGGTCCACCACCACCGGAATGTGGCCGTTGGGGTTGAGTGCCAGGAATTCGGACGAGCGCGTCGCCCCGCCCTGGTAGGGGACGGGTTCGTGGCGGTAGGCCAGCCCCAGTTCTTCGGCCGCCCACAAGGGCCGCACCGCCCGAGAGGCGGTGATGCCATGAATCGTCAGTGCCATGGTGGTGCCGCCCCCTCCGTCGGCACGCCGCTGTGTCTCCCACCGTTGCGAAGGTCAATCCAGACAGCGGCACAGTTTTTTCAAATTATCGCACTCGACATGGGGGCGCACATCGGCATGCGGCCAAGCACTCCCCTGGCGGTTGATCCAGGCCGTCTGCATGCCCGCCCCGAGCGCCCCCAGCACGTCGTGGCCCGGGTCGTCGCCCACGTGCAACACGGCTTCGGGCGGCACCCCAACACGGGCGGCGGCGGCCAGGAAGATGCGCGGGTCGGGTTTGCTGCAGCCCTGCTCGCGCGCGCTGACGCTGGCGTGGAAATGCGCCCCCAGGCCGACGCGCTGCACATCGGCGTTGCCGTTGGACAGGGCCACCAGCGGAAAGCGGGCAGCCAGGTGCTGCAGTGCGGGCAACGCGTCCTCGTACAGGCTGACGCGCTGGCGTTCGGCGAAAAACACCTCGAACGCGGGCTCGGCGTGCGCCTCGGGATCGCCGGCCAGCAGCAAGGCGCGCCGGATGGCCTCGCGCCGCAACAGGGTCAGGTCGTGGGCCTGCTCGGCCAGGTCGCGGTTGACGGCGGCGCGGATGGCGCGGCGCTGCTCGGGGTCGGTCAGCAGGGCCGCGGTGGCCGGGGCGTGCTCGGCCAGCCAGGCCTGCAGCGCCCCATCGGCGCGCTCGATGGTGGGCCAGATGGGCCAGAGCGTGTCGTCCAAATCGAGGGTGATGGCCCGGATGCGCGCGAGGTTCAGCATAGGTGGGCGAGAATACCGCATGGCCTTTCGCAAAGAACCCCCCTACACCCACGGCCAAGCGGCCAAGACCGGTGTGCTGCTGTGCAACCTGGGCACGCCCGACGCCCCGAACGCCCCGGCGCTGCGGCGCTACCTGGGCCAGTTCCTGGCCGACCCGCGCGTGGTCGAAATCCCCAAAGCCGTCTGGTGGCTGATCCTGCACGGCATCATCCTGCGGGTGCGGCCGAAAAAATCGGCGGCCAAGTACGCCACCATCTGGACGCCCGAGGGCTCGCCCCTGAAGGTCTGGACCGCCAAGCAGGCCGCGCTGCTGCAGGGCTACCTGGGCGAACGCGGCCACCACCTGGACGTGCGCTACGCCATGCGCTACGGCCAGCCGTCCATCGACAGCCAGCTCGACGCCATGAAGGCCGCTGGCTGCACCCGGGTGCTGGTGTTGCCAGCCTACCCCCAGTACAGCGGCGCCACCAGCGCCAGCGTGTTCGACGCGGTCTACGCCTGGGGCGCCCGGGTGCGCTACGTGCCGGAGCTGCGCTTCGTCAACCACTACCACGACGACCCGGCCTACATCGACGCGCTGAAAACCTCGGTGCAGCAACACTGGATGGCGCACGGTCGCCCCGACAAGCTGGTGATGAGCTTCCACGGCATGCCCGAGCGCACCCTTCACCTGGGCGACCCCTACCACTGCGAATGCCACAAAACCGGCCGCCTGCTGGCCGAGGCCCTGGGGCTCAAGAAGGAAGATTACGCGGTCACCTTCCAGTCCCGCTTTGGCAAGGCCAAGTGGCTGGAGCCCTACACCGAACCGACCCTGGTGCAGTTGGCCCAGGCCGGCGTCGGTCGGGTGGACGTGGTCTGCCCCGGCTTCAGCAGCGACTGCATCGAAACCCTGGAAGAGATCGACCAGGAGGCGCGCGAGGCCTTCCTGCACGCCGGCGGCCGCGAGTTCCACTACATCCCCTGCCTGAACGACAGCGCGCCCGGCATGCGCGCCCTGGCCGACCTGTGCGAACGGCACCTGGCCGGCTGGCCCACGCAGCAGACCCCCGACCCCAGCGTCGCAGCAGACAGCCGCCAGCGGGCCCGGGACCTGGGTGCCTCGGTCTGACCCAGGACCCCCATGAAAGCGTCCGACGAGAACACCAAGATCCGCCTCGACAAATGGCTCTGGGCGGCCCGGTTTTTCAAAACCCGCAGTTTGGCGGGCGACGAGATCGACAAAGGCCGGGTGCGCATCAACGGCCAGCCGGCCAAGGCCTCGCGCGAACCCAAGGTGGACGACGAAATCACCTTCACCGCCGGCCACAGCCAGCGCACGGTGGTGGTGCGGGCCCTCAGCGCGGCTCGCGGCCCGGCCCCGCAGGCCGCCCTGCTGTACGAAGAGACGGCCGCCTCGCTGCTGGCCCGCGCCCAGGCCGCCGAGCGCCACCGACTCGCACCCGAACCGGCCCACGCCATCACCCAGGGCCGACCGACCAAACGCGACAGGCGCCAGTTGCAGGATCTGCGATCATCGCCCGACGACCGGCCCCCGGCCGACTGGAACGCGCGCTGGAGCGCCGCGCTCGACGATTGACCCCCACCAGAAGAAAGCCCATGGAGACGAACCGCTACCCCTTCCCCGACCTCAACAGCCTGCCCGAAGACATCCGCGCCAAGATTCTGGAGGTGCAGGACAAGGCCGGCTTCGTGCCCAACGTGTTCTTGGGTTTCGCCCGCCGCCCGGCCGAGTGGCGCGCCTTCTTCGCCTACCACGACGCGCTGATGCTGCCGGAAACGGTGGGGCGCGAGAGCGGCCTCACCAAAGGCGACCGGGAAATGATCGTCACCGCCACCAGCGCCGCCAACCAGTGCCTGTACTGCGTGGTGGCGCACGGCGCCATCCTGCGCATCTACGAGAAAAAGCCGCTGGTGGCCGACCAAGTCGCCATCAACCACCGCAAGGCCGACATCAGCCCGCGCCAGCGCGCCATGCTCGACTTCGCGATGAAGGTGTGTCAGAACGCCCACGAGATCGACGACGCCGACTTCGCCGCGCTGCACGCGCACGGCTTCAACGACGAGGACGCCTGGGACATCGCCGCCATCACCGCCTTCTTTGGCCTGAGCAACCGCATGGCCAGCTTCAGCGGCCTGCAGCCCAACCCGGAGTTCTACCTGATGGGCCGCGTGCCCAAGGCCAAGCCCGCCGCCTGACCACCCCGAACCGGCCAAAGCCGGTCGGTCGGCCCACGCGTGCCGCCGGCGGCCTCAGACCAGCCGCTCGCGCAGGTGCACCGGCAAGGGCGCCGACTTTTGCGCCGGAAAGTCCACCCAAACCACCGTGGCGCCACCGTTGGCGTACACCGTGTCCGGGTCGTCGGTGCGGCACAGTTCGTGGTAGGTGTCGAAGGAGCTGCGGCCCACCGCGCCGGCGTAGGTGCGCACCAGCACTTCGCCCGGGAACTCCAGCTGCCGGATGAAGTTGCAGAAGGCGTTGGCGATCACCGGGCCCTCGCCCTGCGGGTTGGCCGGCACGCCGGACTCGAACATCCACTGCAGGCGCGCAATTTCCATGTAACGGAAGTACAGCGTGTTGTTGACGTGGCCCATCGCGTCCATGTCGCCCCAACGGATGGGTACGGTCATGGTGTGGATCAGGGTTTTCTGCGCGGGGACTTCCAGTTTCATGCGCCCTCCGTCAGACGGCAAAACCGTCGTCGGCGGCGATCACCGCGCCGTTGACGAAATGGCTTTCCTTGCTCGCCAGCATCATCAGCACGGCGTCCAGGTCTTCGGGGCGGCCCACGCGCTTGCGCGGCAGCATGGCGATCAGTTTTTGCCCGCCCTCGGTGTCCCAGTGGTGGTGGTTGATCTCGGTGTCGATGTAGCCCGGGCAGACCGCGTTCACGTTGATGCCGAACTTGCCCCACTCCACCGCCATGGCCTTGGTCATCTGGATCACGGCGGCCTTGCTCATGCAGTACACCCCGATCTGCGGCAGCACCTTCAGCCCCGCCATGCTGGCGATGTTGACGATGCGCCCGCCCACGTAGGTGCCCGGCGCCGCGCCCTTGGCCCGCGCCAGCATGCGCTTGCCCACCGCCTGCGCCACAAAAAACGCGCCGCGCACGTTGGTGCCCATGATGAAGTCGTAGTCCGCCTCGCTCACGTCCTGCAGGCGCTGCGTGGTGCTCACGCCCGAGTTGTTGACCAGGATGTCGATCGGGCCCACCTCGGTTTCGGCGTGGGCCACGGCGGCCTCGATCGAATCGCGGTCGGTCACGTCCAGCGCCACCACGTGGGCGTCGCCGCCTTCTGCCTCGATGGCCACGCGCAGGTCCTGCAGCTTGTCGGTGCGGCGGCTGGCCAGCACCACCGCGGCCCCGGCGCGCGCCAGGGTGCGGGCAAACTGCGCGCCCAGACCGCTGGAAGCGCCGGTCACCAAGGCCACGCGGCCAGACAGATCGATTTGGTATGCCATCGGTTTTTACCCCTAAAGTGCTTGCAATGTCGTGCGATCGACAGAGATTGTGCACGCACGCCCCCTAAAATCGGTCGCCTCGAAGACAGGTTCGCGTCAGCTTTCCTGTGTTCTCCTTTCAAAAAAAACCGAGACAGAGCACCGCCCATGAAAACCCCCCTTAATTTGCTCGAACAACAAGGCCCGCGCGAAGCGATGGACTACGACGTCGTCGTCGTCGGTGGCGGCCCGGGTGGCCTGTCCACCGCCATCCGCCTGAAGCAACTGGCCGCCGAGCGCGGGACCGAGATCGGCGTGTGCGTCTTGGAGAAAGGCTCCGAGCCCGGCGCCCACATCCTCTCCGGCGCCGTGATGGACCCCATCGCCTTGAACGAGCTGCTGCCCAATTGGAAAGAACTGGGC
>NZ_NWMV01000127.1 GCF_002837145.1 Macromonas nakdongensis | reverse complement strand
TGGAGCGGCTGGAACGTGGCGGCCACCGACCTGGAACTGAACGCCCAAGGCCCGGACGGCGACGACACCGCCCCGACGCGGCTGACCGCCGCCCTGCGCCCGAGCGCCGGGCCCGCCCGCCCCGGCCAATGGCCCGCCCCCCAACTCCAGGCCGAAGGCCGCTGGGCAGCCGGCCGCCTCGCCCTGCAGACCCTCCAGGCCCAGCTCTGGGGCGCCGAACTGGACGCCAGCGGCACCCTGCACCCCCAGCCTGTCGCCTTCGACGGACAGGCCACCCTGCGCCTGCCCGGCACCGAGCTGCGCTTCGACGGCCACAGCGCGGCCACCGTGCCCGAGCGCCCCAGCCACGGCGAGGTCCAGTTGCGCGACGCCCAGGCCCTGCAACGCTGGCTGCAACTCACCCTGGCACGCCTGCATGCGGCCTGGCCCGGCGCCCACCTGGACCGGCAGGTGCTGGCTCCGCTGGCGGCCTGGAGCGCACAAGGCGAAGCCCGTCTGACGGCGCAATGGGGCAGCCGGCCTACGTGGTGGCCGCAACCCGGGCCACAGGCCAGCAGTCAGCCCTGGTCGCTCGACCTCGCGGTGCCCCGACTGCAACTGCGCGCGGCCCCAGGCAGCGGCGCAAACGCCCTGGACCTGCAGGACTGGAACACCCAGGCCCGCGGCCAGGCCTTCGACTGGCAGCTGGACCACCGGGGCCAGGCCGCGCTCCACACCGGTGGCGCCCGCTGGAACGCGCGCACGCGACTGGCCGGCGCCGGCACCTTGCAGCCAGGGTCCACCGGCCTTGGCGGCACGGCGCGCCTGAGCACCCTCCAGCTCGAATTGAGCGACAGCACCCACCCCCTGGGCGTGCGCATCGACAACCTGGGCGACACCCAGCTCCAGCACAGTGACCAGGACGGACTGACCCTGGCCCCCGGTCGCCTGCGCCTGACGCCGCTGCCCCAGTCCGGCGGCCGCCCCCTGCCTCCCCTGGCCGACACCCCCATGACCCTGAACTGGTCCCGCACCCGCTGGGCCCAGGGCCAATGGAGCGGCCAGGGCCAGCTGCAAGGCCTGGCCCTGAGCTGGCTCAACGCCTGGCTCAGCACCGACACCGCACCCCAAGGTCCGCTGTCCCAAGCCGGGCTGGTGGGCGACTTGGTGTTCGACGGCCAGTGGGACCTGGACCTGCCCCTCACCGCTCCACCGCCTGCGGGGGCCGGCGGGGCCCGCGCCCACCTGGCCCTGCGCCGCACCAGCGGCGACCTGACCCTGCTCCCAGGGGCCGGCCCCCAGACCGAACGCCTGCGCGCCGGCCTGGACACCGCCGACCTGACCCTGCGGCTCGACGGCACCACCCTGCAGAGCGAACTGCGCTGGGCCAGCCAGCACGCCGGCCAGGCCCAGTTCC
>NZ_NWMV01000126.1:1696-2052 GCF_002837145.1 Macromonas nakdongensis | reverse complement strand
GGCGGCGCTGGACAGGGCCAGTTCAGGGGTGCGCACGGGGGGGCGGGGCGCTTCGCCGCCGCCGGCCGCCACCAGGTGGCCGATGAAGGCTTCCTCCAGGGTGCGGGCCCCCTGGGCGGCGACGATGGCCGCCGGCGTGTCGCTCACCAGCACCCGGCCGGCGTGCATCAGCGAGATGCGGTCGCAGCGCTCGGCCTCGTTCATGAAGTGGGTGGAGATGAACAGCGTCACCTGGTCGCGCCGGGCCAGTTCGATCATCAGCCGCCAGAATTGGTCGCGGGCGATCGGGTCCACGCCCGAAGTCGGTTCGTCCAGGATCAGCAGTTCCGGCCGGTGCACCATGGCCACCGCCAGCG
>NZ_NWMV01000126.1:1226-1513 GCF_002837145.1 Macromonas nakdongensis | reverse complement strand
GGGCAGCAGGCCGGTCAGCATCTTCATGGTGGTCGATTTGCCGCAGCCGTTGGAGCCGAGGAAGCCGAAGATCTCGCCACGCTGGATGCGGAAGCTCACCCCGTCAACGGCGACGAAATCGCCGAAACGCATGGTCAGGCCCTCGGCTTCGATGGCGGTGTCGTCGTGGCCGTTGCCGACCAGGGGCGGGATTTCCACCGCCCGGTGCCCCTGGCGCCGGGCCTCGGGCAGCAGCGCGATGAAGGCGGCTTCCAGGCCCTGGGTGCCGGTGCTGTGCAGCAGGCCGT
>NZ_NWMV01000126.1:814-1008 GCF_002837145.1 Macromonas nakdongensis | reverse complement strand
GCTGCCCGGCCGGGCGCGCCAGGAAGGCTTGCAGCCCAGTGGCCTGGGTCAGCCGGTCGATGCGTTCGCGCCGTTCGGCGCGGTCGTGCCCGAACAGGCGGGCGAAGAACTGCAGGTTCTCCTCCACCGACAGGGTGGGGTAGAGGTTCTTGCCCAGGCCTTGCGGCATGTAGGCGATGCGCGGGCACACCGCC
>NZ_NWMV01000126.1:0-702 GCF_002837145.1 Macromonas nakdongensis | reverse complement strand
CCGCCAGCAGGGCCAGCAGGCTGGATTTGCCGACCCCGTCGGGGCCGATCAGGCCGACCATGCGGCCGGCGGGGATGTCCAGCGTCACCCCGTCCAGGGCCGTGGTGGCTTTGTAGCGCAGCCCCACGCCCTGGAGCCGAGCCACGGGCTCGGGCGGTGGGCGTTGCGCGGAGGTCATGGCTGTGTCGGCAGGGCCAGGTGCTCGGGCCAGGGGGCTTGTGGGTCCAGCTTGAGCCAGGCCACGCCCGGCAGACCGGTTTTCACCTGGTCGCGGTGGCGGCGCAGCAGTTCGGGGTCCACCTGGGCGCGCACGCGGAACATCAGCTTCTGGCGTTCGCTCGCGGTTTCCACCGTTTTCGGAGTGAACTGCGCCGTGCTGGCCACGAAGGACACTTTGGCCGGCACCACGAAGTGGGGGGCGGCGTCGAGCACGATGCGCACCTCGCTGCCCAGGGCCACGCGCCCGGCCACCGTTTCCGGCAGGAAGAAGGTCATGTACACGTCGGACAGGTCGATCAGGTTCAGCACCCGTCCGCCCCCGGCCACGATCTCGCCGGGGTGCGCTATGACGAACTGCACCCGGCCTTCGCGCGGGGCCTTCAACTCGCTGTCGGCCAGGTCCACCTCGATGCGGTGCCGTGTGGCGGTCAGGGCCTGCACATTGGCCTGGGCGGCCGCCACCTGGGTCTGGGCCGCGGCCAC
>NZ_NWMV01000125.1 GCF_002837145.1 Macromonas nakdongensis | reverse complement strand
CGCCACGGCCGAGCCGGCTTCCACCAGCTCGAAATCGCCGGGCACCGGCCCCAGCCCCAAGCCGATCATGGCGCGGCCAGCCACGCTGGCGACGATCATCAGCGTGATCGCACACAGCACCAGCCCACCCAGCACGGCGGACCATTTGGTGCACCGAAACACCCAGGTCATCATGACGAAATTCCTTAGGCCGACCACCAGCGCCGGCGAAGCTTGCAAAAAACGCGCATGGCGCGAGCACCATGCGCGTGAGGTATTGTCGGTTTACTTGCTGTTCTTGGCGATGAGCGCGCGGGCCTCGGCCGCCAGCTTGGCACCGTCGATGTTCTTGGCCTTCATGTCTTTGACCCAGTCAGACTCCACCGCGCTGGCGGTGCGCAGCCAGCGCTGGGTTTCGGCGGCATCCAGCGCCACGATGTTGTTCTTGGCCTTCTCGGCCGCGGCACGGCCCAGCTTGTCGCCCTCGTCCATGGCGCGGCCAAAGGCGGCGGCGGTTTCCAGGCCCGAGTTGTTGTCGATCACCTTCTTCAGGTCGGCCGGCAGCTTGTCGTAGGTGGCCTTGTTCATGCTGAAGGCGAAAGCCATGTTGTAGAGGCCTTTGTCACCGGCAAAGGTGGTGTGGTTCTTCACCATTTCGGTTACCTTCACGGCCGGGCCCACTTCCCAGGGGATGGTGGTGCCGTCGAGCACGCCCTTGGACAGGGCCTCGGTCACGGCCGGCACGGGCATGCCCACCGGGGTCGCGCCGAGCTTGACCAGCATGTTGTTGACGATGCGGGTGCCACCACGGATCTTCATGCCGCGCAGGTCTTCCAGGCCATTCACCGGCTTCTTGGTGTGGAACAGGCCCGGTCCATGGGTGTGGATGGCCAGCAGCTTGACGTCCTTGAACTCGTCGGCAGCAAACTTGTCCACGAACTCCCAGGCGGCCTTGGAGGTGATTTCACCGGCGCGCGCACCCGACGGGGCGATGAAGGGGATCTCGAACACCTCGGTCTTGATGAATCGGTTCGGGGTATAGCCCAGCACGGTCCAGGTGATGTCGGCCACGCCGTCACGGGCCTGGTCGAACAGCTGCGCAGGGGAGCCTCCCATCTGCATGGCCGGGAACAATTGCACCTTGATGCGGCCACCGGACTCGGCCTCGACCTTCTTGGCCCAGGGCTCGATGGCCAGACGCGGCACGTTGGCCTGCGGCGGCAGGAAGTGGTGCAGACGCAGGGTGACCTGCTGCGCCATGGCGCTGCCGGCAGTGAGTGCGGCGCAGATCAGGCCGAGGGTGCGAACTTTGAACAGTCTCATGGTGAATTCCTTTTCGGAGGTGTGCCGGTTGGCCCGTTGTCCCTGGAAGCGACGCGGCAGCCGAATCGACCGCCACGTCACATTAATTATTAGATATAACTTTATCACCCGAATCGGTGTACAATCCCTAGGTAGTTACCCTAGGAATGCACCGCCGTTCCGCCCGCCCTTGGCCTGAGCACTGTAGTGCGGATCTGCCCAAAAGAAACAGGCAAACCGCACTAGCTGCTATGCCGGTTTGGCATGAAACACCTCAGCCCCGGGCCGGCAGCACCGTGCCCCGGCATTCGCCAAAACCCAGGCGCGCCGCACCCGGTTTCTCGCACCACCCCCGGATCACCACCGCATCGCCGTCCTGCAGATAGGTGCGGCTTTCGCCGTTGGGCAAGGCCACCGGCTGTTTGCCCCCTTGCGTCAGTTCGATCAGGGCACCCGCCTGGTCGAGCGTCGGACCCGACAGCGTACCGCTGCCGAACAGGTCGCCCGGCTGCAGGTTGCAACCGTTGACGGTGTGGTGCGTCACGATCTGGGCGATGGTCCAGTAAGCGTGGCGGTAGCTGGTGCGGCAGATGGGGGCATCGCCCTGCCCTGCGGCACGCATCTGCGCCGTTTCCAGGCCGACCTGCAACTGGATGTCGAAGGCCCCGGCCTGGCGGTTGGCGGGCGTGTCCAGGTAAGGCAGAGGCTGCGGGTCGTCGGCCGGGCGTTCGAAGGCCACGCGGTACGGCGCCAGGGCCTCCAGCGTCACCACCCAGGGCGAGATGGTGGTGGCAAAGTTCTTGGCCAGGAAGGGGCCCAGCGGCTGGTATTCCCAGGCCTGGATGTCGCGCGCCGACCAGTCGTTGAGCAGGCACAGGCCGAAGACGTGCGACTCGGCCTCGGGCATGGCGATAGGGTCGCCCAGGGCGTTGCCGTGGCCGATGAAGATGCCCAGTTCCAGCTCGATGTCCAGCCGCTGGCTGGGCGCCAGCACCGGAGCCGCCGCGTCGGGCGCTTTCACCTGGCCGCGCGGGCGGTGAAAGGCCTGGCCCGACACGCCGATGCTGCTGACACGGCCGTGGTAGCCGATGGGCACCCACTTGTAGTTGGGCAGCAGCGGGTTGTCGGGGCGGAACTGTTTGCCGATGTTGGTGGCGTGGTGGACCGAGGTGTAGAAGTCGGTGTAGTCGCCGATGCGGGCCGGCAGACCGTATTCGACCTCGGCCTGGGGCAGCAGGCAGGGCTGCAGCGCGGCCTGCTGGGCGCTGCTTTCGCGCAAACCACGCGACAGGGCCAGGCGCAGGGCCGACCAGGCGGCGGGGCCCAGTGCCATCAGGGCGTTGAGGCTGTCCTGGGCGCCGGCCTGGGCGGCCTGCGCCGCCTCGCCGGTGAACACGCCGGAGCGGGCCACGGCCGCCAGATCGAGGATCTGGTCGCCAATGGCGACGCCCCCGCGCAGGGGCTCGTTGCTGCCGCGGCGGCGGAAGGTGGCAAACGGCAGGTTCTGCAGCGGGAAATCGGTGCCCGGCGCCTGGGCCGAGGCCACCCAGCTGCGCAGGGAGGGGTCGTGGGTTTCGTTGAGTGTGCTCATGTCGAGGGGGCTTGTGGGTCAGGAGGCCATGCTGCCGTCGTGCATCCAGGCGGCGTGCTTGGGGGCTTTCTTGGTCTGGCTCCATTCCTGGAGCATGTCCCACTTCACCTCGTCGAGCATGCGGTACATCTCGGGCGTACCGGTGTCGCAGGCCAGCTCCAGGCGGTGGCCATTGGGGTCGAAGAAGTAGATGCTCTTGAAGATGGTGTGGTCGGTCGGGCCCAGCACCTCGATGCCGGCGGCCTCCAGCCGTGCCTTGGCGGCCAGCAGGGTGTCCAGGGAATCGACCTTCAAGGCCAGGTGCTGCACCCAGGCGGGGGTGTTCTCATCGCGGCCCATGGGTTTTTGCTCGGGCAGCTCGAAAAAGGCCAGCACGTTGCCGTTCCCAGCGTCGAGGAAGATGTGCATGTACGGGTCCCAGGCCTTGGTGGACGGGACTTCGTTCTCGGCGATGGCGAGCACGAACTTCATGTCCAGGTGCTTCGTGTACCACTCGACGGTTTCTTTCGCGTCTTTGCAGCGGTAGGCGACGTGGTGGATTTTTTCGATCAAGGGCATGGCGGGTCTCCTGGCGGGGTGCGAAGAATTCTGTCAGGGGTGGCGGGCGTAGGCGTCACCGGGTGGGGACATCAGGCCGCGGCGTGGCTGGGCACCACCGGGGTGATGGCCTGGCCATCGGCCATGGCGCTGGCGGGGGCCTCGGCGGCCTCGGGCGCGGCGCTGTGGCGGGCCAGGCGGAAGGCCTCCTGCAACACCGCCAGGTCGGCGATGTGGTTGGCCAGCAGCAGCACCAGGCGCGCGTTCAGGGCGTGGCTCTGCTCGGTGCTCAGGCCCTGGTGGGCGGCGATGAGCGCCTCGTACATGTCGTCGTAGGGCAAGGCGTTGGCGTGGGTGTTGAGCATCGGGGTCTCCTCGCGGGTCAGGCGGTGGCGGCCGGGCGGGCCGTGGCGGTGGCCAGGGCGGCGCGCAGCGGTAGCGGGTTGTCGGGCTCGGCGCAGGCGTTGAGCCAGTGCTGCAGGTCGTGCGCCGGGGCGGTGTTGTAGACCGATTCGCGGTCCGACAGGTAGACGCTGCGCAACCCGCGCTCGGCCAAGGCGGCGCGGACGGCGTCGGCCTCTTGGCGGGTGTGCACCAGCACCGCCATGTCGGCTGGGCGCAGGGGGCGCCAGTCGGCGGGGGCGGTGTCCGTGGCTGGGCGGCCGAAGCCCGCGCCGTGTTGCAGGTGCGCCACCATGGCACTGGCGCAGACCTGGGCCAGCTGCTGCAGGGTGGCGTCTTTGCCCAGGGCTTTACCGCTGGCGGGCAGGGCCAGGTGGCACAGCGTCAGGGCCGGGCCGGGGCCGGCGGTGGGGCCGTGGGGGAACCACTGCAGCGCCCGGCCGGCGGCGCCGGCCGGCAAGAAGGGCACCGGGTTGTCCTGCCCGGGCCGGCGGAAGCCGAAGGCCCCGGCCCCGTCGGGCCGCGATTCGGCCACGGCAAAACCGTGGTTGACGGCGGCCACCATGGCGGTGGTGGAGCGGTGGTTGGTGCCCAGGGTGTAGCGCCGGCCGACACAGGCCTGGCGTGCCTGCAGGTAGGTGTGGATGTCGGCGCCGCGGAAGGCGTAGATGGCCTGCTTCGGGTCGCCGATGAGCACCAGCGCGGTGTCGGGCTCGGGCTGGGCGACGCGGTAAATGCGGTCGAAGATGCGGTACTGGACCGGGTCGGTGTCCTGGAACTCGTCGATGAGCGCGACCGGGAATTGGCGCCGGACGGTGGCGGCCAGCCGCTCGCCGTTGGGGCCGTGCAGGGCCTGGTCGAGGCGCAGCAACAGGTCGTTGAAGCCCATGTGGGCGCGGGCCGCCTGTTCACGCTGGAAGCGCTGGTGCATCCAGTGGGCGGCGTGGCGCAGCAGGCCGGCGCGGGCGCTGGGCAGCTGGCCCAGTTGCGCGCGCAGCCCGTCCAGGGCGGCCAGGGCGGGGTGGTCGCGGTACAGGGGGGCGTGCGCCGGGGCTTTGCAGACGCCGGCCAGGCCTTCGGGCGTCAGGCGTTCCCAGCCTTTTTGCAGGTCGGGCGGGGCCAGGGCCGTGGGGTCGCTGGCCCAGACCTCCAGTTTGCGCAGCCAGTTGTCGTAGTACTGGGCGCGGAATTGCTTGGCGTTGAAGTGCTGGGCCGCGGCGCCGGCATCGAACAGGGCCTTGAGCTCGGCGGTCCAGGCGGGCCAGGGGGCTTTGAGGCTGGCCAGGGCGGCGTCACGTTCGGCCAAGGTGCGCGTCAGCAGCGGGCCGGGTGGGGCGTCGTCGGCTGGGGCGAGCTGCCCGGTGGCGGCCAGTTCCAGCAGCGGGCGCACGGCCTGGAGCAGGTCGGCCGGGCCGCTCCACCAGCGCAGCACCTCCTGGGCGTGGGCCAGGGGCAGGGGCGCGTAGAAGCTGCGCCAGGCGTCGCGGGCGACTTCGGCCTGCAACTCGGTGGGGTCGGTTTCCAGGGTCTGCTGGAACAGGCTGTTGCCGTCGAAAGCGTGTTCGCGCAGCATGCGCAGACACCAGCCGTGGATGGTGGAGATGGCGGCTTCGTCCATCCACTCGGCGGCCAGCTGCAGGCGCACGGCCAGGCGCGGCCAGTCGGCTTCGGGGTGGTCGCTGCGCAGCGCCAGCAGGGCGTGCAGGTCGACCTGTTGCTGGTGCGCTTCGCGCTCGGTCGGGTCGTCGCGGAAGACGCTGGCGGCCTGGGCCAGGCGCAGGCGCACGCGCGCGCGCAGTTCCTGGGTGGCGGCTTCGGTGAAAGTGACGACCAGCACTTCGGGCGGGGTGAGGGGCCGGCCAAAGGCGCCGTCGTCGCGCTCGTGGCGCGGGCCCAGCACCAGGCGCACGTAGAGCATGGCGATGGTCCAGGTCTTGCCCGTGCCGGCGCTGGCTTCGATGAGGCGGCTGCCGTGCAGTGGGAAGTCGCGGACCTGCAGTTCGTGGGTGCTCATGCGTCGGCTTCCGGGGTGGTGTGGCCCGGGCCGCGCTGCACCGGGATGGCCCGCCACAGCGGGCGCAGCAGGGTGTCGGTCCAGTGCCGGAAGGGGCTGGGTTCGGCGGCGTCGGCCAGTGGGCCGGCCAGCGCGGTGAAGTCGGGGTAGGCGCGGCGCAGGTGCGGGTTGCGGTCGAGTGCACCGCCGTCGGCCTCGTAGGCTTTTTGCGCGGCCCGCCAGGCTTTGCCGGGATCGTCGGGCTGGCTGCCCAGGGCGCGCAGCCAGTCGAACGCGGGCCGGAGGGCCAGCGGCAACGGGTGTTGCATGCCGGTGATCCAGGCGTCCACCAGGGCGCTCCAGTGGGCCTGGGCCTGGTCCAGGGGCAGGGGGGCCAGGGTGACGTCGCCGGCCTTGCTCAGCACCAACGTGGACAGGGGGCCGCCGGCCAGGTGGGCGGCCAGGTGGTGCACCCAGTGGCCCACCAGCTTGTCGGCGCGGTAGCGCCCCTGTTCCACCAGGTTGCTGGCTTCAAGCACGACGCGGGCGCGTTCGCCCTGGTCGTTGTGGCGCAGGCCGTCGAGCCGGTCGAGCACGGCCACCGTCTGGCCCTGCAGGTGGGACCGCCAATCCAGGGTGTCGGTGTGGCGGTTGGGCCAGGCGGCCAGGGCGTTCTGGTAGGCCTGCATCAGCTCGGGCAGAGGGGCTTCCAGGCTGGCCCGCTGCACCAGGCCGAAGCCGCCGGCGGCCAGTTCGCCGCGGCGTTCCAAGGCATCGAGTTGGCGTTGCCGGTCGCGCGCCAGGTCTTCGCCGTGCAACAGGGCCTGGGTCTGGTGTTGCAGCAGTTCGTGGTGCAGCTGCCAGCGGGCCAGGCCGTCGAGATCGAAGGGCTCGTGCTCCGCCTGGGTGGGGTCGGGCAGGTCGAGGTTGGCCCCCAGGCGGCGGCGGAAGAAGGCTTTGACCGGGTCTTTCAAAAACCCGGCCAGTTCGTCCACGGTCAGGGGCTCGCTGCGCGCCAGGGGCGGCAGTGCGCCGTCGGTCGGCGGGGCCGGCCAGCGCCCTTGGCCGGTGCTGCGGCGCCATTCGTGGGCATGGGTGAACCAGCGCGCCGACGGCGCCAGCGTGGCGGGCCCGAAATAGCGCGGGCTGAAGGGTTGCAGGGGGTGCTCGGTGCTCAGGGCGTCGAGCAGCGAGCCCTCGGCCGACTCGGCCAGCCGCCAGCCGCTGGCCAGGTGCTCGCGCAGCTGGTGGACCAGCACCGAGGGCGTGCGCTCGCTGTTGTCGGTGATGCTGCGCCCGACCCAGGACACGTAGAGCCGGTCGCGCGCCGACAGCAGGGCTTCGAGCAGCATGTAGTGGTCGTCGCTGCGGCGCGAGCGGTCGCCGGGGCGGTACTGTCGGCCCATCAGGTCGAAGTCCAGCGGCGCCCGGTTGCGCGGGTAGGCGCCGTCGTTCATGCCCAGCAGGCAGACGTGGCGGAAGGGGATGGCGCGCATCGGCATCAGCGTGGCGAAGGTGACGGCGCCACCAAAAAAGCGCTGCGACAGGCGCGGGCTGTCGAGTGCGGCCAACCACTGCTCGGCGGCCACGGCCAGGGGCAGGGCTTCGTCGAAGCGGGCTTCGGCGCAGACCGTTTGCCAGTGGTCCAGGGCCTGGTCCAGTTGCAGCAGGGTGATGGGGTCGCGCGGGTCGATCGGGGCTTCGGTGCCGCTGCGGGCCGGGGTGGCGTCGAAAAAGTCTTGCAGCAGTTGGCGCAAGCGCCCGCACCAGTCGGGCACGGTGGCCGGGGCGCTCAGGGCTTGCCAGGTGCATTCCAGTTTGTCCAGCAACTGTGCCAAGGGGCCGAGCAGGGCCGCGTCCAGGCCGCCGATTTCGCCGTAGGGGTCGATGCCTTGCCAGGCCTCGGCGTTGTGGCCGACGGCGTAGCCCAGCAGCATGCGGCGCAGGCCGAACAGCCAGGTGTGCGGGGCCGCGGGCGTGCCGTGCGCGGGCAGGTCCAGGCTGGCGCGGTGGGCGCTGTGCAGGCCC
>NZ_NWMV01000124.1 GCF_002837145.1 Macromonas nakdongensis | reverse complement strand
GGGCGGGCGAACCGTCGCCGCAGCGCGCCAGCACCACGCGGCGCGGCTTGATCCCCGGCAAACGGTGCGCCGCCAGGCACTGCCCGGCACCGGCGGCCAGGTCACCATCGGCCACGGCCCCACGCGCCCAAACGGTCAGCGGATCGTCCAGCGCCGGCGCGGCCTGGTCGGCGGTGTCGGGCCACAGCAGCAGCAGGGCGTCGGCCACGGTGGAAGCGGTCTGGTGCGGGGTCAGGGATTTGAGTTCGAAGTCCATAATGTCGGCTGTTGCTGTTTCAAACGATGTTATTCCATTCCTCGCTCCGGCGCGAACTGGCCCGCAGTTTCGGCGCCACCCTGGTGGTGCTGTTCACCATCGTGATCACGATGCTGCTGATCCGCACGCTGGGTCTGGCCAACAAGGGCAGCGTCAACCCCGAAGAAATCCTGCTGGTGCTGACCTACACCGTGCTCGGCCGCCTGCCCACGGTGCTGACGCTGGCGCTGTTCATCGCGGTGGTGTCCACCCTGTCGCGCATGTACCGCGACAGCGAGATGGTGATCTGGTTCTCCAGCGGCCAGGGCCTGACGGCCTTCCTGCGGCCGGTGTTCCGCTTTGCCTGGCCGATCCTGCTGGTGATCATGCTGATGGTGCTGTTCGTCTGGCCCTGGGCGAACGCACAGACCGACGACCTGCGCGACCGCTACGAGCGCCGCGGCGATCTGGAACGGGTCGCGCCCGGCCAGTTCCAGGAGTCGTCCAACGGCCGGCGCGTGTTTTTCATCGACAAGGACACCGCCCAGGGTGCGGAAGGCCGCAACGTCTTCATCTCCAGCGTGGAACGCGACGGCAGCGAAAGCATCACCTCGGCGCGCTCGGGCCGGGTCGAATCGATCCAGGGGGTGCAGTACCTCATGCTGGAGCATGGACAGCGGCTGGAGCAGCCCGCTGGCGGAGCGGGCGACGGGCTGAAGGTGAGCGAATTCGAGCGCTACGGTATCCAGATCGGCGCCGAAAAGGCGGCCGCGGCCAGCGGGGGCGGACTCAAATCGCTGCCGACCTGGACGCTGATCGAAACGCCCCACCCCGCCCACTTGGGCGAACTGGGCTGGCGCCTGGGCATGGGGCTGACGGCGCTGAACTTCGTGGTGCTGGCCCTGGCGGTGTCGGCCGGCAACCCGCGCGCGGGCAAGAGCGGCAACCTGGTGTTCATGCTGCTGGCCTTCGTGGTGTATTACAACCTGCTCAACCTGGGGCAGAACTGGGTGGCCACCGGCCTGGTCGGCCTGGGGCCCTTCATGCTGGGCCTGCACGGCAGTGTGTTGGTCGCGTCGCTGCTGTGGCTGGCGCAGCGCCAGCACCAGTTCCGCTGGTGGCCGCGCCGCGCACCGGCCGGAGGCGCGGCATGAAGACCTTGCGGCGCCTCATTTACGGTGAAATCCTGGTGGCCGTCGGCTTTGTGCTGCTGGCCTTCCTGGCGCTGTTCCTGTTTTTCGACTTCGTGGACGAACTGCCGGCCCTGGGCAAGGCCTCGGTGCTGGACCCGAGCCGGGTCTATGGCCTGCCGCAGGCCCTGCTGTACGTGGGGCTGCTGCTGCCCAGCCGGGTGTACGAACTGCTGCCGATCGCGGTGCTGATCGGCGCGGTCTACGCCCTGGTGCGGCTGGCGCAGGGCTCGGAATACACCATCCTGCGCACCAGCGGGCTGGGGCCCTGGCGGGCCTTGCGCACCCTGCTCGGGCTGGGCCTGTTTTTCGTGGCCCTGACCTTCGCCATCGGCGACTACCTCGCTCCCTGGGCCGACCGCACCGGGCAACTGCTCAAGGCCCAGTACCAGGGTCGCATCAGTGTGGGCCAGACCGGCGCCTGGCTCAAGGAACGGCAGGAAGACACGCAATATTCGGTGAACGTGCGCGCCATGGACGCCACCGGCGCGCTCGAAGGCATCCGCATCTTCGCCTTCGGCGCGGACGGGCGCATCCGCGCCACCCTGAGCGCCCAGCGTGGAGTGATCGCCCCGGACAGCGGCGAATGGCTGCTCAGCGAGGTGCAGCGGCGCCGCTTTGAGGTGAACGCCGAACAACAGGTCACCGCCACGTCCGACACCCTGCCGACCCTGTCCTGGCCCACGGGCCTGAGCGTCGACATGGTTTCGGTGGCCCTGCTCAAACCCGAGCGCATGCGCACGGTCGATCTGTTCGGCTACATCCAGCATTTGCAGGCCAACAACCAGACCGCACAGCGCCACGAGATCGAGTTCTGGCGCAAGGTCTTCTACCCCCTGAGCTGCCTGGTGATGGTGGTGCTGGCCCTGCCCTTTGCCTACCTGCACTTCCGCAGCAGCGGCCTGGCGGCCTACGTGTTCGCGGGGGTGATGATCGGCATCAGCTTCTTCCTGCTGAACAACGTGTTCGGCTACATCGGCAACCTGCGCGACTGGCAGCCTTGGCTGGCGGCGGCGGCGCCGTCCATGCTGTATTCGCTGGCCTCGCTGGGTGCGTTCGGCTGGCTGGTCTTGAAACGCTGAGGTACCCATGCGTGCTGTGATTGTGTTTGCCCACGGTTCCCGCGACCCGCTCTGGCGGGCCCCGGTGGAAGCCGTGGCCGCGGCGGTGCAACGGCGTGACCCGGCGACGGCGGCACGCTGCGCCTACCTCGAACTGTGCGAACCCAGCCTGCCCGAGGCCGCCGCGGCCCTGGTGGCCGAAGGGGCGCGCGACATCCGGGTGCTGCCCCTGTTCTTTGGCATGGGCAAGCACGCGCGCGAGGACCTGCCCGTGCTGATGGACGCCCTGCACCAGCGCCACCCCGACACCCGCTTTGCGCTGCTGCCCACGGCCGGCGAGCACCCGCGCCTGACCGCCTTGCTGGCCGACCTGGCCCTGGAGGACCCGGCCCCATGAACCTGCACCAGTTCCGTTTCGTACAGGAGGCGGTGCGCCGCAACCTGAACCTGACCGAAGCCGCCAAGGCCCTGCACACCTCGCAACCGGGGGTGTCCAAGGCCATCATCGAGCTGGAAGACGAACTGGGGGTGGAGGTCTTCACCCGCCACGGCAAGCGCATCAAGCGGCTGACCGAACCCGGTCAGCACGTGCTGCGCAGCATCGAGATCATCATGCGCGAGGTCAACAACCTCAAACGCATCGGTGAACAGTTCTCGGCCCAGGACAGCGGCACCCTGAGCATCGCCACCACCCATACCCAGGCGCGCTACGTGCTGCCCGGACCGGTGGCCAAGCTGCGTACGGCCTACCCCAAGGTCAACGTCAGCCTGCACCAGGGCTCTCCGGCCCAGGTCGCGCAGATGCTGCTGGACGACGTGGCCGACATCGGCATGGCCACCGAAACCCTGACCCAGTACGAAGAGCTGATCACCCTGCCCTGCTACGACTGGCAGCACGTGCTGGTGCTGCCCTTTGGCCACCCGCTGCTGGACAAGGAGCGCATCGCCCTGGACGACCTGGCCGCGGTGCCGCTGATCACCTACCACCCGTCCTTCACCGGGCGCTCGCGCATCGACCAGGCCTTTGGCCTGCGCCAGCTCAAGCCCAACATCGTGCTCGAAGCCATCGACTCGGACGTGATCAAGACCTACGTGAAGCTCGGCATGGGCGTGGGCGTGGTGGCCGAAATGGCGATGCAGGGCGAAGAACGCAACCCCGACCTGGTGGCGCGTCCGGCCGGTCACCTGTTCGGCCACAACGTGGCTCGCGTGGCCTTCAAGCGCGGGGCCTACCTGCGCCAGTTCGTGCTGCGTTTCGCCGAATTCCTGAGCGACCGGCTCTCGCGCGAACTCATCCTCAAGGCCATGCAAGGCAACGGCCACGACTACAGCCTGTGAACATGCACACCCCCGCCCTGCGCAGCCGCCTGCCCCACGTGGGCACCACCATCTTCACCGTGATGTCGGCGCTGGCCACCGAGACCGGGGCCGTGAACCTGGGCCAGGGCTTCCCCGACTTCGAGGGCGACCCGCGCCTGGTGGACGCGGTGAGCGACGCCCTGCGCGCCGGCCACAACCAGTACCCACCGATGACGGGGGTGCCGGCCTTGCGCGAGGCGATTGCCCGGAAAATCCAGGCCCTCTACGGCCACACCTACAACCCAGCGACTGAAATCACCGTCACCGCCGGGGCCACGCAAGCCATCCTCACAGCCGTGCTGGCCGTGGTGCACCCGGGCGACGAGGTCATCGTGCTCGACCCCTGCTACGACAGCTACGTGCCCAACATCGAGCTGGCCGGGGGCGTGGCGGTGCGCGTGCCGCTGGGACTGGACGGCGAGCCCGGCAGTTTCCGCCCGGACTTCGACCGCATCGCCGCTGCGATCACGCCCCGCACGCGGGCCCTGGTCATCAACAGCCCGCACAACCCGAGCGGCACGGTGTGGACCCGCGCCGACATGCTGCGCCTGCAGGACCTGCTGGCCCCGACCGAGATCGTGCTGATCAGCGACGAGGTCTACGAGCACATGGTCTACGACGGACAGGTGCACGAAAGCGCCGCGCGCTACCCCGGCCTGGCGGCGCGCGCCTTCATCGTCAGCAGCTTCGGCAAGACCTACCACGTGACGGGCTGGAAAGTGGGCTATGTGGCGGCCCCGGCGCCCTTGAGCGCCGAATTCCGCAAGGTGCACCAGTTCAACGTGTTCACCGTGAACACGCCCATGCAGCACGGCCTGGCCGCTTACATGGCCGATACGGCGCCCTATCTGGCGCTGCCGGCCTTCTACGCCGCCAAGCGCGACCTGTTCCGCGCCGGGCTGGCCCAGACCCGCTTCCGCCTGCTGCCGGCCGAAGGCACCTACTTCCAGTGCGTCGATTACAGCGCGCTGGGCGTGCCCGAACGCGACCTGCCCGAGGCCGAGTTCTGCCAATGGCTGACGCGCGAGGTGGGCGTGGCCGCCATCCCGCTGTCGGCGTTCTACGGCAACGGCTTTGACCAGCGTGTGGTGCGCTTTTGCTTCGCCAAACGCGACGACACACTGCGCGCGGCGCTGGAGCGGCTGGCGCGGCTGTGAGCCGCGGCGACGGCGAAAGTCCGGGGACCACGAGCTTCCCCGCACCCGCCTGGGCCGTGGCTCAGTGCGACAGCTGGGCCCAGACCTTGTCCAAGCGCTTGACGCTCACCGGCTGCGGTGTGCGCAACTCCTGGGCGAACAGGCTGACGCGCAGTTCCTCCAGCAACCAGCGCAGCTCGGTCATGCGCTCGTCCTGCACCCCTTTGCGTTCGGCCAGCAGGCGCCAATAGCGCTGGTCCTGTGCCCTCACCTCGGCCAGGCGGGCGGCGTCGCGCGCCGGGTCGGCCCGGTACTTGTCCAGGCGCAGGACGATGGCCTTGAGGTAGCGCGGCAGGTGCTGCAAGGCGCTCCAGGGCGTCTCGGCCAGGAAGCGCTTGCCCACCAGGCGCTGCAACTGCTGGGAGGCGTCGGCCACGGCCTCGGGAGCGTTTTTGCTGTCCTTGAGCTTGCGCGTCGCGGCGGCGTATTCGGTCAGCACGGTGCCACACAGGCGCGCCACCTCGTTGCAGATCAGCGTCAAACGGCCACGGCCCTCGTCCAGCCGGCGCTTGAAATCGGCCTCGTTGGCGGGCAGCGGGTCGAGCATGAAGGCCCGGTCCATGGCCACCGCGATGACCTGTTCGCGCAAGGCCTCCTGCGTGCCCAGGGCCATGTAGGCCACCGCCATTTTTTGCAGGTCGGGGATGTTCTTTTCCAGGTACTTGAGCGCGTCCTTGATCTGCAAGGCGAACAGGCGGCGCAGACCGGCGTGGTGTTTGCTGGCCGCCAAAGCAGGCTCGTCGAACACTTCCACGGTGACGGCATCGCCCGCATCGATGAGCGCCGGGAAGCCGATCAAGGTTTGCCCGCCCTGGCGGATTTCCATGATCTCGGGCCAGTCGCCAAACGCCCAGGTGGTGTGGCGCTGCGTGGCATCGGCCACCACCGACGGAGCCGCCGATGGGCCTGCCCCGGTGCGGGTCGTGGGTGCTCCGCCCTTGGACGGGCTGAGGTGCGCTGGTGTGGCTGCGCCATCTTGGGCCTGTGCCGCACCGCTTTGGGACGCCACCGACGTCGGTGCTGCCGTGCCCCCTATCACGCCCCCTGGATCGGCCAGTTTCAGGTTCGCCAAGGCCTGGAACGCGCCACGGGCTTTCGCGCCCCACTCGGCTTTCAGCGCCGGCAAATTGCGGCTCTGCCCGAGTTGGCGGCCGTGCTCGTCCACCACCCGCAGGTTCATGAAGTGGTGGGGCTGGAGCATGTCCAGCTTGAAATCGGTGCGTTTGACGTCCAGGCCGGTGATCTGCCGCACCTCTTTGAGCAGGGCGTCGGTCAAACCGCCCTGGGCCCAGCGTTCTGGGGCGGTCAGGGTGGCCGCGAGTTTGTCGGCGCTGTCGGGCAGGGGCACCAGCCGCGCGCGCGGCTTTTGCGGCAGGCTTTTCAGCAGGGCCTGGATTTTGTCTTTCAGCATGCCCGGCACCAGCCATTCGCACCGGTCCTCGCTCACCTGGTTCAGCACAAACAAGGGCACGGTGGCGGTCAGGCCGTCCTTGGCATCGCCCGGCTGGTGCAGGTAGCTGGCGGCGCAATCCACCCCACCCAGCTTCACGGTTTTGGGGAAAGCGTTGCTGGTGACGCCCGCCGCCTCGTGCCGCATCAGCTCTTCGCGCGTCAGGTGCAGCAGCTTGGGCGCCGTGCGCGAGGCCTCGCGCCACCAGCGCTCCAGTTCGCGGCCGCTGCACACCTCGGCCGGCAGTTGCGCGTCGTAGAAGGCGTAGATGAGCTCGTCGTCCACCAACACGTCCTGCCGACGCGATTTGTGCTCCAGTTCCTCCACTTTCTGGATGAGTTTGCGGTTGGCGTTCAGGAAGGGCAGGCGCGCCACGCTCTCGGCGGGCCAGGTGTCCTCGTACAAGCCGGCCACCAGGGCCTCGCGCAACAGCAGTTCGCGCGCCCCCGCCGGGTCGACCTTGCCGTACTGCACGCGGCGCTGCTGGTACACCACCAGGCCGTACAGGGTGGCGCGCTCGTAAGCCACCACCTCGGCGGCCTTCTTTTCCCAGTGTGGCTCCAGCATCTGCTTTTTCAGCAGGTGCGCGCCCACCTGCTCCAGCCACTGCGGCTCGATGGCGGCAATGCCACGCCCGAACAGGCGCGCGGTTTCCACCAGTTCGGCGCAGACGATCCAGCGGCCCGGGCGCTTGCTCAGGTGGGCGCCCGGGTGGCGGTGGAACTTGATGCCGCGCGCCCCCAGGTACACGTCCTCGGTGTCGTGCTTGCAGCCGATGTTGCCCAGCAGCCCCGACAGCATGGACAGGTGCAACTGCTCGTAGCTGGCCGGGGCGGTGTTGAGCTGCCAGCCGTGCTCGGCCACCACGGTGTGGAGCTGGCTGTGGATGTCGCGCCACTCGCGCACCCGGCGCACGCTGATGAAGTTCTGCCGCAGCAGCGCCTCGTACTGGCGGTGGCTGAGCTTGTGCGTGGCGCCAGCAAGGCCGGCTGGCGCCGCAGGCACCGAAGGAGATGGCCCAGCGGGCTGGCGGCGCAGGGCCTTCAGCTCGGCAAAGCCGATGCGGCCGCTGCCCGGCACCGCTGCGGCCTGGAACGCCGGCGCGGGCGGCTTGCCACCGCGCGCGGCCTCCAGCCAGTGCCACAGCTTCAGGTAGCTGGTGAACTCGCTTTTCTCGTCGTCGAACTTGGCGTGGGCCTGGTCGGCCTGGGCCTGCGCCTCCATCGGGCGCTCGCGCACGTCCTGCACGCTCAAAGCGCTGGCGATCACCAGCACCTCGTCCAAGGCATGGCGGTTGCGCGCCTCCAGAATCATGCGACCCACGCGCGGGTCCAGCGGCAACTTGGCCAGCTCGGCGCCCAGGGCGGTCAGCTCGTTCAGCTCGTCCACCGCGCCCAGTTCCTGCAGCAGTTGGTAGCCGTCGGTGATGGCACGGCGGCTGGGCGCTTCCAGGAAGGGAAAGTCCTCCACGTGGCCCAGGTGCAGCGACTTCATGCGCAGAATCACCGCCGCCAGCGAGGAGCGCAAAATTTCCGGGTCGGTGAAGCGTGGGCGGGCGTTGAAATCGGCCTCGTCGTACAGGCGGATGCAGATGCCGTCGGCCACCCGGCCGCAACGGCCGGCGCGCTGGTTGGCCGCCGCCTGGCTGATCGGCTCCACCAGCAACTGCTCCACCTTGCTGCGCAGGCTGTAACGCTTGACGCGCGCGGTGCCGGCGTCGATCACGTAGCGGATGCCGGGCACGGTCAGCGAGGTTTCGGCCACGTTGGTGGCGATGACGATGCGGCGCTGACCGTGCGGCCTGAAAATCTGGTCCTGCTCGGCGGCACTCAGGCGGGCGAACAAGGGCAGCACCTCGGCGCTGCGCAGCGCCGGCACGTGGGCCAGGTGCTTGCGCAGGTGGTCGGCGGCCTCGCGGATTTCGCGCTCGCCGGGCAGAAACACCAAAATGTCGCCGGCATGGGCACCACCGCGCCAGAGTTCGTCCACCCCGTCGGCGATGGCGTCGTTCAGGTCGTGCTCGCGCGACTCCTCGAACGGGCGGTAGCGCTGCTCCACCGGGAATGTGCGGCCCGAGACCATGATGACCGGCGCCGGCCCTTGCCTCGACGCAAAATGCTGCGCAAAACGGTCGGCGTCGATGGTGGCGGAGGTGACGATCACCTTCAAATCGGGCCGGCGCGGCAAGATCTGCTTGATGTAGCCCAGCAGGAAGTCGATGTTCAGACTGCGCTCGTGCGCCTCGTCGATGATCAGCGTGTCGTAGGCCTGCAGCAGCGGGTCGGTCTGCGTTTCGGCCAGCAAAATGCCATCGGTCATCAGCTTGACCGAGGCGTTCTTGCTCAGGCGGTCGTGGAAGCGCACTTTGTAACCCACCACCTCGCCCAGCGGGGTGTGCAACTCCTCGGCGATGCGCGTGGCCACCGAACTGGCGGCGATGCGGCGCGGCTGGGTGTGGCCGATCAGCTGGGGGCGTGCGGGCCGCCCGCCGCTGCGTCCACCGCGCGCCCCCCGC
>NZ_NWMV01000123.1 GCF_002837145.1 Macromonas nakdongensis | reverse complement strand
GGGCCGAGGCCGGGCGTTGCACCGCGGCCCTGAGCTGGCAGCGCCGTGCCGTGGCCGCGGCCCCGGACGTGGCGGCTTACCGCTACAACCTGGCCTACCTGCTGGAGCGCACCGGCCGCGACACCGAGGCCGAAGCCGAATTCCGCGAAGCCTTGCGCCGGGCCCCCCAGTTGGATCTGGCCTGGCACGGCCTGGGCTTGGTGTTGCGACGCCAAGGGCGCCCGGCCGAGGCCCTGGCCGCCGCCCAGGAAACCACCCGGTTGCAGCCGCTCAGCCCGCACGGCTGGGTCGAGCTGGCCGGGCTTTGCCGCGAACTGGACCGGCACGACGAGGCCGAGGCCGCCTGCACCCGGCTGCAATCCTTCGACCCCCAGGCAGCCCGGCGGCTGCGCCAGACCTGGGGCGTTCCCGCCGAGGAGGGCCTGTGAGTACGCCGTCCGACACCGAGGGCCGGGCCCGTTACTGGCACGCCAACCTGCGCGTCACCGCCGTGCTGTTGGGGCTCTGGTTCCTGGTCACCTTCGGCGTCAGTTACTTCGCCCGCGAACTGGATTTCCGCTTCTTCGGCTGGCCCTTCAGCTTCTGGGTGGCCGCCCAGGGTGCCTTGCTGGTGTACGGCTTGATCATCGCGTTCTACGCCTGGTACATGAACCGGCTGGACGACCGGCGGGCGGCTGCGGCGGACGGGGAGGGCGGGCCGTGAGCGCGCCGGACGCCCGCATCCGCCGCCAGCTCGACCGGGTGTACCTCGCCTACGCCGCCTGCCTGCTGCTGTTCGTGCTGGTGCTCGCCGTGCTGGAACAGATGGGCCTGTCGCGCGACTGGATTGGCATGATCTTTCTGCTGGCCACCATCGCGCTCTATGCCACCATCGGCATCATGAGCCGGACCATCGATCCGGTCGAATACTACGTGGCCGGGCGCCGCATCCCGGCCATCTACAACGGCATGGCCACCGGGGCCGACTGGATGTCGGCCGCTTCCTTCATCGGCCTGGCCGGCACGCTCTACGTGCAGGGCTACAGCGGTCTGGCGTTCGTGCTGGGCTGGACCGGCGGCTACTGCCTGGTGGCGCTGCTGCTGGCGCCCTACCTGCGCAGCTACGGCCAGTTCACCATCCCCGACTTCCTGGGCGAGCGCTACGGCGGCCACGGGCCGCGCCTGCTCGGCATCGGGGCGGCCATCCTGTGTTCGTTCATCTACGTGGTGGCGCAGATCTACGGGGTCGGTCTGATCACCTCCCGGCTCACCGGGCTGGGCTTCGAGGTCGGCGTCTTCCTTGGCCTGGGCGGCATCCTCATCTGCTCCTTTCTGGGGGGCATGCGCGCCGTCACCTGGACCCAGGTGGCCCAGTACACCGTGCTGATCCTGGCTTACCTGTTGCCGGTGGTCTGGCTGTCGGTGAAGCAGACTGGGGTGCCGGTGCCGCAGCTGGTGTACGGCGTGCAGCTGGAAAAAATCACCGAACGCGAGCGCGAACTGAGCGACGACCCGGCCGAGGCCCAGGTGCGGCTGATCTACCAGCACCAGGCCGGTGTGCTGCGCGAGAAGCTCCAGGACCCGAGCGCGGCCCTGGCTTACGACCGCGCGCTGGCGGAAACCTACCTGGAGGCGCTGCGCGAGTTCAACGGGCTGGCGGCCGAAATCGCCGATGCCGAAAAGGAGCTGTCGCGCCTGCCGCGCGACGAGGGCTCGGCGCGCACGCTCTGGATGCGGCAACTGGCCGAGGCCGAGGCCAAGTCCCGCCCGCTCAACGGCATGCAGCCCCACGCCCAGCAGTTCATGGGCGATCCCCACGGCACTCCGGCCGAGCAGCTGGAATTCGAGACCTCACGTCGCAACTTCCTGGCCCTGGTCTTTTGCCTCATGGTCGGCACGGCGGCCTTGCCCCACATCCTGATGCGCTACTACACCGTGCCCAGCGTGAAGCAGGCGCGGCAGTCGGTGACCTGGTCCCTGCTGTTCATCAGCCTGCTGTACTTCACCGCGCCGGCGCTGGCGGTGCTGGTCAAGTTCGAGGTCTTCAACGTGCTGGTCGGCACCTCCTTCGACCAGCTGCCGGCCTGGGTGTCGGCCTGGAACAAGGTCGATCCGGCCTTGCTGAGCGTGCGCGATGTCAACCGCGACGGCGTCCTGCAGCTCAACGAAATCTCCATCGGGGTCGACATCATTGTGCTGGCGACCGCCGAAATCGCCGGGTTGCCCTATGTCATCGCCGGGCTTGTGGCCGCCGGCGGACTGGCCGCGGCCCTGTCCACCGCGGACGGCTTGCTGCTGACCATCGCCAACGCCCTGAGCCACGACCTGTACTACAAGATGATCGACCCCAACGCCTCCACGGCCCGGCGCGTGACCATCTCCAAGGTGCTTCTGCTGGTGGTGGCGCTGTCGGCGGCCTACGTGGCGGCGCAGAAGCCGGCGGACATTTTGTTCCTGGTGTCGGCCGCGTTTTCTTTTGCGGCCTCGGCCTTTTTCCCGGCCCTGGTGCTGGGCATCTTCTGGAAGCGGGCCACCGGGGCGGCGGCGGTGCTGGGCATGCTCAGCGGGCTGGGGGTGACCTGCTACTACATGGCCACGACCCAGCCCTGGCTGCGCTCGGTCTTTGGCCTTAGCGGTCCGGTCGATTTGTGGTGGGGCATCCAGCCCATCTCGGCCGGCGTCTTCGGGGTGCCGGTCGGGTTCGCGGTGATGCTGCTGGTGAGCCTGCTGACCCCGCGCCCCGGCCCGGCCACCCAGGCCCTGGTTGACCGCCTGCGCCACCCGGTCTGAAGGCCGGTGCTCAGGCAATTTGCCCCAATTCGGCCGGGGTGCTAGAATCGAGGGCTTACCTTGTTGCACCTCTGTTGACGCGGGGGGCAACTTTCATCCAAAAGGAGAGTTTATGCGTCATTACGAAATCGTCATGCTGATCCACCCGGATCAGAGCGAGCAAGTGCCTGCCATGCTGGAGCGCTACAAGGGCATGATCACCGCCGGCGGTGGTCAGATCCACCGCGTGGAAGACTGGGGCCGCCGCCAGCTGGCTTACCAGATCAACAAGCTGTCCAAGGCCCACTACCTGTGCCTGAATATCGAGTCCGACCAGTCCGTGGTCGCCGAACTCGAGCACGCTTTCCGCTTCAACGACGCCGTGCTGCGCCACATGACCGTGCAGAAGAAGAAGGCCGAAACCGCGCCGTCTTCCATGATGAAGGCCGTGGAGCGTGAAGAGGCCCGCAAGGCCCAGCAACAGGAGGCCGCAGCGTAATTGCACGCGGCGTGAGTCAGGTGACACCGAACCGCCTGGTGTTGGCGGCGGCGCTGGTCGAACGGGCCAGTCCGCGCTACACACCCGCTGGCATCCCCGCTCTCGATGTGCTGTTGGCACACGAGTCCGAACAGCTGGAGGCAGGGCAGGTTCGCAAGGTCGTGTTGCAGCTCAAGGGCATCGCTTTCGGCACTTTGGCCGAACGCCTGATGACCCAGTCCCTTGGGGCGAGTCTGCACACCGAAGGTTTCCTGACCAACACCCGCAACGGCAAAGGCGTTGTGTTCCACATTCAAGATTTCAAGCCGAATTAAGGAAGCACCATCATGGCTGCACCCAAGCGTTTCAACAAAGACAAGCGCCCCAAGCGCAACACCCAATCGCTGCTGTTCAAGCGCAAGAAGTTCTGCCGCTTCACCGTGGCCGGCGTGGAAGAAGTCGACTACAAAGACGTGGACGTTCTGCGTGACTTCATCGCCGAAAACGGCAAAATCATCCCCGCCCGCCTGACCGGCACCCGCGCCATCTACCAGCGCCAAGTGACCACCGCCATCAAGCGCGCCCGTTTCCTGGCCATGCTGCCGTACAGCGACCAGCACCGCGTCTGATAGGAGCGAACACCATGCAAATCATCCTGCTCGACAAAGTTGTGAACCTCGGTAGCCTGGGCGATATCGTCAAGGTGAAGGACGGCTACGCCCGCAACTTCCTGATCCCGACCGGCCGTGCCCGCCGTGCCACCCAGACCGCCGTGGCCGAATTCGAAGCCCGCCGCGCCGAACTGGAAAAGGCCGCCGCCGCCAAGCTGGCCGAAGCCCAAGCCCTGGGCGAGAAGCTCAATGGCTTCACCGTCAAGCTGAGCCAGAAGGCCGGCGTGGACGGTCGCCTGTTCGGTTCCGTCACCAACCACGACATCGCCGACGAGCTGGCCAAGCAAGGCTTCGCCGTGAGCAAGGCCCAGGTGCGCATGCCCAACGGCCTGCTCAAGAACGTGGGCGACTACACCGTCTCCGTCGGTCTGCACACCGACGTGGTGGTGGACGTGAACGTGTCCGTGCTGGGCGAAACCGCCTGATCACGCGCACCCACGTGCTCGAAAAACCGGCCCGCGTGGCCGGTTTTTTTGTGTCTGTCGTTTTCGGGGTGGCTGGCGCCTTGAAACCGAAGGGCTGCGGGCTGCGTAGTGTTGAAATGGCTGTTCATTCCTCTGCTTGCCCCGATCCCCTGAAGCCGCGCCGGCGTGGCTTGCGCCTGGCCTTGGCGGCCGCGATGGCGCCTTTGCTGCAGGCGTGCTCCCCGTTGCGCGTCATCAACGCCCTGACGCCTTCGGACACCCACACCGTGCAGCGCGGCGTGCCCTACGGCGACGGCGAGCGGCAGCAACTCGACATTTACCGGCCCACCCAGCCCGCCCCGCACGCGCCCGTGGCCCTGTTTTTTTATGGCGGCAGCTGGAGCAGCGGTTCGCGGGCCGACTACACCTTTGTGGGCGAGGCACTGGCCTCCCAGGGCATCGTCACCCTGGTGGCGGACTATGGTTTGAGTCCCGCGGTGCGTTACCCCGGTTTTTTGCAGGACTGTGCCCTGGCGGTGGACTGGGCGCTGGCACGCCTGCCCGACTGGGGCGGCCGCTCGCTGTGCCTGGTCGGGCACAGCGCCGGGGCCTACAACGCGGCCATGCTGGCGCTCGATCCGCGCTGGTTGGCCGGGGTGGGCCGCCACCCATCGGCCTTGAATGCCTGGGTCGGCCTGGCCGGGCCTTACGATTTCCTGCCCATCGGCATTCCCGAGGTGCAGACCGCCTTTCACTGGCCAGACACGCCGCCCGACAGCCAGCCGCTGTTCCATGCGCACCGTGTCCACCAAGCGCCGCCGGCCCTCTTGCTGGCAGCTCGGCAGGATGTGCTGGTGAACCCGCAGCGCAACAGTGTGGCGCTGGCGCAGGCCCTGAAGGCCCAGGGGGTGGCGGTGGAACTGGCGCTGCTGGAGCGCCTGAGTCACGCCACGCTGGTGGGGGCGCTGGCCAAGCCGCTGCGCGGGCTGGCTCCGGTCTTGCCCCGGGTGGCCGGTTTCATTCAGGCCAGGGCACAGCCGCTGGCCTGAGCCGGTTTCACCAGAGCTTCCACCAGGGGCTGTTGTCGCCCGCCGGGGTCTTGCCGCTCAGGTAGGGGCTCTGGGGGAAGTTGGTTTCCAGCACGCGGCGTGCATCGGCGGCCTGGCTGTCCATCTTCAGGGCTTCGTAAGACTTCATCAGGATGAACAGGGCCTCTTCGCCGGCGGGGACGCCGCGGTACTCGGCCACGGCCAGCTGGGCGCGGTTGATCGCGGCCACGTAGGCGCCACGGGTGTAGTAATAACGCGCCACGTGCACCTCGGACTGGGCCAGCGAGTTGACGATGTAGGTCATGCGCAGGCGGGCGTCGGGGGTGTAGCGCGAGTCGGGGAAGCGTTCGGCCAGTTCCTTGAACGACTCGAACGACACCTTGGCCGCCTTCTGGTCGCGTTCCGACAGGTCCTGGCGCGAGATGAAGCCGAACAGCCCCAGGTTGTCGTTGAAGTTGACGATGCCCTTGAGGTAGAGCGCGTAGTCCAGCGCCGGACTGGCCGGGTGCAGCTTCATGAAGCGGTCGATGGTGCCGATGGCCTGGGCCTGCTCACCCGCCTTGTAGTGGGCGAAAGCCTTTTCCAGCTGGGCCTGCTGCGCCAGCGGGGTGCCGGCGGCCCGGCCTTCAAGTTTCTCGAACAGCTGGACGGCTTTCTCGAAGTTGCCGCTGTTGCGCTCGTCCATGGCCTCGGCGTAGAGCTTGTTCGGGCTCCAGCCAGCGGTTTCGTCCACCGGTTTGGGGGCGGCGCAGCCACCGAGGATCGTGGCTGCCACGGCCAGGGACATCAGGCGGCCCCGGGGGCTGACAGCGGATAATCGGTTGGGAAACATTGTGCGTACACCTTTGCGGCTGCAGGAGCAGCGGATTTGACTCCAGAAATTATATCGATCCCCCCTGCGAATGAAGCCCTGCTGTCCGGTGACCTGCCCGAGGGCCTGGACGGGGCCGACGACCCCGACACCGCGCCCGAGCAGCGCGCCTTCGCCGTGCCCATCGGCGAGCACGGTCTGCGCATCGACAAGGTGCTGGCGCTGCACGCGCCCGAGTTTTCCCGCGGCTACTTCCAACAGTTGCTGGAGGCCGGCGCGGTGCGCGTCAACGGCGCGGTGGTGCGCAAGGTCTCGTCCAAGCTCAAGGCCGGGGATGCGGTGCTGGCCGAGCTGCGCCCCACGGCCCAGGCCAGTGTCTTCGTCGCCGAAGCGATGGCGCTGGCGGTGGTGCACGAGGACGAGCACCTGCTGGTGATCGACAAGCCCGCGGGCCTGGTGGTGCACCCGGCGGCCGGGCATTGGCAGGGCACCCTGCTCAATGGCTTGCTGGCGCACCACGCGGGCGCGGCGCGCCTGCCGCGCGCCGGCATCGTGCACCGGCTCGACAAGGACACCAGCGGCCTGATGCTGGTGGGCAAGTCGCAGCAGGCGGTCGATGCGCTGGTTCGCATGATCGCCGCGCGCGAGGTACACCGCGTCTACCTGGCCTTGGCCCAGGGCACCTGGCGCGGCGAGGGCGAGCAGTGGGTGGACCGGCCGATCGGCCGGGACCCGCGCAACCGCCTGCGCATGGCGGTGCACCCCCCCGAGAGCACCGTGGCCAAACCGGCCCAGACCCGCGTCCGCCTCCTGGACGCGGTGCCGCCCTGCTTGTTGGTGGGCTGCAAGCTGCACACCGGGCGCACCCACCAGATCCGGGTGCACATGGCCTGGCTGGGTCTGCCGCTGGTGGCCGACGCGGTGTACGGCGGCAAGCCGGCCCTGGGTTTGACCCGCCAGGCCTTGCACGCCCACCGGCTGGCGCTGCGCCACCCCGTCACCGGGCAGGCCCTGGTCTTCCACAGCCCTTTGCCGGCCGACATGGCGCAGGCCCTGCAAACCGCGGGTCTGCATTACAATCCCGACACGCTGTGGCCGGTTGACGCGCCCTGATGTACGCTGGTCGCGGGCGCCACGCCCCACCCCATGCCGCTGCCATCCCCCGACGGCGGTCGGCCACACCAGCCCCCTGAACCCTTGGACCCAAGACCATGATCACCGCGGATGCCCGGCGCATCCTCGAAACCGCCCTCATTTGCGCGCAGCAGCCTTTGCCGTTGCGTGAGCTGTCGAGCCTGTTCGAAGGCGCGGTGTCCCACGACACCCTGCGCCTGATGCTGGCCGACCTGCAGCGCGCCTGGGCCGACCGGGGGGTGGAGCTGGTGTGCCTGGCCAGTGGCTGGCGTTTCCAGAGCCGCCCCGAACTGCGCCCCTTCCTCGACCGCCTGCACCCGGAGAAACCGCCCAAGTACAGCCGCGCTGTGCTGGAAACCCTGGCCATCATCGCCTACCGCCAACCGGTGACCCGGGGCGACATGGAAGACATCCGGGGAGTGACCATCAATTCGGCCATCCTCAAGCAGCTCGAAGACCGCGGCTGGGTCGAGGTGATCGGCCACCGCGAAACGGTCGGGCGCCCCGGGCTGTACGCGACCACGCGCCAGTTCCTGGACGACCTGGGTCTGTCCTCGCTGGACGCCCTGCCGCCGCTGGACGGCGACGATCTGCTGCTGCCCGCCCTCGACACGCTGGCTTTCGGGGACGACACTCCCCCCACCCCCATTTCTTCTGCACATCCATGAACGACGTCCCCGATAACGCCCCCACCTTGCCCGAAGGGCCCGCCGACGAGGGGCGCCGTGGCGCTGCGCCCGACGAGGCCCTGTTCCAAGAGGTGGTGTCAGGGGCCTTCGACGCCGAGCAGGCGGACGAAGCCCCAACGCCCGGCAAGCGGGTGCTGCAGCCCCAGGCCGACGCGCCCAAGCTGCACAAGGTGCTGGCCCAGGCCGGCCTGGGTTCGCGCCTGGAAATGGAACAGATGATTCTCGAGGGCCGCATTTCGGTCAACGGCGAACCGGCGCACGTCGGCCAGCGCATCCAGTACGGCGATTCCATCAAGGTCAACGGCAAGCCGATCCGGGTGCGCATCGCGCCGCCGCCGCCGCGCGTGCTGGCCTACCACAAGCCCGCTGGCGAGGTGGTGACCCACGACGACCCGCAAAACCGCCCCACCGTGTTCCGCCGCCTGCCGCGCCTGTACAGCGGCAAGTGGCAGTCGGTCGGCCGGCTCGACCTGAACACCGAAGGCCTGCTGCTGTTCACCGACTCCGGCGAACTGGCCAACAAGCTGATGCACCCGCGTTTCGGCCTGCAGCGCGAGTACGCCGTGCGCGTGTTGGGGGCCCTGAGCAACGACGAGAAAGACCGCCTGCTCGAAGGCGTGCGCCTGGACGACGGCATGGCCCAGTTCCAGAGCATCGAAGACGGCGGCGGCGACGGCGCCAACTGCTGGTACCGCGTCACCATCGCCGAGGGCCGCAACCGCGAGGTGCGCCGCATGTTCGAGGCGGTGGGGCACGCCGTCAGCCGGCTGATCCGCATCCGCTATGGCGCCGTCATGTTGCCGCGCGGCCTGCGCCGCGGCGTGTGGATGGAGCTGGACCACCGCGACATCGAGCGCCTGACCTCGGCCGCGGGCATGGTCACGCCGAGCGAGGCCGCCGCGGCCCGCCCGGCACGTCCCGCGCCGCGCACCCCGTCGGGCCGCATAGGGCAGGGGCCACGCCCGGGCGCGCCCAAGCTGGTGGACGGGCCGCCGGTGCCGCGCGTGCCGGGCGCCAAACGGCCGATGCGGCGCGGAGCCGAGGGCGACGGCGGTCAGCCCGATCCGATGAAAACC
>NZ_NWMV01000122.1 GCF_002837145.1 Macromonas nakdongensis | reverse complement strand
GCCTTGGCCGCGGCGTTGTCGGCCTGGGCGGCGCCGGTGGCCAGGAGGGCGGACACGGCGACGGCGGTTGCGAAGCTCAATTTCATGGGGGGTTCTCCAGGGGTCTGTGTGTGCAAAACGGAATCACTGGGCGCCGGCCGCGATCCATTGGGCAATGGTCTTGGCATCGGCATCGCTGAGTTGGGGCTGCGGGGGCATGGGCACGGCGCCATAGACGCCCGAGCCACCGCTCTTGATCTTACCGATCAGGTAGGCCTCGGCGTCGGCACGGCCTTTGTGCTTGGCGGCGATTTCGTTGAAGCCCGGCCCGACGACCTTGTTCTTCATGCCGTGGCAGGCGGTGCAGGAGTTGGCGCCGAGCAAGGTTTTCACATTGCCCGTGCCACTGGCCGCGGCCACCACCACCGGTGCGGCCACCGACACCTTGCCACTCAGCGGGGCGCTGGGCGGCGGCTTGGTGGTGTCGGCACCGCGCACCGGACCGATCACGCGGTTCTGCTCGGCGATGTTGCCGTGCGCATCGCGGGCAAAGGCCGGCAGGCTGCTGTGGATTTTTTCATCGACCGAACAGTCCTTCATACAGGCCACGTTCTTGACGTCGCCCTTGCCGTTGGTTTTCCACATCGGCTCGTAGAAGGCCATGCCGTTGCGGTTGGGCATGCGCTTTTGCACCTCGGCGATGTTTTTGTCGCTCAGCACGTAATCGGCAGGCACGATCTCGGCCAGGCTGAGCAGATAAGCCACCACGCCGTAGACCTCGTCGGGCTTGAGGGTTTTGGGGTTGTTCCAGGGCATGGCCCGGTTGATGTAGTCCCACAGGGTGGACACCGTGGCCACTTTCATGATGGTGGTTTTTTGCGGGGCCTTGCTGGGCGCACCTTCCACCAGGGCGGCCACTCGGCCGGTTTCGATGTCTTTCTTGGTGGTGCCGCCGATGATGGGCGTGAACACCTCGTTGGATTCGCCGAAATCGCCGTGGCAGGAGGAGCATTTGGCGATCCAGACCTCTTCACCCAGCGACACCGAACCCGCGCCTTTGGGCAGACCCTTGAAGTCGGGGCGCACGTCGATGTCCCAGGCCTTGACTTCGGCCTGGGTGGCGTTGCGGCCGATGTCGTGCCAGGGCTGGGCTTGTGCCTGGGCGGCACCCAGGCCCACCGTGGCCAGGGCGGCGACCACGGCGGCCGCGCGGAGGGATTGTTGGAACTTGCTTTTCATCAGTACACCTGCACGTTGGAGACTTCGCCGTTTTCCGACACCAGCCAGCTCTGGATCGCGTTCTGGTGGTACACCGATTTGGTGCCCCGCACGGCCCGCAACTGGTTGATCTTGGGCTGCACATAGCCGGTACTGTCGATGGCACGGCTCTGCAGGATGGCGGGCTTGCCGTCCCAGACCCAGTCGATGTTGAAACGGGTGCAGGCCTTGGGCAGCACCGGGCCTTCCA
>NZ_NWMV01000121.1 GCF_002837145.1 Macromonas nakdongensis | reverse complement strand
GCAATAGGGCAGCAGCGCCTTGGCCGCGTCCAGCCGCAGCGGCAGCGGGGCCGTCGGGTCGTTCATCAGGGCCAGCAGGAAGGCACGGGGGCCGGGTGCGCCGGGCGCAACGCTGTGGCCCGCCGTGGCGGGCGTGACCGGATCATTGGCCGCTGCGGGGTCCGTCGCGGCCTCGAGGGGCCGTTCTGCGGTGGCCGGTCGCTGACAGAGCGACCGAAAGGCGGCGGGGGCGATGGGGCGCAGCCGCGACAACAGATCGGCCTGGGCATCGGCGCTGGGGGGTGTGTCGAGCCAGGGGTCGTCCTCGAACAGGCTGGCCAGCCCCGGGGCGACGAAGGCCGACCAATGCCCCGTGGCCCCGTGCCGGCACGGCACCGCCGGAGTGTGGTGGATGCCGCCGTCCGCCAGCGTGGGCCACCGGCGCAGGCGCGTCGCGGGCACCTGCGGCAGCCAGCGCCGCACCACGGTGTCGAGGAAGGCCTGGGCGTCGGGCAGCGTCACCGCTTCGGCCAGCGCAAACCAAAGCTGGTAAGCGTCGGTGCCCGAGACGGCGATCGCCGGGGCCGGCAGCTCCAGTTCGTCCTGCACCCCGTGCCAGACCGCGGCCAGGGCGGCCCAGCCCGGGGGCTGGGCCAGTTCCAGCACCACGGCACGGGTGCGTCCGTCGGGCGCGAGCAGCGGGTTGCCGGCGTCTGCCGCCGGGGCGTGGTAAAGGCGTTGCAGTTCGGTGTGCAGGCGGTCCATGGGGTCTGGACTCTACCGCACGCCGCTCAGGTTTTGTAGCCGGGGTCCAGGCGTTCGGCCTTGCGCAGCAACGCCGGCCAGGCCAGTTGCGCGCCCTTGCCGCCGGTGGCGGTGCGCATCACGTGCCCCATGTTGTTCAGGATGGCCGGGTCCACCTCGACCAGGGCGCCGCCGGCCTGGGCGTCGATCTGGATGCGGCAGGTGTTCTCGAAGGTGTACATCGCCAGAAAGGCTTCGGCGATGCTGGTGCCCACCGTCAGCAGCCCGTGGTTGCGCAGCATCAGGTAATTGGCCTGGCCCAGGTCGGCCTGCAGGCGCGGCTTTTCCTCGTCGCGCAGGGCCACGCCCTCGTAGCCGTGGTAGGCCAGCGAGGCCAGCACGAAGGTGCTCTGCTGGCTGATGGGCAGCACCCCGCAGCGTTGCGCGCTCACGGCCACCCCGGCGCGCGAATGGGTGTGCAGCACGCACTCCACCTCGGGCCGGGCCTCGTGCACCGCGCTGTGGATGACGAAGCCGGCCGGGTTCACCTGGAACGGTGTGTCTTGCAGCTTGTTGCAGGCCATGTCCACCTTGATCAGGCTGGAGGCGGTGATCTCGTCGAACATCAGCCCGAAGGGGTTGATGAGGAACTGGTGGTCGCCGCCGGTGACGCTGTCGGGCAGCTTGACGCTGATGTGGGTGAAGATCATGTCGCTCCAGCCGTAGGCCGCCACCAGGCGGTAGCAGGCGGCCAGATCGCAGCGGAGCTGCCATTCTTCGGGGCTGACGGAGGCTTGCAAGGAAGGGATGTGCATGGCGGTGTCGGTGGAAGGCATCGCCGCATCCTAAAACCGCGCCGTGTGCCCGGGTGTCGGCCCGGCGACAGCGGCCCCGCCTGGGGGCTATGCCCGGTTGAGATGTATTCGATGGCCCATCCGGGGACGCCGTGCGTACCATGGCCCTGTGTCCGAGCCGCTAAGATGGGCCTCACCCGTGCCCGGGCCGCTGCCGCGTCCGCCGCTCGGGTGTTCCCACTGTTTTCTTCAGGAGTGACCGCATGGCCAAAAAAACCACCGCCCCCGCCAAGTCGATGAAGATGGACATCGGCATTGGCGACAAAGACCGCGCCGCCATCGCCCAGGGCCTGAGCCGCCTGCTGGCCGACACCTACACCCTGTACCTGACCACCCACAACTTCCACTGGAACGTGACCGGGCCGATGTTCAACAGCCTGCACGCCATGTTCATGACGCAGTACACCGAGCTGTGGAACGCGGTGGACCCGATCGCCGAGCGCATCCGCGCGCTGGGTCATGTGGCCCCGGGCTCTTACGCCCAGTACGGCCAGCTCAGCTCGCTGCCCGATGCGCCGGCCGAGCCGCCCAAGGCGCTGGAGATGGTGCGCATCCTGGCGCAAGGCCACGAGGCCGTGGCCCGCACCGCCCGCAGCCTGTTCCCGCTGGTGGACCAGGCCAGCGACGAACCCACCGCCGACGTGCTGGTGCAGCGCCTGGCCGTGCACGAGCAGACCGCCTGGATGCTGCGTTCGCTGCTGGAGGAGTAAAAGGAAGGCCGCCCCGTGGGGCGGCGGTTTCAGTGCACCACCACTGGCATCTGTGCCAGGGTGGCGTAGCCTTCGAGTGTGTCCTCCACCTCTTCCTGGGTGGGGGTGTTCTGCTGCCAGGCCTGGATCTGCTGGTGGAACATCTCGGCCCAGGAGCCGTCGAGGTAGACCTCTTTGCCCGAGCGCTTGTCCACGATCTCGAAGCCGTGGCGCGGCATGTGCGGGCCCGCCGGCTCGGCCGGCTCGCGGTCCTGCGGCGCGTTGGCGTGGATGTGCACCACCGCGAAGGAGTCAGAGTCGTAGAGCATGTGCATGGTTCAAATGTCCTCGAAACGCAATAACCCTGCAAGCGTCGGCCCGTGGCGGGTGTGCCGGTGGCGGGCTTGGGGCCACATCCTGCACATGGGGGCGGGGCGCGGTGCTTCAAGCCCCAGGCCTGACGCAGCGCAAGCAAAACGCGTGCCGCAGCGTCAGCGGGCGCTGAGGCGCTGGTCGATGGTGTCGCCGTTGTCCTGGCTGATGCGCATGCGCACCGGCAGCAGGTGCAGGTCGGGCGCGAACCAGAGTTCGACCCGCTGATCGCCGGCGTGGCGCGGGCTGCGCTGGAGTTTCCAGGTGCTCCAGGTGCCAGCGGGCAATTCCAGGGTTTCGCGGCCTTCGAAGCGGAAGGTCCAGGGCGCCACCTCGCCTGGGGACGCCACCGGCACCACCCACTGCCGTCCCGGAGTGGGCGCATCACCGGCCGCGCCCAGGGTGTGGGCGAGTTGCAGGAACAGGCTCAGCCGGTCCTGCGTGCCGGGGGGCAGGGCGGTGCTGCTTTCGGGGGTGCCGGGGGAAATCAAGCGGGCGGCGCCCCAGTCGAACACCAGCTGGCGTTCCTTGCGCGCCCGGTCGGTGAAGGTTTGGGGCACCAGGCCCTGGGGCCCCAGGGTGCCTTGGCTGTGCTGCACCCGGCTGCCGATCAGAAAGGCCTTGAATTCCAGCCGGGCGTCGTAAGTGCGTCCATCCCGGCGCCACGACAGGGTGGCTTGCGCGCGGTAAGGCAGGCCTTTGGTCGACGCACGGACTTCGTAGGTCCACTGGACCGACACGGGAGGGGCCCACCCCGGTGTGCGGAGCGTGTGCGACGCCGGGGCGACCGGGCGTGCGTCGGTGGGCAGGACGGTGGACGCCTCCGAGGGGGCTTGTGCGGACAGTGCCCCGGCATGCCACAGCACGACGCCGCCCACGGCGAGCATCGGCCAGGGGGATTTGCCAGGCGGGCGCATGACCGCGATCGTACACTTCCGCCAGCGCCCCGGCCACCGGCCGCGGCGACCTTTCTCACCCGGGCACCGGCATGAAACTCGCCTCCTACAAAGACGGCTCCCGCGATGGCCAGCTGGTCGTCGTCTCGCGCGACCTGAGCACCGCGCACTACGCCACCGGCATGGCCGGCACGCTGCAGCAGCTGCTGGACGACTGGAACTTCATCGCCCCCCAGTTGCAGGACCTGTACGTCACCTTGAACCAGGGCAAGGCGCGCCACGCTTTCCCCTTTGAGCCGCGCATGTGCATGGCCCCTCTGCCGCGGCCACACCAGTGGGTGACGGCGGTGGTGCCCGCTGCGCCCGGCGCCGGCCCAGCGCTGCGCCAGGGCGCCAGCGGTGACGGCCTGGGGCCGACCGCGGACCTGGTCTTGGCCGACGAAGCCTGGGCGGCGGCGCTCGAGCCCCAGTTGGTGGCCGTGACCGGCGACGTGCCCCAGGGCGTGTTTCCGGCGCTGGCTTTGGAGCGGGTGCGGCTGCTCTTGCTGGCCGGCGACCTGACCTTGCAGGCCCTGGCGCCCGCCGAACAGGCCCAGGGCGTGGGTCCGTGGCAGAGCCGGCCGGCCACCGTGTTCGGCCCGCTCGCGATCACGCCCGACGAACTGGGCGCGGCCTGGCGCGAC
>NZ_NWMV01000120.1 GCF_002837145.1 Macromonas nakdongensis | reverse complement strand
TATTATTTAACATAATGCACAGTCAGCCCCCAGCCTGGACCAGTAGGCGGGGGCTCTAGCCTCCCCCAAAGCGGCCTCCCAAAGCGGGGCCGTTTCAGGGTGGAGGTCGCTCTCCACCATGGCCACGGTGATGAGCACCGGAAGCCCTGCTAGCTTTGCCATGCAGGCTATGTCGCCTGCGCTGGGCTTTCCCTTTCCTTTCTTCCATTCGCTGATTCGCGACTGCGGCTTCTTCAGCTGCTTGGCCACTTCACCCAGCGTCCCGGCCCTTCCTTGGGCGGCTTCGATCAGGTCAACGACGTTCATTTTTTCAAATTCCTTTACACAAAACGGAAAAAGGGTGTACATTTCCGCAAAACGTAAATCACGTTTTCCGTAAACCGAACTGTACACCCCATGACCACTCAGCAGCAACAAGGCCAGCACGGCACCGAGCGCAGCGCAAGCGAAGCGCGCAGCGCCGGGGCCGTGCGATCTGTTCCCCCCCTGAGTAACACGGGGATAAACAACGAGGTTGAGCGCCTAGCGCCTCTTATTGAGGCTATGCCACCCGAGCAGCAATTTCTGTTTGCTGTTGCTGTTTCTGTTCGTGGTCTTCGCATGCTGAAGTCCCACCTTAAGGGCAAGGAGCGTCGAGCATGACTGTCCCCGTCCTCTTCACCCGCAAAACCTCGCCATACCTGGCGCTGGGCTGCGACTGCTACGACGCCGACCGTGATGCCCTGACTTGGCCCGGTGGCCGTCCTCTGATTGCACACCCCCCTTGCCGCTCCTGGGGCCAGCTTTCGCACATGGCAAAGCCTCGACCTGGTGAACGTGAGCTGGCTACCTGGGCGATTGCTCAGGTTCGCCTCTTCGGTGGTGCCCTGGAGCATCCCATCAATTCCCGCCTTTGGAATGAATCCGGCTGCCTGTCTTGGGGCGTTCGCGACCAGTATGGCGGCGTCCTTGTGCCCCTGTACCAGTCGGCTTTCGGGCATCGTGCACCCAAAGCCACTGCGTTGTACTTGGTTGGCACTCCGGTGCCTGAGATTCCCGAGCCGCGCCCGACCGTTACGACAGTTGAGCGCATGGGTCGGCCCGAACGTGAGCGCACCCCGCCCGAGCTGGCTGCGTGGCTCGTTGACCTGGTGGGGGCTGTTCAATGACCGACCGTCTCTCCCCAGCCGAACAGCTGCTGTTCGACGGCAAACGGGTCCTCATCAAGACCCAGGAACGCGCCGCCCGCGCTGACAGCGGCGTCATCGTTGATTACCTCCGCTTCACCGTCAAGCACGAACGCCTGAAAGACCTCGAAGATGCCCACCTCCCTCAAAGTGATGCCGCATTTGTGCGACTGCTTGCCCAGCGACTGGCCCAGCTTACGGGCTTTTCTTTCGGCGAAGCACGGCAAAAAGGACGCGACTACTACGACCACACCTGCACCATCTGGAACGCCAACGGCCACGAAGTCGGCAGCGTCAGCGGGGGAGGGGAGTACCAGCGGGGCACCTTCTGCTTCACCCTAAAAGGCGAAGGCTGCACCTACGCCGCCCAAGGCTGGGAAAGGGCGGTCTACGACTTCGCGCAGGCCCTGGACGCAAAAATCACTCGAATTGACCTCGCCCGAGACTACTTCACGGGCGAAAAAGGCGGCGTCGAAGCCGTTCGCGCTGGCTACCTGAACGGCGAGTTTGACTACCGGAACCGCCGCCCCAGCCAGGAGAACGCCGGCTGCTGGGACAACGGCCACAGCCGTACCTACTACGTGGGCAAGCGCGAAAGCGGGAAGATGTTCCGCGCCTATGAAAAGGGCCACCAGTACGGCGACATGAACAGTCAATGGTGGCGGGCCGAGGTCGAGTACCGCAGCCACCAACGCATCATTCCCCTGGAAGCACTCATCCGTCCGGCCAACTATTTCGCCGGTGCCTATGAGTACTGCGCCGACCTGCTGCTGGACGTCCTGCCCGTCACCGTGCCCACGGCCCACGCCGTGGCCGAGGCCAGCACCGAACGCACTGTGCGCTGGGTCGAACGGACTGTGGCCCCTGCCGTCGTCCATCTTTCCCTGAACTGCGGCTTCGACTGGCTCACCCGCCTGGTCATCGAACACGCAGACCGCCCCCTTCCCAAAGCCCTGCGCGGCCTCCAGCCCGAGGCCATCAAGCAGGGCATGGACAACGCCACCAAACGATTCACCCGAAGCACACCGGAACCGGCCCTGTGTGCGCCCATCAATCTGCCGGAAACCGAAAGCGAACCATCATGAACTTCAACGCACGCGTAACCATCACTGGCATCAAGTCCAGCAAAGGCACCCTGGAAAACGGCAGCGCCTACGACAGCACCAAGGTCTACGTGCAAACCGACCTCGACGACTCCAAGGGCACGGGCAAAGGCTCTGCCACCGTTGAATACGGCTGGGGCACTTCCGACAATTACCAGACGATCAAACACCTCCCATTCCCCATCGTCGCTGATGTCGAAATGGAGATCGTCACCAACGGCCGCATTCAGCGCACCCAGCTGGTGAGCGTCAAGCCTGTGGCTCAGGCCAAGGCGGGGAACTGACATGGCGATTGAATTGGCCGATGAGCACGACCCGAGCTTGATCGTGTGTGAACTGCTGCACGTCATCGCCAATACCTTGGGAGACAGCCGTAGGGGCTGGATGTGTCATGGCGATGAGAAGTTCACGATCAACGCTCCATCCGATTCAGGTTTCGACCTGGTTTTGACTCTGACGATTGCCTACGAGTGATACCCGATGACCACGCAAATCATCGAGTGCCCCAGCTCCTGCACGGTGACTGTCGAACACCTGATCACGACACCGTTGCTCGATCTGTCCCTCTCCGATGGGGGCCAGATTGCTGCTGCGGTTGTGATGGTGTGGACCGTGGGCTGGGCTGTCCGTATGGCGATCAGAGCGATGCACGTGGACGAAACCAAGTCGAGTAGCACCGACGACTGACCCTGTACTGCATAGCCCGCCATCGTTGTGAAACGCCGTGGGCTATCCAGTGCAACGTCGCACTACCGTGCCTGCCGGACCGCAGGAAATAGGAACTTTTCATTCATGAAAAAGCTGTTCGCTCTCGCTCCCCTGGCCCTGGTCGGTGCCGCCAACGCTGCTGCCATCGATGTGGCTGCTGTCGTGACCGACATTGGCGCTCAGGCTGCACCCGTGGCCTTGATCGGTGGCGCTGTCCTGGTGCTGCTGGTGGGCATCAAGGCGTTTAAGTGGGTCCGTAAGGCCATGTCCTGATCGCCCGGCCCTTCGGGGCCTTTTTTAATTCGCTCCTGGTCGAGAGCGAATCACAAAGGGTCAATCATGGGGTTGTTCGTAATCATTGCAGTCTTGGGGGCGGTATGGCTCATTTATACCGCTTGATTTTCCTTTTTCTTTTTTCTTTTGCTTCTCCCGCTTTTGCGGCTGTAACCTATTCATACTCCCACCCCTCTTGTGCGAGTTCTACGAAAGGTTGTACGACAATTTCGGCATCAACATTGCCAGCAATTGAAGCTGCAATTATTGCGTGGTGGAATGGAAATTCCTTTAACGGCGGTGGCTGGGTGCACTGCAACACACGTAACCCCTCTTGGTCTGGCTTAACCTTGTACCTTACCAACGACACACGTTCCGGCTCTTGTTCCGGCAGCTACGGTACGACCTATTCAAATATTGCTCACACCATTGTTCAATCTGGTACGCCTGACCCTACTCCCTCTTGTCCTTCTTCTGGTACATCCAATGGTGAGACATCAACCACAATTGCTCTTGGATCATTTCCAAATTCTGCATTGGGCGTCGATTCAAACGGCTGTGTGATTTCAGTTCAATGTACAACTATTGTTGAGTACGACGGACGGCGCGACTGTATTGGAACCTCGACATTTACAGGTCAAACCGGTACTGGTTCTCCTTCCGGTGTTTTCACCGAGGAACAGATTGAGAAAGCAAAAGAGGGCTATTGTCAAGGCGAAGTTAATGGCACAACTGTTTATGTGCCGTGCAGCGGTGTTTCTCAAAACACCGATACCTCAACAACCACGAATGCCGACGGTTCAACCTCAACAACGAAGACCTCGACCAGCTGCCAAGATGGCAAATGCACCACGACTGAGACGACGACGACGACTGACGCCCAGGGCAACACCACGGCCAGCGGGACGACAAAGACTGAATCACAGTCTGATTTTTGCCAGTCAAACCCTGGTCATGCATCGTGTAAAGCTGGTTCTTTCGGTGGTTCCTGCGAAGCCGGTTTCAAGTGTGACGGCGACGCTATCCAATGCGCCATGGCCAAGGTCCAGCACGAAAACAAATGTGCTTTGACACCAGCACCTAACGCCGGTGCTGCCTATTTCGACGCCCTCACGGAAGGCATGCCAACCAATCCGAACAGCGGCACAGTCACTGTTGGGTCATCCATGTTCAACACGTCCAACCTGCTCGGTGCTTCCAGCTGTACCTTGGACAAATCCATCACGGTTTGGGGTTCCACGATCAACTTGCCCTTCTCTCAGGTCTGCACCGCATTGGCCTACATGGGCACTCTTTTGCAGGCTGTCGGCTTCTTGCTCGGTGCCCGCATTATCACTCGGGGGTAATTCATGCCAGCAATCCTTGCTGCACTTCTGTCCGGCCTCATCAACATCGCCGGGAATATCGCCGGCCGTGTCCTGATTGGCCTGGGTATTGGCGTCATTACGTATCAAGGCCTCGATTCATCCCTCGACTGGCTCGTCGATCAGGCCGTTTCCAATCTCCAGGCGCTGCCTGCCGACCTGGTCGCCATCATGGGATACCTCAAGGTCGGCAGCTTCATCAACATCGTGGCCAGCGCCATCGCGGCCCGATTCGTTTTGCAGGGCCTCACCGGCGGCACGATGAAAAAATGGGTGCTCAAATGAGAAACAGCCTTCGTCGGCAGCTGGGCTTTATCTACCTCACGACCGGCGCGAACGGTGCCGGTAAAACCCTGTTCACGCTCAAGGACGTGCGCGAACGCCAGCTTAAGGAATCCCGCCCCGTCTACCACAACGGTCGCTTCCGCCTCAAGGCTGATTTCGGCTGGCACCAGATCGATTTCAAGGACTGGCAAAGCGCCCCCGATGGCGCCATTTTCCTGATTGACGAATGCCACAACGACATGCCCATACGGCGGTCAGGTGCTGAGGTCCCCGACCACATCAAGATGCTGGCCGAACACCGCGTGCGCGGCTTCGACTTCTACCTCATCACCCAGCACCCCAGCAACATCGACGTTTTCGTTCGTCGCATCATCGGCTCCCCAGGCTGGCACCGCCATCTTAAAAACGCCTGGGGCTCTCCGCTGGTGTCCCGTATCACCTGGAACTCGGTGAAAACCGATTGCGAAAAGTCCGGGGCAGGGGAGGACGGCACCGTTGACATGGTTGCCCGCCCGAAGGAGGTTTTCGACTGGTACGAGTCTGCCACACTGCACACCGCCAAGCCCAAGCTGCCGAAGCAGTTCTGGTTCATGGCTGCGGCCCTTCTGCTGGTCCCTGCCCTGGGCTACGGTGCCTACAGCACCTTCATGTCAACATCGTTCATGAAAGCGGCCCAAGGTGAGAACCTCACACAAAAACCTGCTGATGCCACTGGCACGACAAGCCCTGCGCAAACTGGTCCGGCTGGCCGTTCGTCTGATCGTGAGCGCGAGCCGATGACGCCGGCCGAGTACGTCCAGCACTACGCCCCCAGGATTCCCGACCTACCGTACACCGCACCGGCCTATGATGGGCTCACCGAACCCAAGCAGGCCCCGTACCCTGCCGCCTGCATCGCCAGTCGCACCAAGTGCGCATGTTTCACCCAGCAGGCCACGCCCCTGACGGTCAGTGACAGCACCTGCCGCGACATCGTCAAACAGGGCTTCTACATGGCATGGCTCGACCCAAGCACAGGCCAGCAGGTGGTGCAGGCCAGCACCGGACCCACCGCACCGCCCGAGCCCGGCACCCTTAACCTGAAGTTCTGACTGCTCGCGGGAAACCGCCTAGGCCCGCCACAGACGCCCTCGCGGCCAAGGCCAGTACCACCCCATACCCCGAAGGCCAAAAGCCCCACCGAGGCCCCTGCGGGGGCTGGCTTGCCCACCTGATCGATGCGGGCGAGGTGGCGGATAACAAGCCCCCACCCTTCGCGTCCTGAAAAACAATCAGCCCTATGTGCCCCAAACCGGCAGCGATGCCGGGACAAAGTCGGGCAGGTTTGCCGACCCAAACCCCCCGAGTCTCTCCAGTCGGCCCACCCTGGCGCGCAAAGCGTTGTTTTCCCGCTTCACGCACTCGTACAGGCTCGCATGCAAACGGGCCGCGTTCTCTGCTTCCGTGTACAGCTGCGACCGCCCCCACCTGGTCAACCAGTACACCGACAGCAGCACCGCCCGAGGTGCGCGATCATCGCGCAGCCACCGTCGCACCGTTGCTTCGCTCACGCCAAAACTCTTTGCCACAACGCGGATTGGTGGCCGGCCCAGATCCTCAAACATCACAGACAGCGGTGGTACGCCGCGCGGCATCTGCCAGGCGAAGGTGTGCATTTTTGTTCACTCCCAAAAGCCTCGGATGGTGCCGCGCTGACGCGGCCAGCAGAGCGGAAAAAAACCGCCTCTGTGGGCGGTTCTTCGTCGTTTGCCGACTTTACATAATGCACATTGTAGATA
>NZ_NWMV01000012.1 GCF_002837145.1 Macromonas nakdongensis | reverse complement strand
CGGCAGGGCCTGGGCCAGCACGGCCAGGTCGGCGCGGGCCTGGGCCAGTTGCAGCTGGTCGCAGAGCCAGTCGGCGGCGCTGGCCTCGTCGTGCACCCAGCCGGCGTGGACCGCCGCTTCCAGCCCTTCCGAATAGGAAAAACCGCCGATCGGCAGCGTCGGCGAGGCCAGCCAGATCAGGGGCAGCAGGGTGTCGGCGTCGACCACGGTGCCGCCTCAGCTGGGCTGGGCGGAGCCGGCCACCTGGGCCTCGGCCTGGCCGGGGTGGTCGTGGTCGGCACCGGGCGGATGGGCATGGCCGTGGCCGTGGCCGTGGCCGGCGTGGGGGTGCGCGTGGCCTCCGTGGCCACTGTGCCCGTGGTCGCCGTAGGCGCCGGCTTCCGGCTCAAAAGGTTCGCGTGCCTCGGTCACCGTCAGGTGCATCAGGCGCAGCATCTCGGCCAGCACGTGGTCGGGCTCGATTTTCAAGTGATCGGGCTGGAGTTCGATGGGCACGTGCCGGTTGCCCAGGTGGTAAGCGGCGCGGGTCAGGTCGAAGGGGCTGCCGTGGACGCTGCAGGGGGTGATGCGCAGCACCGGCTGCGGCGCGGCCAGTACCTTGAGCAGGGAGCCGTCGTGCGTCAGCAGTGCGTCGCCGCCGCGCACCACGGTACCGCGTGGCAGGAAGACGCCGATGCGCCGGCCCTGCGAGTCTTCGCAGTCGAAGCGGCTTTTCTGGCGTTGGTCCCAGTCCAGGGTGACGCTGGCGGCGCGGTTCAGCAGCACCGGGGCCAGGCCCTGGCCTTGGGGGATGCAGCGGGTGGCGTGCAGCATGGTCATGGCGGAAAAATCAGAACAGGCAGTAGCGCTGCGCCAGGGGCAACACGGCGGCGGGTTCGCACACCAGCAACTGGCCGTCGGCGCGCACCGCGTAGGTTTGCGCGTCAATTTCCATTTTGGGCGCGTAGTCGTTCAGCACCATGCTGGCCTTGCGGGCGGTGCGGCAGCCGGTGGCGGCCACCAGGCGTTTTTGCAGGCCAAAGCGTTCCCCGATACCGGCGGCCAACCCGGCTTGCGAGACGAAGGTGAGCGAGGTGCGGTGCACCGCGCTGCCGAAGGCGCCGAACATCGGGCGGTAGTGCACCGGCTGCGGCGTGGGGATGGAGGCGTTCGGGTCGCCCATGGCGGCCGCCGCGATGAAACCGCCCTTGAGGATGAGCGCCGGCTTGATGCCGAAGAAGGCGGGCTTCCACAGCACCAGGTCGGCCCACTTGCCGACCTCGACCGAGCCGATTTCGTGGCCGATGCCGTGGGCGATGGCCGGGTTGAGCGTGTACTTGGCGATGTAGCGCTTGACGCGGAAGTTGTCGTTGCGGTCGCGCTGTTCCACCGGCCCGTCGCGGCCGGGTGTGGGGGCCAGCCAGCCGCGCTGCTGCTTCATCTTGTGGGCGGTCTGCCAGCAGCGGGTGATGGTCTCGCCGACGCGGCCCATGGCCTGGCTGTCGGAACTGAAGATGCTGATGGCGCCCAGGTCGTGCAGGATGTCCTCGGCGGCGATGGTCTCTTTGCGGATGCGGCTTTCGGCAAAAGCCAGGTCCTCGGGGATGGACGGGTCCAGGTGGTGGCAGACCATCAGCATGTCCACGTGTTCGTCCAGCGTGTTCACCGTGTACGGGCGCGTGGGGTTGGTGGAACTGGGCAGCACGTTGGCTTCGCCCACCACCTTCAGGATGTCGGGCGCGTGGCCGCCGCCCGCGCCTTCGCAGTGGAAGGTGTGGATGGTGCGGCCCTTGAACGCGGCGATGGAGTCCTCCACAAAGCCGGACTCGTTGAGCGTGTCGGTGTGGATGGCGACCTGGGTGTCGGTGGCCTCGGCCACGTTCAGGCAGTTGTCGATGGCGGCCGGGGTGGTGCCCCAATCTTCGTGCAGTTTCAGGCCGATGGCGCCGGCCTCGATCTGTTCCATCAGCCCCTGGGGCTGGCTGGCGTTGCCCTTGCCCAGGAAGCCCAGGTTCATGGGGAAGGCGTCGGCGGCCTGCAGCATGCGTTCCATGTGCCAGGGGCCGGGGGTGCAGGTGGTGGCGTTGGTGCCGGTGGCCGGGCCGGTGCCGCCGCCGGTCATGGTGGTGATGCCGGACATCAGCGCCTCTTCGATCTGCTGCGGGCAGATGAAGTGGATGTGGCTGTCGTGGCCGCCGGCGGTGACGATCATGCCTTCGCCGGCCAAGATTTCGGTGCCCGGGCCGATGACGATGTCCACGCCGGGCTGGATGTCGGGGTTGCCCGCCTTGCCGATGCCGCAGATGCGACCGTCGCGCACGCCGATGTCGGCCTTGACGATGCCCCAGTGGTCGATGATCAAAGCGTTGGTGACGACCAGGTCCACGGCCCCTTGCGCGCGGCTGCGCTGGCCCTGGCCCATGCCGTCGCGGATGGTCTTGCCGCCGCCGAATTTCACCTCTTCACCGTAACCGCCCGCGGCCAGGGTGTGGTCGTGCTCGACTTCGATGACGAGCGCCGTGTCGGCCAGGCGCACGCGGTCGCCCACGGTGGGGCCGAACATGTCGGCGTAGGCGTGTCGGGAAATGCTTGCCATGAAGGGTCTTTCCGGTCGGTTACAGCGCGCCCTGGGTCAGGCCGCGAAAGCCGTGCACCTGGCGGTCACCGGCGTAGTCCACCAGTTCCACGGTGCGCTGCTGGCCGGGCTCGAAGCGCACCGCGGTGCCGCTGGCGATGTTCAGGCGCATGCCGCGCGCGGCGGCGCGGTCGAAGGCCAGGGCGGCGTTGGTTTCGGCAAAGTGGTAGTGCGAGCCGACCTGGATCGGCCGGTCGGCGGTGTTGTGCACCACCAGCGTCAGGGAGCGCCGGCCGGGGTTGAGCGGGTGTTCGCCGGGGTCGAGGAGGTATTCGCCGGGGGTCATGTTCGGGCTCCGCTCAGGCGGCCAGCAGCGACCAACCCATGGACAGGCCCATCAGGGCCACCAGGCCCCCGGCCGCACGCGGCAGCCAGCGGGGGGCCCGCTGCAGGGACAGGCCCAGCACCATGCCCGCCATGTGCAACACTGCGGTGCCCAGCACCATGCCGGCCAGGGCCAGGCCGCCGGCCAGCTCCTGCCCGTGGGCGGCGCCGTGGAACAGCGCGAACGTGCCCACCAGACCGGTACCGGCCCATGCTGGGAGGTGGGTGCGGGTGGCCACCAGCAAGCCCACCACCAGCAGGGAGGCGGCGATCATGGGCTCGATCGCCGGCAGCGCCAGGCCGAGTTGGGCCACGACCGCACCCGCCAGCAACAGGGCCGCGAACGACAGCGGCGCCAGCCAGACGCGGCGCGCCGTCATGGCGCTCCACATGCCCACGGCCATCATGGCGGCCAGGTGGTCCACGCCGGTGATGGGGTGCAGCGCGCCGGTGAAAAAGCCGTGGTGGGCGGCCGTGTCGCCGCCGACGTGGGCCAGGACTGCGCTGCTGGTGCAGCCCAACAGCAGGGCGGCCGAGGCCGGCAGCCAGCGGCGCGTGCAGGAAACGGTGGTGGGGGTGCTCATGTGGATGGGGCCGGTAGAGGGGTGGGGTGTGCGCGGGCAGGTACTCAGACGATGGGCTGGTGCACGGTCACCAGTTTGGTGCCGTCGGGGAAGGTGGCTTCCACCTGGATGTCGGCGATCAGTTCGGGCACGCCGTCCATCACGTCGGCCCGGGTGAGCAGGGTGCGGCCTTCGCTCATCAGGGCGGCCACGGTTTTACCGTCGCGCGCGCCTTCCATCACCGCGGCGGAAATGAAGGCCACCGCTTCGGGGTAGTTGAGCTTGAGGCCGCGTGCGCGCCGGCGCTCGGCCAGCAGGGCGGCGGTGAAGATCAGCAGCTTGTCTTTGTCGCGGGGCGAGAGTTCCATGCCACGGCAGACGCAAAACCCGTGCCGGTCTGGGTGTTTGGCGCCTGGACCGCGGTGGCGCTGGGACCACGGCGGTGCGTGGCCCGGGCGGCGCTTGTTTTCGGTGCATCGGCACCGGGGTGGTGCTTTGTGCCGTGTGCCTGGGCATTCGGCGCAGGTGTGCGGCCGCCGTTGTGCTCAGGTTTGGTGCGGCGGCAGGGCCGTGCCGCACTGGTGGCAGTGGCGGTGTTGGGCGCCCAGGCCTTCGGTCAGGCAGTGCGGGCAGGTGCGGGTGGTGGGGGGCTCGGTGTCGCGTTGGGTGGACACCATTTCGGCGGTGACGATGCCGGTCGGCACCGCCAGCACGCCCCAGCCCATCAGCATCATGAGCGAGGCCAGCAGCCGCCCCAGGTCGGTCTTGGGGGTGAGGTCGCCAAAGCCGACGGTGGTCATGGTGGTCACGGCCCAGTACATGGCGGTGGGGATGCTGGTGAAACCGTGGGCGGGCCCTTCGACCACGTACATCAGCGTGCCGGCCACCATCACCAGCATCAGCACGAAGCTCAGGAACACCAGGATCTTGCGCCGGCTGGCGGCCACGGCGCGGCTCAGGTAGGTGTATTCGGCCAGGTACTGGGTGAGCTTGAAGACCCGGAACACGCGCAGCAGGCGCAGCACGCGTACGTCGATCAGGGCGTGCAGCTCGGGGAACAGCAGGGCCAGGTAGGTGGGCAGGACGGCCAGCAGATCGACCACGCCGAAGAAGCTGCGGGCGTAGCGCAGCGGCTGGGGCGCGCAGTAGAGGCGGGCCAGGTATTCGGCGGTGAAGGTCAGGGTGAAGAGCCACTCTGTCACCGTCAGCACGCCGCCCAGCCGGGCCGACACCGCCTCGATGCTGTCGAGCACCACCACCAGCAGCGACAGCGCGATGGCCCAGATCAGCCAGATGTCGAAGCGGCGGCCGGCCGGGGTGTCGGCCTCGAAAATGATGGTGTAAAGCCGGGCCTGCCGGGCCGAGCGGGGAGGGGTGGGCGGTGCGGGCATGGGGGGTCAGACGCGCCAGATGCGCGGAACGGTGTGGCCGAGTTGCCAGGCTTCGGTGCGCAGCCGCGCCCAGACCTGCTGGAACAGGGCCATGAGGGGTTCGACCAGCGGTGCTGCGGCGCGCAGCACCAGGGTTTGCGGGTTGGGGCAGGTGGCACCGGCCGGCAAGGCCGCCAGGTCGTCCGGCAACGTGGCGCGCACCGCGTCCAGCAGGTGTTCGCGGCGCTCGCGCGGCCAGGGCGTGCCGCTGGCCAGCACCAGGGTGCCCAGGCAGCGGTGGCCGGCCAGGCCCAGGGGGGCGTCGAGCAGGTGCCGGTCCTGGGCGTCGATGCGGGCCTGTTCCAGCCACAGGCCGTCGATGGCCATGCGCTGCTGCAGGCAGCCGCGGTCAAAGGGTTGGCCGGCGCCGGGCAGGCCCAGGGCAGTCACGTCCCAGGCCAGCAGTTCGGCGCCGGGGGCCAGGGTGGCGTTCAGGGTGTTGTAGGCCAGACAGCCTGGGTAAGCGATGGTCTCCAGCGGCAGCCATTCCAGCCGGGCGCCTTCGGCCAGGTTCAGTTGCACCTGCTGGGTGGCGGCCTCGCCGTCGGAGCGGTAAAAGCGCGTCGCGCCCGGTGTCGAGACGAGCGCGTGGGCACCCGCTTCCAGGGCCACGTTCAGCGTCAGGGTGTCGCCGGCCACCAGCCCGCCCGGGGGGTGGACGACGACGTTGTGGCAGATGCCCGGCCCCTCGGGGTAGAGGCTGCGGAACAGGCGCAGGGGGCCGCTGTGGCGGTGGTGGACGACGGTGGTGTCGGCCCGGCGTTGGTACGTCAGGTCCAGGGTGGCTTGCCAGGGCATGTCGGGGTCTTGCTTGCAGAAGGGGCCCCTGGCCGAGGCGGGCCCGGCGGGGGTGGGAGCGGTGGAGCAAGTCCGGTGCCACCCGTGGCGTGTGGCCGTTGCCGTGCGCCGGGGCGCGTGCCGGTTCATGCGTCGTGGTCGGCGTCGGCGTAGCTGGCCGCGATCTCCCGAAAGCGTTCGTGCACCGCCAGGAAGGCGTCGGTCACGTCCGGATCGAAGTGCTGGCCGCGCCCTTCCTGGATGATGGCGACCGCCTTCTCGTGCGAGAAGGCGGGTTTGTAGACCCGTTTGCTGATGAGGGCGTCGTAGACGTCGGCCAGGGCCATGAGCCGCGCCGACAGCGGGATGGCCTCGCCCGCCAGACCCTGGGGGTAGCCCGAGCCGTCCCATTTTTCCTGGTGCGACAGGGCGATCTCCTTGGCCGGGCGCAGGAATTCGAGTTCGGTGCCCAGGGCCCGCTCGGCGCGCGCGATGGCGTTGTAGCCGATGGTGGTGTGGGTCTTCATGACCTCGAACTCTTCCGGCGTCAGGCGCGCCGGCTTGAGCAGGATGTGGTCTGGGATGCCGACCTTGCCGATGTCGTGCAGCGGCGCCGATTTGTAGAGCAGTTGGATGTACTCGGGGGTGAGGGCGGCGCTGAAACGCGGGTGCTGGCTCAGCTGCTCGGCCAGGCACTGGACGTAGCGCTGGGTGCGCAGGATGTGGTTGCCGGTTTCGTCGTCGCGGGTTTCGGCCATGGACGACAGGGCCAGCACGGTGACGTCCTGCACCGCCACCACCTGGCGGGTGCGGCGGGCCACTTCGGCCTCCAGGAAGGCGGCCTTGTCGCGCAGGAAGTCGGACGAGGCCTTGAGCGTGAGGTGGGTGTGCACCCGTGCCAGCACGATGGGCGGACTGATGGGCTTGGTGATGTAGTCCACCGCACCCAGGGCCAGGCCGCGGGTCTCGTCTTCGATTTCGGCCTTGGCGGTGAGGAAGATGACCGGGATGCGGGCGCTGGCCGGATCGGCCTTGAGGCGTTGCAGCAGCTCGTAGCCGTCCATGCCGGGCATCATGATGTCGAGCAGGATCAGGTCGGGGCGCTGGCCGGACTGCAGCAGCTTGAGCGCCCGTTCGCCGTTGTTGGCCACGACCACGCGGTACTGCGTGCGCAGCAATTCGGTCATCAGGGCCAGGTTTTGCGGGGTGTCGTCCACCACCATCACCGTGGGCTGGTGGAGGCTGTCGAGGGTGTGGGGCGTCATGTGGTGGCGGCGTCTGGGGGGCTGTGGCCATTGTCCGCCAAAATCAGCAGGGCGGCGGCCTCGGGGTAGTCGAAGCGCTGCATGGCCTGCAGCAGGGTGGCGTGGCGAGGGCCCAGCCAGGCGGCCAGTTCGGCCCGGTGTTGCTGGACCCAGTGTTCGGCGTGGGTGTCGCCCTGTTCCAGCAGCGCTTGCAATTCCTGCAACTGGGCGGGCGGGGGCGTGGCGTCGGCGCAGGGGCTGCCGGGCCCGGGCGGGGCGCTGGGGGCCCGTGCGGCGGTGGTTTCGCCCATGCCGTCGGCCAGGGACAAGGCCTCCCCGTGCGCCTGGCCGACGCCCAGCCAGGCGGTGAACCAGAAGCGGCTGCCCTGGCCCGGCGTGCTGTCTACCCCCACCTCGCCCTCCATCAGCGCGGCCAGTTGCCGGGCGATGGACAGGCCCAGGCCGGTGCCGCCGTATTGCCGGGTGGTGGACGAGTCGCCCTGCTGGAAGGGCTGGAACAGCCGCGCCATGTGCGCCGGGGCAATGCCGATGCCGGTGTCGCTGACCGTGAAGCGCAGCAACACCCGTTGGCCTTGGCGCCGCAGCAGCTCGGCCCGCACCACGATGTCGCCGTGTTCGGTGAACTTGACCGCGTTGTGGCCGTAGTTGATGAGCACCTGTGCCAGCCGCAGGGGGTCGCCCACCAGGGTGGCGGGCACATCGGGCGCAATGTCGCAGACCAGACGCAGGCCCTTGGCCTCGGCCTGGTCGGCGATGTGGCGGCCCAGCTGGGTCAGTACCTGGGCCAGCGGGAATTCGGTGTGCTCCAGCACCATCTTGCCGGCTTCGATCTTGGAGACGTCGAGGATGTCGTTGATGATGCCCAGCAGGTGCCGGCCGGCCGACTGGATGCGGTCCAGGTACTCGCGTTGGCGCGGGTTCAGGTCGGTGTCCAGGGCCAGGTGTGCCATGCCGAGGATGGCGTTCATCGGCGTGCGGATCTCGTGGCTCATGTTGGCCAGGAAGGCCGCCTTGGTGCGGGCCGCGGCCTCGGCCATCGCCTTGCCCTCGCTCAGGGCCTGTGCCGCGGCGTGTTCGGCCTCGATGTTTTCGACGATGCCGAGGATGCCGCGGGACGGGTCCTGGGCGTCCAGCAACTGGGTCGTCAGGCGGGCCCAGAACAGGCTGCCGTCGCGGCGTTGCAGTGGCTGCACCCGGGTGTGGATTTCGCCGCGCAGCACCGTCTCCAGCACCGGTTGCCCGCCCTGGGCATAGCCCTGCTCGTCGGGGTACATCAGGCGGGTCGGCTGGCCCACCAGCGAGCCGGCGCCGTGGCCCAGCAGGTGCTCCATGTAGGGGTTGACGCGCAGGAACACGCGGTCGCGCACCAGCACGATGCCCACCGGCGCGGCCTCGAACAGGGCGGCCTGCTCGGCGTGCAGGTCGTGCAAGTGTTCGGTGGCCGACTGCAACTGGGCCGTGCGCTCGTTCACCAGCTGTTCCAGGCGTTGGCGGTACTGGTCCAGCTCGGCCTGCTGCGCCTTGGCGTCGGTGATGTCGCGCCAGATCGCGGCCAGGTAGGCCCGGCCGCGCACCTGCACGCCACGGGCGCTGACCTGCACATCGCGCAGGCGGCCGTCCTTGTGGCGCTGGCGCGATTCGAAGACCTCGCCCTGCGGGGTGAGCAAACGCTGGAGCAGCCGGGGGAGGTCGGCGGCCGACACCGTGGCGTCGATGTCGCCCACGCCCAGGCCGGCGAATTCTTCGGCCGTGTAGCCCAGGCCCTGGCAGGCGGCGGGGTTGAACTCCAGAAAATGCCCGTCGTCGGGGTCGATCAGCGCGATCGCATCGGTCACCTGTTCGGCGATGGCCGCGAAAATCTCGTTGCGGTCGTCCAGTTCCTGGCGTGCCTGCACCTGTTCCGTCACGTCCTGCAAGGTGCCCAGGAGTTTGGCCGCCTGACCCTCGGCGTCGCGCACCACCTCGGCGCGCACGTTCAGGTGCTTGGTGCGCCCGTCGGGCATGGACAGGCGCAGCGGCAACACGAAGGGTTCGCCGTGGCGCGTGGCCGCGTCGAAGCGTTCGTGCAGCGTCTGCACGTCGTCGGGGTGCACCAGGGCCGTGGCCTGGGACAGGGTCAGGGGGGCGTCGCTCTGGGGCAGTTCGTGGATGGCGTAGACCTGCTGGCTCCAGCTCATCTGGCGGCTGTGGAGGTCCAGCTCCCAGTGGCCCAGCCGGGCCATGCGCTCGGCCCGGCGCAGGCGCAACAGTGTGTCGTTGAGCGCGTCGCGGGCGTTCAGCAGCTCGCTCATGTCGCGGGCGATGCCCAGCACCCCGACCAAGCGGTGCTGGCCGTCGTACAAAGGGGTCTTGATGGTCTGGACCCGCTCGCGGTGCCCGTCGCTGGCAAAGGTCAGCACCTCTTCGTTGATGAGTGGCCGCCCGGCCTGCATGGCCAGGCGGTCGTTGTGGCGGAAGAAGTTGGCCTGCTCGGCGTCGACGAAGTCGAAGTCGCTCTTGCCGCGCAACGCCTGCTCGGTGGCGCCGTAGAGTTGCTCGAAGCGGTGGTTGCACGACAGGTAGCGGCCGTGCACGTCCTTGAGCCACACCAGGTCGGGGATGGCGTTGATGACCGACAACAGGGCCACCCGTTCGGCGTCGAGTTCGCCGGTGCGGCGGCGCACCTCCCGCCGCAGCGAGGTGATCCACAACCAGAGCGCGGCGGCCAGCAGCAGCATGCCGCCCAGGCCCCAGGCCAGGTGGACGAACCAGTCGGCGGTTTCGAGCGGGCCTGGTGCGGGCAGCGTCGGGGTGGGATCGGTCACGGCTGTGGGGGCTGTTGCAGGATGAGCAGGGCCTGGTCGAAGTCGAAGGCCTGCACGGCCCGGCTCAGGCTGGGGTGGCGTGGGCCCAGGGCCGTGCGCAGCACCGCGGCCTGTTCCTGGGCCCAGTCCTGTGCCGCGGGGTTGCCGGCTTCGAGCAGGGCTTGCAGTGTTTCCAGGGTCTGCGCTCGCGAGGCGGCGTCGTCGGCGCTGGGGCTGTCGGGGCTTGGTGCGGGGGGGCTGGTGGCGGCCAGTGCGGCGGTGATCCCGTCCAGCAGGGCCTGCAGCGCTTCCGACAGGGCCTGCAGCGCCGGCCCGACCGCGTCGGTCGAGGTGGCCGGCGGTACGCCCTCGCGCAAACGCTCGTCCAAGGCCTGGGCCAGCGCCTGCACCCCGGTGGCCCCCAGGTTGCCCGCCACCCCTTTGAGGGTGTGGGCCAGGCGCCGTGCCGTCGCCCCATCGCCGGCCTGCAGGGCCTGTGCGATGCGCGTGGGCACGTCCGCCTGCTCCTGCGCGAACTGCCCCAGCAGCTGTCGGTAAAACCCCACCTTGCCGACGCAGCGGCGCAGCCCCAGGACCGTGTCCAGACCGGCCACCGGGCGAGGCAACACCGCGCCGTCCGCCGGCGGGGCGGGCAGCTCCGCGTTCGGCGGTGGCGTGTAGCCCGGACGCGGCGCGATCCAGCGCAACAGCGCCGCCCACAGGCGCTCGGGGTCGATCGGCTTGCTGACGAAATCGTTCATGCCCGCGTCCAGGCAGCGCTGGCGGTCTTGCGCCATGGCGTTGGCGGTCATGGCCACGATGGGCAGCGTGGCCAGCTCGGGGAGGTCGCGGATGGCACGGGTGGCCTGCAGGCCGTCCATCACGGGCATCTGCATGTCCATGAGGACGAGGTCGAAAGGCTCGGGCGCGGCGCGCAGGGCGTCGAGGGCAAGCTGGCCGTTGTCGGCGGTGGTCACGAGCAGGCCGGCTTTCTGGAGCATCTCGCGGGCGACCTGTTGGTTGATGTCGTTGTCCTCGACGAGCAGGACGCGGGCACCGCGGCGCTGGGCCAGGGCGGTGGCGTTGGTTTCGCCCACCGCCTCGGTCAGCGGCAACGCCGCCGCGGGCGGGTCGGCGCGGTCGTTGGCGATGTCGGCCATGGTGTCGAACAATACCGACGGGGTCACCGGCTTGACCAGGATGTGTCCCAGACCCGCCGCGTGGGCCTGGGCCCACACCTCGTCGTGGCCGAAGGCCGTGACCAGGGCCATGCGCGGTGGGATCGGCAGACCGAGCGCGGCGATCTGGCGCGCGGTCTCCAGTCCGTCCATCGCAGGCATCTGCCAGTCGATCAGCGCCACCTGGTAAGGCGTGCCGGCGCGGTTGGCGGCCGCCAGGGTCTGCAGGGCCTCGGCGCCGCTGTCCACGGCCGTGGCGGCGAAAGCCATGTTCGCCAGTTGCTGTGTGAGCAATTCGCGTGCGCTGGGGTTGTCGTCCACCACCAGTACCCGCATCCCGCGCAGCTTCTGCGGGGTCGCCGGGCGCTCCTGGGGCGCCTGACCGCGGCCCAGGCGCACGGTGCACCAGAAGGTGGAGCCCACACCCGGGGTGGAGTGCACGCCCACTTCCCCGCCCATCAGTTCCACCAGCCGCTTGCTGATGGCCAGGCCCAGGCCGGTTCCGCCGTAGCGGCGCGAGGTGGAGGCGTCGGCCTGGTGGAAGCTTTGGAACAGGGAGGCCACCTGTTCGGGGCTCATGCCGATGCCGGTGTCCTGCACCTCGAAGCGCAACACCACCTCGTCGCCCTGGCTGCTGGCCAGGCGCACCACCACGCGGACTTCGCCCTGGTGGGTGAATTTGACCGCGTTGTTGCCGTAATTGATGAGCACCTGCCCCAGCCGCAGCGGATCGCCGACGAGGTTGAGCGGCACGTCCAGCCCGACGTCGAACAGCACCTCCAGGCCCTTGCCCTGGGCCTTCTGGTGAACCAGGCTGGCGAAGGTGTCCAGCACCCGCGGCAGGGAAAATTCGATGTGCTCCAGCTGCAGCTTGTTGGCCTCGATCTTGGAGAAATCCAGGATGTCGTTGATCAGGCCCAGCAGGTGCTGCGCCGACTGCTGGATCTTGTCCATGTAGTCGCGCTGGCGCGGCGTCATGTCGGTGCGCTGCATCAGGTGGCCCATGCCCAGGATGGCGTTCATGGGCGTGCGGATCTCGTGGCTCATGTTGGCCAGGAAGTCGGATTTGGTGCGCGAGGCGGTTTCCGCGGTCTGCTTGGCTTCGGTGAGCACGGCTTCCTGGGCGCGCAGGGCCGCGTTGGCCCGGGCCAGTTCCTCGGTGCGGGCGGCCACCCGCTTTTCCAGGGTGGCGTTGAGGGCCGCGATCTCGGCCTGCTGGCGTTCGTGGTCGGTCACGTCGCGCAAGATGGCGGTGAACAGGTCTTCGCCATTGACCCGCATGTGCGACACCGAGGCCTCGATGGGAAACTGCTCGCCGTTGGCGCGCACGCCCGACAGGCGCGCCACCCGCGAGCGCAGCACCGCCAGCCGACCGTGCTGCCCCGCGACGCTGCGCATCTTGTCGAGGTGGCCGGCGCGCCGGTCGATGGGGATGAGCATTTCGAGCGACTGCCCCAGCGCCTGTTCCGAGGTGTAACCGAACATGGCTTCGGCCGCGCTGTTGAACACGCGGATGCGCTGGTCCTTGTCGGCGGTGACGATGGCGTCCATGGCCGCGTCCACGATGCCGGCCAGGCGTTCTTCGGTTTCGCGGCGCGCCAATTGGTCGAGACGGCGTTCGGTGATGTCGAGGCAATGACCGATGTAGCCCAGCAGCTGGCCTTGGGTGTCGAAACGCGGGCTGCCGTCGCACAGCAGCCAGCGCATCTCGTGGTCGTGGTTGGGCAGGCGGAATTCGGCGGTGAATTGCTGGCAGTGTTCGCTGGCTTCGCGGAACAGCCGGGTGGTGGGTTCCACGTCATCGGGGTGGAGGTGGTGCAGCCATTGGTGGCCGAGCAGCTGCTCGCGCGTTTGGCCGCTGAATTTCAGCCAGACGTCGTTGACGTAGTTCAGGCGCCCGGTGGTGTCGCTGCCCCAGACCAGCACGCGCCCGGCGTTGGCCAATTCGCGGAAGTGCGCCTGGCTGGCTTCGAGCAGCACGCGCGACTGGTGCACGCTCGTCAGCATGGCGTTGAAGCTGCGCGCCAGCAGCGCGATTTCCTGGGGGCCGCTCTCCGGCACCGGTTGCACGGTGGTGTCGTCGCGCATGAAGTTCTCGCTGGCCCGTTCCAGCCGGGCCAGGGGGCGGCTCACGTAGCGGCGCAACGCCCAGCCCATGGCCAGCAGCACCAGCAGCCCGGCCCACACCAGCGGCAGGATGCGTTGCCAGGTGGCCCGTTCCAGCCGGTCGCGATCCAGGTGCAGGTCGTACACCAGCAACACCACCCCCCGTTCCAGGTTGCGCAACTGGTTGGGCTTGGCCGGGGCGGTGAAGGGCGACATCACCGACAGGCGCGTGCCGTCGGCGTCGATTTCCAGGTCCGGCAGCCGGTGGCGCTGCACCCGGGCGAAGCGCTCAGGGGAAAAATCGGGCGACACTTCCTGCGCCGGACGTCCGTGCCAGGCGAGCCGGTGGGCGATGTCCACCCGGCCGTCGGGCAGGATCACCAGCAGCGCCGCCACCCGCAGGTCGGTGGTGGCCAGGGTCACGTCGGAGGCGACGTTGGCCCGGTTCGGCCCCAGGTCGCGCTGGGCACGCCGGGCCAGCTCCTCGGCCTGCCGCAGCACGTCGGCGCGGGCCCGTTCCAGCAGTTGCTGGTGGCCCTGGGTGCGGGTTTCGGCGTACACGAACAACAGCCCCAGCAGCAGCAGCAAAGCGGTGGTCAGGGGCAGGGCGTTGCGCAGCTTGAGCACGGACAGCATCGCCTCAGAGGGGGTGGAAGCGGGGTTCGAACAGGGTGCCGGTGGAAAAAGCCTGGGCTATCAGACCATCCTGCAGCATCACCTGTTCCAGTTCCTTGATGTTGCGCAACAACAGGCCATCCGCCTGCAAGAACTTGAACGATTTGTGGGCGTCGGGCTGTTCCAGGCCTTTGAGGGTGGCCATCACCGCGTCGGGCGCCAGCTGCATGCGCGGCGCCATGGCCTGGCCCGCCAGCTCCGGGTGGCGGTGTATCCATTCCACCGCCCGAAAGTGCGCGGCCAGCAGGGCACGCAAGGCCGGTTCGTGGGGCGCTAGGGCGTCGGCCCGGGCCACCAGCACGTCAACGATGCGTCCGGGCATGGCGGTGCTGTCGAACACCCGCACCCCGCCCCATTGTTCCAGTTGGGTGGCCCAGGGTTCGGCGGTGACGAAAAAGTCGGCCTCGGCGTTGCGGAAAGCCTCGACGTTGTGCCCCAGCGCGACCGAGACGGTTTCCACGTCGGCCACCTGCAGCCGCTGCGAGCGCAGGAAGGCGCCCAGCATGATGGCCCCCACCGCGCCTTCCTCCACCCCGATGCGGCGGCCGCGCACACGGTCGGGGTCGCGCAGTCCGGACCGTGCGATCACCACGTCGGCGCCGGCCGACACGTCCAGCACTGCCAGGATGCGCAGGTCCAGGCCGTCGCCCCGGGCACTGAGGTACTCGTCCAGCGTGAGCTGTGCCGCCTCCAGTTGTCCAGCCGCCAGGGCGCGCAGGGCATCGGTGTTGGAGTGCAGCTCCACCAGGCGCACCAGGGACTCGTCCAGCCAGCCCTGCTCGCGCGCCACGAACACCGGCTCGTAGCCGGCAAAGGCGATGCTGCCCAAGCGCAACGGCGGACCGATGTGCTTGCAGGCCCCCAGCCCGGCCGCCAGCACCCAGCCGACACCGAGCTGCAGGCAACGGCGGCGGGTGGAGGGAAGCAGGCTGGGCGTCCGCATGGCACACACTATAAGCCCAGTCGTGCTGCCGGGCCGTCGGGCCGGCCCAGCCCCTGGTTCAGTGCCCCTGGCTGCCGCGGTGCGCCCAGGCGGTGGTGTGTTTTTCCACCAGGCTGAACAGTTCGTACATCACCATGGCCATCAGGCCCACCACCAGCAGGCCGCTGAAAGCCAGGCCCATCTGCATGGAAGAGCCGGCGCTGATCAGCAGGTAGCCGATGCCTTCGTTGGCCGCCGTCATCTCCGACACCGTGGTCCCGACGAAGGCCAGGGTGATGGCGACTTTGAGCGAGCCGTAGAAGTAGGGCAGCGAGCGCGGCAGGCCGACCTTCATCAGCACGTCCCAGCGCTTGGCGCCGAGCACCCGCAGCACGTCCTCCAGCTCGGGCTCCAGCGTGGCCAGCCCGGTGGCGATGTTGACCATGATGGGGAAGAAGCTGATGAGGAAGGCGGTGAGGATGGCCGGCCCCACGCCGATGCCGAACCACACCACCAGGATGGGCACGAAGGCGGCCTTGGGTAAGGCGTTGAAGGCGGTCATGAGCGGGTAGACCGCGGCGTAGGCCAGGCGCGAGCTCCCGATCAGGAAGCCCAGCAGCACCCCGACCACGATGGCGATGCCGAAGCCCGCCATCGTCACCCAGAAGGTGCGCCAGGCGTGGCCCAGGATGACGCTCTGGTGCTCCAGCGTCTGTGCCCAGATGCGCGAGGGGCTGGGGAAGATGAACTCGGAGACACCGAAGCCGCTGGTCAGGACTTCCCAGACGATGACGATGGCCAGCAGCAACAGCAGTGGCGACCAGCGTTCCATGTGTTTGCGTTTCACGGGGTCGCCCTCCTCATTGGTTGATGACCGTGCCGGTCTTGCGCATGGCGCCGATGTGGCCGCGCAGCTCGTGCACGATGTCGGAAAACTCGCGGGTGTAGGTCACTTCCAGGTCGCGGGTGCGCGGGATCGGGATCTCGCGCTGCACCACGAAGCGGCCCGGGCTCTTGCTCATGCAGTACACCGTGTCGGCCAGGAACACGCTTTCGCGCAGGTCGTGCGTCACCAGGATGACGTTGAATTGCTGCGCCTCCCACAGGTCGCGCAGGGTGCACCAGAGTTCCTCGCGGGTGAAGGCGTCGAGCGCGCCGAAGGGCTCGTCGAGCAGCAGCATCTTGGGTTCGTGGATCAGCGCGCGGCAGATGCTGGCGCGCTGCTGCATGCCGCCCGACAGCTCCCAGGGGTACTTTTTCTCGTAGCCGCCCAGGCCGACGCTGGCGAGCAGCTTGAGCGCGCGTTCCTCGTACTCCTTGCGCCGGTCCTTGAACTGGCTGCGGTGGGGCTCCACGATTTCCAGCGGCAGCAGCACGTTGTCCAGCGTGGTGCGCCAGGGCAGCAGCGAGGGCGCCTGGAAGGCCATGCCCGAGATCTTCAGCGGCCCGGTCACCGGCTGGCCGTCGATCCGGATCTTGCCCATGCTGGGCATCTTCAGGCCGGTGGTCAGCTTCATGAAGGTGGACTTGCCACAGCCCGACGGCCCGACGATGGCGATGAACTCGCCTTTCTTCACCTGGAGGTTGATGTCCTCGACGGCGAACACGTTCTGGGCCAGCAGTTCGTCGTTGTAGGCCAGCCAGACCTGGTCGAAATCGACGAAGGGGGCTTCGCCGGCAGGGGGTGTGGTGCGTTCCATGGCAGCGCGGGGCCGGGACTCAGCGCTTGGCCGGGGGCAGGATGTTGAGCTCGGCGCTGCTGGGCAGCAGGCTGCCGTTCCACACCGCATCGGGGTTGACGCGGGTTTTGGTTTTGTAGGCGTCCGACACCTGCGAGGCCATCAGGCTCAGGCGGCCCGGGTTCACCTGGCCAAAACCTTCCTGGCGCGCGTCGGGGCTGGCCACCACCGAGTCGATGGCCAGTTGCAGGCGGCGGGTTTCCAGCGGCACGTTGATGATGCCATCGCGGGCCTTGACGCTCTCGACGCTGGCGGCCGGCTGGGCCATCACTTCTTTTGCGCCTTTGGCAAAAGCGCTCAGGAAGGCTTTGACCGCGGCCGGGTTCTCCTTGATCAGCTTGGGGCTGGCGATGATGGCGTTGCCGTACAGCTTGACGCCGAACTGCGAGAAGGGCATGACCACCACGTCGGCCGGCTTGGCCCCGCGCGCTTCCAGGTTCAGCAGCGAGGTGAAGGAGAAGCCGGTGATGGCGTCCACGTCGCCGCGCACCAGCATGGTTTCGCGCAGCGGCGGGTCCATCGAAGTCCAGGCCACGTTCTTCACGCCGTTGGCCTTCTCGAAAATGGGCCAGGCCTTGCGGCCGGCGTCAAACACCGGGGCGCCCAGCTTCTTGCCGCTGAGGTCGGCCGGTTTGGCGATGCCGCTTTTCTTCAGCGCCAGCACCGCGGCCGGGGTGTTGTTGTAGACCATCATCACGGCCACCGGCTTGTTCGGGGCGTCCGGGTTGTTGGCGTGGAATTCCATGAGGGCGGCCATGTCGGCGAAGCCCATGTCGTAGGTGCCCGAGGCGACGCGGGTCACGGTGCCGCCCGAGCCGTTGCCCGAGTCCAGGGTCACGTCCAGGCCGGCAGCCTTGAAATAGCCCTTGGCCGCGGGTTGCAGGAACAGGGCCGACGGGCCTTCAAAGCGCCAATCGAGCTGGAATTTGATCGGCGTTTGCGCCTGGGCGTGGCCCACGGCCATCCAGGCGGTCAGGGCCACGGCGGTGGTTTTCAGGAACTGGCGTTTGGACATGGGAACTCCTGGTCAAAGGGCGGGAATGCCCATTTTCAGCAAGATCGGTGCCAACCGTTTTGCTGGTGTTTTGGATGCAGTTGTGTATACAAAACGCCGCAGGGAGGCTCGTATTGGTGCGTGCACGGACCCGGCGCACCCCATGGGTGCGCCGGGACGCCCCGGCACGGGCAAAAAAAATGCGCCCGAAGGCGCATGGAGGGGGGCTGTTGGCGTCAGCCGGCGTTCGCCGCCGCGGCCAGGGCCGTCATGTTCAGCACCCGGCGCACGGTGGCCGCCGGGGTCAGGATGTAGGCGGTGGCGGCCGCGCCCATCAGCACCGGGCCCACGGTCACGCCACCGCTGGTGGTGGTCTTGAGCACGTTGTAGAGGATGTTGGCCGAGTCCAGGTTCGGGCAGATCAGCAGGTTGGCCGAGCCGCTCAGGGTGCTGTCGCCCAGGTAGGCCTTGCGGATTTCGGGCTGCAGCGCGGCGTCGCCGTGCAGTTCGCCGTCGCACTCGATGTCGGGGTGCTGGGCCACGAACAGGTCGCGTGCCAGGCGCATCTTGCGGGCCGAGGCGCGCTTGGACGAACCGAAGCTGCTGTGCGACAGGAAGGCCACTTTCGGCGGGATGCCGAAGCGCTGCACCTCCTGCGCCGCCATCCAGGCGATCTCGGCCAGCTGCTCGGCGCTCGGGTCTTCGTTGACGTAGGTGTCGGCGATGAACAGCGGACCCTGTTGCGTCATCAGCGCGTTGACGGCGGCGTAGTTGGTCACGCCGGCCTTCTTGCCCAGGATGCTGTCGATGCGTTCCAGGTGCGTGGTGTAGGTGCCCACCAGGCCGCAGATCAGCGCGTCGGCGTCGCCCAGGCTGACCATCAGCGAACCGATGATGGTGTTGGAGCGGCGCACCGCGGCCTTGGCCACCTCGGGCGTGGCGCCGTGGCGCTTCATCAACTGGTGGTAGTGCTCCCAGTACTGGCGGAAGCGCGGGTCGTCCTCGGGGTTGACGTTCTCCACGTCCACCCCCAGGCGCATGCGCAGGCCGGCTTTTTCGATGCGGGCGGCGATCACCGCCGGGCGCCCGATCAGGATGGGCTGGGCCAGGTGGTCGTCGATCGCCATTTGCGCGGCGCGCAGCGCGCGCTCGTCCTCGCCGTCGGCGTAGGCCACGCGCTTCTTGTCGTTGGGCATGGCCTTGGCGACGTTGAAGATGGGCCGCATCAGGATGCCGGTCTGGTAGACGAAGCGGCCCAACGTTTCCTTGTAGGCCTCCATGTCGGTGATCGGGCGGGTGGCCACGCCGGAGTCGGCGGCGGCCTGGGCCACGGCCGGCGCGATCTTCAAAATCAGGCGCGAGTCGAAGGGTTTGGGAATCAGGTATTCGGGGCCGAAGGTGAGTTCCTGGCCCACATAGGCGCTGGCCACTTCCTCGGAAATGTCGGCCTTGGCCAGGTCGGCGATCTGGCGCACGCAGGCCAGCTTCATTTCTTCCGTGATCTTGGTGGCACCGCAGTCCAGCGCGCCGCGGAAGATGTAGGGGAAACAGAGCACGTTGTTGACCTGGTTCGGGTAGTCCGAACGGCCGGTGGCGATGATGCAGTCGGGCCGGGCGATCTTGGCCAGCTCGGGGCGGATTTCCGGTTCCGGGTTGGCCAGCGCCAGGATGATGGGCTGGGGGCCCATGGATTTGACCATGTCCACCGTGACCACGCCGGCGGCGGAGCAGCCCAGGAACACGTCCGCGCCCACCATGGCATCGGCCAGGGTGCGGGCGGCGGTGGTTCGGCAATAGCGCTGTTTGGAGGCGTCCAGCTTGCCGGCTTGGGCGTCGTCGCGCTCGGTCTGGATCACGCCCTTGGAGTCGCAGACCAGGATGTTCTCGACGTTCACCCCCAGGCCCACCATCACGTCCAGGCAGGCGATGGCCGCGGCGCCCGCGCCCGACACCGCCACCTTCACGGCACCGATGTCTTTCTGCACCAGTTCCAGGCCGTTCAACAGCGCGGCGCTGGAGATGATGGCCGTGCCGTGCTGGTCGTCGTGGAACACCGGGATGTTCATGCGCTCGCGCAGCTTCTTCTCGATGTAGAAGCACTCGGGCGCCTTGATGTCTTCCAGGTTGATGCCGCCCAGGGTGGGCTCCATGCTGGCGATGATGTCCACCAGCTTGTCCGGGTCGCGCTCGGCCAGTTCGATGTCGAACACGTCGATGCCGGCGAACTTCTTGAACAGGCAGCCTTTGCCTTCCATCACCGGTTTGCCGGCCAGCGGGCCGATGTCGCCCAGGCCCAGCACCGCTGTGCCGTTGGTGATCACGCCGACCAGGTTGCCGCGGCTGGTGTATTCGGCGGCCAGCGAGGGGTCGGCTTGAATGGCCAGGCAAGGGAAGGCCACACCGGGGGAGTAGGCCAGACTCAGGTCGCGCTGGTTGGACAGCGGCTTGGTCGGGTTGACCGAGATCTTGCCTTTGTTGGGGGAGCGGTGGTAGTCGAGGGCGGCGTCGCGCAGGGCTTGTTCGGCGGGGGTCATGGGGAAGGGTGGTGCCAGTGTGGGTTTGTTCTGGAGGCGCCGGGCACGGTGCCTGGGCCGCTGAACGGGCAGGCAGGCGCCGGGGGCGGCAACGAGTGTACTCCCGCGCGCAGGGCGTGGGCACCGGGTATCTGCTACCATTTCTGCATGGAGTGTTTCACCCGGCGCATACGCGGCACCGCATGGCTTGGCCTGTGGCTGCTGGTGTTGAGCGCGTGTCTGCCCACCCTGGCCCAGGCCGTGGTGCGGGGCGAGCGCGGCGACTGGGTCGAAATCTGCACCAGCACCGGCATGGTGCGCATCGCCACCGGCGACGCGCCCGCGGGCGAGCCCTCCGAACCCCCGCCCATGACCATGGCCGCCTGCGACTGGTGCCAGTGGCACGCGGGTGTGGCCGATCTGCCGCCTCGCTCGGTGGACGTCTGGGGTTGGGCCCCGCCCCCGGCCGGGGCGCCCGTGCTGGCATCCCGCGACGCGGTGCTGGCGCGGCCGTGGGCCTCGGCGCAATCGCGCGCCCCGCCCCTGCTGCGGTGCCCGTGGCGGCCCTTTGCCAGCCCCCGCTCTCACCCCGTTGCGCCAGCGCCGTGTGCGGTTTTGTTGCCGTTGCCGTCGCCCCCCCTTTCGATCGCCTGGGCCCTTCTGGGATGCCCGTCTGGT
>NZ_NWMV01000119.1 GCF_002837145.1 Macromonas nakdongensis | reverse complement strand
CAGGATTTTCCTAACATCCCACCTCTTCTAATGTTGCATCGCAGCATCTGCAGACCATGAACACCTACGCCCACCGCCCTCCTGCGCCGGCTGCCGCACCGGCCCACCGTCCCGCCGCCCACACCACGCCGGGCCGGCCGATCGCGGCCGTGCTGCTGGCCGCGGCCGTGGCCGCGCTGGCCGGCATCGTGAGCCAGCTCATGGACACCTGGGCCGACGAGCACCTGTTCGCCGCCTGGGTCGCGCTGTGGGCCGTGGTGTTCGCCGGCAGCCTGTTCCTGGCCGGCACCGCCCAACGCATCGGCCAGCGCGTGATGCAGCGCCTCAACGCCTGGGGCCGCGACCGCGCGCAAGCCCGCGCCGAAACCCGGCGCCGCCGCTTCGGCCACCCACCCATCAACACCACCGCGCCCTGAGCCGCCCGCCGCGGCCACCGGGGTACCGGGCACCCCGCCCCCACCTCAAACCTCCGGCGCCGGCCCGGAAGTCCCGTCTTCGGTCTGGCGCTGCACATGGGCTTGGTAGCCCTGCAGAATCCGGTCCAGCGCCGCGTCGTTGTGGGTGAAAGCCCGGCACCGCCGGCACATCAACCGGTGCTGTGCCGCCCAAAAGCGCTCGGTGGGGCCAGCCTCTTCCAACCGCCCCGACGTCAGCGCAAAGACGTATTCACGGCACGACATCATGGCGCGGCTCCTTCGAACCAGTGTTGGGTCAGGCACAGCTGGATCTGCTTGCGCGCCCGGCTCATGCACTGCCAGTAATCGGCCTGGCTCAAGCCCAGCGTGTCGCAGATTTCGCCGGCCTCGCATTCCAGCAGGGCCTTCATGCTGAACACCCGGGCCGGTTTGGCCGGCAGGCGGTGCACGCAAATGTCCACCACGGCAAAAAATTGGTCGGTTTGCAAAACGTCCTCCGGGGTGCTCCAGCGCGCCGGGGCGACGCCGTCGACCCAATGGCCGCGTTCGGTGAACAAGACCTGGTCGATGTCGTCGGCAAAGGCTTCGCTGTAGCCAACTTCGGGGCGGTACTTGCGGCGCAACCGGTCGGTGATCTTGTGTTTGAGGATGCCGAACAGGTAACGCCGCGGTTCGGCCTGCTGCCAGACGGCCGCCCCCACTTCCAGCAGGGCGGCGAAGGCGTCTTGCACCGCGTCTTCGGCCTCCTCGCGCGGCTGCAGGTGCAACTGCGCGAAGCGCAGCATGGGGCCGCGCCATTCGCGCGACCACAGGGCCAGTTCGGCGGGCGGGCTCATGCGGGGGTGGCCTCCGTGGCGGGGTGACGCGCCCGGCGGCGCCAGGCGTCCAGGGCGTATTGTCCCGCGCCCTGGGTGGCAATGGCCAGCAGCATGACGGCCAGCATCAGCGGCACCTTGAAGCCCAGGCCGCCTTCGGTCTCGATTTGGTTCCAGCCGGCCCAGCCCAGGTCGAAGTGCACCGTGTACACCGCCACGTAGGTGATGTAGAGCAAACCGAGCGCGGCCAGCCGGCTGCACACGCCCAAGGCCAGCGCCAGCCCCAGGGCCACCTCGCCCACGCCCGCCAGCAGCCAGTTGGCGTCGGCGTTCAGCAGGCCGTGCGGGAACGGGAAGTCCAGCCCGGCGAACCAGGCCGGCGCCGCCCAGCCCCCGGCCAGTTTGGTGTACCCCGCCAACACGAATTCCTGCGCCGCCCACAGGCGCAGGGCCAGCAGCCCCAGGTCACGCGTCGCCGTCTGCACGGCAGCGCGCCAGGTAGTCGGTGAATTCATGGTCCAAATCTCCACAGTGGTGCGAGGTCCAGGCGGACTGCCGCACAAAGTCTTTCAGCAACAGGCGCCACGCGTCTTCGTCCAGGGCCGCGCGCAAGGTGGGGAAGCTGACCTCCACCACCTGGCAGGCGCCCAGGTACACCAGGTGCCGGTACACGCGCAGACCGGCCTCGGTGTAGCCCGCGGGCGGGACCTCGGTGCGGCCCCTCACGTAGTCGAAAAAGGCCGCAGACACGACAGCTCCTGGGCGATGACGGCCGCGTCCGGCACGTCGTTGTCCCACTCCAGCAAAATCGGCCAGCCGTGGCGGCCTTGCAGTTCGCGCGCCAGCGCCGCGACCGGCGCCTCCACCGGCTGGCTGTGGGTGTCGATGTGCAGGCCAAAACGCGCATCGAACTCGTGTCCGGCCACGTGCAGGTAGCTCACGCGGGCCGGGTCCAGTTCGGCCACGAACGCCGCCGGCCCCAGGCCACCGTGGTTTTTCTGGTTCACCGCGACGTTGTTCAGGTCCAGCAAAATGCCACAGTCGGCGCGCTCGGCCACGGCCGCGAGGAAGGCCGCTTCCGGCATGTCGCCCACATTGGTGTACCAGGTGCTGTTCTCCACCGCGATGCGCCGGCCCAACACGTCCTGCACCTGCCGGATGCGCCCGCTGACGCGGGCCACCTCGGTCTGGGTGCAGGGGATGGGGAACAGGTCGTAAAGCTGGTGCGCGTCACCGCTGGCGGCCAGGTGGTCCGAATAGCGGTCGGTGCCCAGCTCGTCCATCAGCGCACCGACGCCGCGCAGAAACACCGGGTCCAGCGCCGAGTGGCCACCCAGGTTGAGCGACACCCCGTGCAGGTGCACCGGCCGGCCCCCCTCGCGCAAGCGGTGCAAGGGGGCGCGGTCGCGGCGCAGCCAGTTTTCCGGGGCGACTTCAAAGAAATCGGCCCCGGTGGCCGACAGGTCCCAGTCGGCCATCTCGCGGCGGTAACCCAAGCCGATCATGGTGCACTCCCGGGGCTCACTTCTTGGCGCAGCCCGCTTCTTTCTTGCTGCAAGACGCCTCCTTTTTGCTGCAGGCGGCCTCTTTGGCGTCGCAGTTCTCGCCTTTTTTGCAGGACGACTCCTTCTTGCCGCAGGTGCCGGCACCGCATTTCTGGTCGGCGGGCGCGGCGGCCCAGGCAGAAGAAGCCACCACGGCGGCAGCGAGGGTGGCAATGGTCTTGAGGTTCATGGTGATCTCCAGGAGGTTCAGGTGCACACGGCGTGCACACCCCTTCTGTCGCACCCACCCGCCAGTTCCTGACAAGTTTTTGAACATTTTTTACCCACCGTCGGGCCGTGCAGGCACAAAAAAGCCGCTCGACCTCGCGGTGAGCGGCTTTTTCGGACCCGGGGACGCAGCCCCCGGCGGGGATCAGCCCAGGATGCGCGCTTCCATCTTGGCCTTGGTGTCCACCAGCTCTTGCGGCAGGTGGTAGGCCAGCTTCTCGAAGTGCTCGGTGTGCAGGGCCAGTTCGGCTTTCCAGTGCTCGGGGTTCATGTCGGTCACGGAGGCGAACTGTTCGCGGCTGAAGTCCAGGCCGTCCCAGTTGATTTCGTCGTAGGTGGGGCTGATGCCGAAGGCGTGGTCTTCGCCCTGGGCCTGGCCTTCCAGGCGGTCGATCATCCACTTCATGACGCGCATGTTGTCGCCGTAGCCGGGCCACACGAACTTGCCGTCGGCGCCCTTGCGGAACCAGTTGACGCAGAAGATCTTGGGCAGGCTGTGGCCGCTTTCTTCCAGCTTGTGCTCCATGTCGAGCCAGTGCTGGAAGTAGTCGCTCATGTTGTAGCCGCAGAAGGGCAGCATGGCGAAGGGGTCGCGGCGCACCACGCCTTGCGCGCCAAAGGCGGCGGCGGTGGTTTCGGAGCCCATGGTGGCGGCCATGTAGACGCCTTCCATCCAGGTGCGGGCTTCGGTGGCCAGCGGCACGGTGTTGGAGCGGCGGCCGCCGAAGATGAAGGCATCGATGGCCACGCCGTTGGCGTCGTCCCACTGCGGGTCGAGGGCCGGGTTGTTGGTGGCGGCCACGGTGAAGCGGGCGTTCGGGTGCGAGGCCTTGGCACCGGTTTCCTTGGCGATGGCCGGCGTCCAGTCCTTGCCCTGCCAGTCGATCAGGTGGGCGGGCAGGTTGCCGCTGTCTTTTTCCATGCCTTCCCACCACACGTCGCCGTCGTCGGTCAGGGCCACGTTGGTGAAGATGACATCCTGGTGCAGGCTGGCCATGCAGTTCGGGTTGGTCAGCGTGTTGGTGCCGGGGGCCACGCCGAAGTAACCGGCTTCGGGGTTGATGGCGTACATCTTGCCGTCGGCGTGCGGCTTGATCCAGGCGATGTCGTCACCGATGGTGGTGACCTTCCAGCCGTTGAAAGCGGCGGGCGGCACCAGCATGGAGAAGTTGGTCTTGCCACAGGCGCTGGGGAAAGCGGCAGCGATGTGGTACTTCTTGCCCTGCGGGTTGGTCACGCCCAGGATCAGCATGTGCTCGGCCAGCCAGCCCTGGTCGCGGCCCATGGTGGAGGCGATGCGCAACGCCAGGCACTTCTTGCCCAGCAGGGCGTTGCCGCCGTAGCCCGAACCATAGGACCAGATCTCGCGGGTTTCGGGGTAGTGGACGATGTACTTGACGGTGGGGTTGCACGGCCAGCTGGTCTTGTCGGTTTCACCGGCGGCCAGGGGGGCGCCCACGGTGTGCACGCAAGGCACGAACTCGCCTTCGGCGCCCAGCACGTCGTACACGGCCTTGCCCATGCGGGTCATCAGCTTCTGGTTCACCACCACGTAGGCGCTGTCGGTCAGTTCGATGCCGATGTGGGCGATGTGCGAACCCAGCGGGCCCATGCTGAAGGGCACCACGTACATGGTGCGGCCGGCCATGCAGCCGTCGAACAGGGGGTTGAGGGTGGCGCGCATCTCGGCCGGGGCCATCCAATTGTTGGTCGGGCCGGCGTCTTCCTGCTTTTCCGAGCAGATGTAGGTGCGGTCTTCCACGCGGGCCACGTCGGACGGGTCGGTCCAGGCCAAGAAAGAACCCGGGCGCTTGGCCGGGTTGAGCTTCTTGAAGGTGCCGGCGTCCACCAGTTGCTGGCAGAGGCGGTCGTATTCTTCCTGCGAGCCGTCGCACCACTCGATGCGGGCGGGCTTGCACAGTGCGGCCATGTCGGCCACCCAAGCGATCAGCTTGGCGTTCTTGACGTAAGAGGGCGCTTCAATGGTCAAGCCCTGCATCACGGGTGCGTTCATCGGATGTACTCCAAAGGTCAGAAAAGTGGATGTGGGAAAGCGGCTGCAGGGGCAACCGGGCGTCCGAGCAAGCCGGAGCACGGGGCTTTTCCATATCCCTTTTCGGACGCGTCGCGTCAGAGGTCCGAACGGAGAAAGGCTGCTGGGCGGTGGCGAGCAGCGTGTTGCGCGGGAGCGTCGGGTGGGATCGAGGCCGCGCCTGACCGGGACCGGTAGGGTCCGCTATTTTAAGAAAAGGCCGCAAAACGTACCTGACAGAGCCATGCAAAAATTGCATGAAGCCATGAGCAGCACTGGTGCCACGACGGGCCTGCAGGGCCGGGGCGGCGGCTCAAGGCCCCCGTCGCAGGGGGTCGAGCAAGGGCCGCAGCCCATTGTGGTCGATGGTGTGCATCAAGGCCAGCAGGCGGCCGATCTGGCCGTTCGGGAACCCTTCGCGGGCGAACCAGGCCAGGTAGCCCCCATCCAGGTCGGCGATGAGGCGACCGGCGTGCTTGCCAAAGGGCATCGGCACGGTGACGAGCTGGAGCAGCCGCTCCGGGTGGAATTCCAGCGGCTCGGGCAGGCCCGGCCCGGAGGGCGGCCCGCCATGGGCCTCAGTCATCGCCGTGGCCCGGGTCCAGGCCGGGAAACAGTACCTCGGTGTAGCCGAGTTGCGTCAGGTCCGTCATGCGGGTGGGGTAGAGCCGGCCGATGAGGTGGTCGCATTCGTGCTGCACCACCCGGGCGTGGAAACCATCCACCACGCGCTCGATGCGTTCGCCGTGTTCGCCCCAGCCGCTGTAGCGGATGCGCCGGTGACGCGGCACCCGCCCGCGCAGGCCCGGCACCGACAGGCAGCCTTCCCAGTCCACCTCGGTGTCGGGGCCCAGGGGCTCGAGGGTCGGGTTGACCAGCACCGTCGGCGGCACGACCGGCGCCTCGGGGTAACGCGGGTTGGGCTGGCCGCTGCCGAACACCACCACCTGCCAGTCTTCCCCGATCTGGGGCGCGGCCAGGCCGGCGCCGTGGGCCGCCCGCATGGTGTCGCGCAGATCGCGCAACAAGGCCGCCAGGAAGGCGGGCGGTGGCTCCCCGTCTGCCAGGGGCACGGGCTGGGCCACCCGCAGCAGGCGGGGGTCCCCCATTTTCAGGATGGCGCGCACGGTCATGGGCTCGGGTCCGGTGGCACAAAAAAACCGGCTCGCGGGCCGGTTGTCTGGGCTGAGTTCAGCAGGGCCTCAGGCCATGAACACGGCGATGAAGGCCAGCAGGAAGATCAGCACGCCGCCGGCCAGGGGCAGCAGCCAGGGGATGACGGGCACGATGGCCTCGACGGGATCGATCTCGCCGCTGGGCTGCTCGGTGTGGGGGGCGTGGGACATGCAAGAACTCCTGGGTATGTCAAAAAGCGCAATGCGTTGATTTTAATCAAACCACGGCGGCCTCGAAACCGGCGCCGCGCAGCGCCTGCACCACCTGCTGCACGTGGGCCGGCCCGCGGGTCTGCAGCACCAGCTCGATTTCCACGTTTTGCGCCGCCAACAGGCTGAAGGCGCGCTGGTGGTGCACCTCGTTGACGTTGGCGCCGGCGTCGGCCACCAGCGCGGTGATGCGGGCCAGGTTGCCGGGCACGTCGCGCGCGTTGACCTTGACGCGCGCCAGCCGGCCGGCGCGCACCAGCCCGCGTTCGATGATGGAGGCCAGCAGCAGCGGGTCGATGTTGCCGCCGCACAGGATCAGCCCGACCTTCTGGCCGCGGAAGCGCTCGGGGTGCTTGAGCAGCGCCGCCAGACCGACCGCGCCAGCGCCTTCGACCAGGGTTTTTTCGATCTCCAGCAGCAGCACGATGGCGTGCTCGATTTCGCCCTCGTCCACCAGCAGCCAGTCGTGCACGTGTTCGCGCACGATGGCCAGCGGCAACTCGCCCGGCGTGCCCACGGCCACGCCCTCGGCGATGGTGGTCGTGCCCTGCGGCCAGTGGCTGCCGGTGACGGCGTTGACCATGGCCGGGAAGCGCTGCGTCTGCACGCCCACCACGCGCAGGCCGGGCTTGAGCGCGTGCGCCGCCAGCGCCACCCCGCCAATGAGGCCGCCGCCGCCAGTGGCCACCACCAGCACGTCCAGGTCGGGCTGCTGCTGCAGCATTTCCAGGCCGACCGTGCCCTGGCCGGCGACGATGGCCGGGTCGTCGTAGGGGTGGACGAAGGTCAGGCCCTCGCGCTCGGCCAGCGCGCGGGCGTGGGCGCGGGCCTCGTCCAGGGTGTCGCCGTGCAGCACCACCTCGGCGCCGAAGCCCTGGGTGCGTTCGATCTTGATGCCCGGAGTGAAGCGCGGCATGACGATCACCGCGCGCAAGCCCAGGCGCTGCGCGTGGTAGGCCACCCCCTGCGCGTGGTTGCCGGCCGACATGGCCACCACGCCCCGGGCGCGCGCGGCGGCGTCGAGCTGGCTGAGCTTGTTGCAGGCGCCGCGCTCCTTGAATGAAGCGGTGTATTGCAGGTTCTCGAATTTGAGGAAGACCTGCGCCCCGGTGAGCTGGGACAGGGTGCGGGATTCGACGCAGGGCGTCTGCAGCACCTGGCCGCGCAGCCGTTCGGCGGCCTGTTCGATGTCGTGTAAGTCGATCATGCCCGTGATTGTGGCGCCGGATGGCCGGTTTGTAATGGGCGCCCGCACCCCTTCCCTGTTCGGCCAAGCTGGGTTATGGTTCGCCCCACATGGGCCGGCCCCCAGCCGGGGGCGAACCCGGTTCGGCAGGAGCAGACATCGGATGGTCAGGCGTTCGACTTCCAGCAAAGCCCCCGCGCAGCTGCTGCGCGAGCGTGACCCTGCGCCCGGCCCCGAACCCAGCCCGGCGGCCCCGCTGCGGCGCACGCGCGCGCGCCGCCCCCTGCCCCGGGGGCCGCTGCTCGAACCGCCCGGCCTGCGCGACGCCCCGGTGCTGGACCTGATGTGTTCGCGCCTGGCGCTGACGCTGGCGGTGCGCCAGGGCGGGCGTTTCAACCTGCGGCGCGACCTCGGCACCCTGCTCGCCCTGGCCGGGCGGCACCTGGTCTGGCCCGCCACCGTGCTGCACCGGCTGCGCGGCTTCCTGGAACACCGCTGCCGCGACCACGAATGGTGGGACGGCCAGGCCGAACTGACCCCCAACGCCTTTCTGGAGCGCTTTGGCGTGTGGCAGGGGCCGTTCGAGGAAGACACCCTGTTCTTCCACCTGGACGACTACGCCAAAGAGGCCCCGAAAGACGTGCTGGCCGTCCTCTCGGCCACCGGCGACTGGCTCGACCGGGCCCTGGACGAGCGCCCGACGCTGGTGGAACGCAACATCGACACCCTGGCCGAACTGCTGCAGCTCAACCGCGCCGAACGCGCCCTGCTGCTCTACGGCACGCTGGCGCGCTACCAGCGCGAACTGCGCAACCTGCTGGTGGAATGCAAGGTGCACAACGCGCCCGACGCCCACGCCGCGCTGGCCGACCTCGCCGGCGTCGACCCGGCCGACATCGCCGAGGCCCTGCGCGCCGGCTCCCGCCTGGAGCGCATCGGTCTGGTGGAAAACCTGCTGTCGGAACACAACATCACCGACATGGGCGACCTGATGAAGGTCAGCGAGCGCCTGCCGCCCGTGCTGATGCGCGAGTACCGCCACCACCACGAGCTGATGGCCGTGTTCACCCGCCCGGCCACGCGCTCGCAGCTGGCCCTGGCCGATTTCGATTTCGTCCACGACGACGCGCAGCTGCTCTGCGCCCTGCTCGGCAGCGCCGTGGCGCGGCGCGAGGCCGGGGTCAACGTCCTCATCTACGGACCACCCGGCACCGGCAAGACCGAACTGGCGCGGGTGGTGGCCCACAGCGCCGGGCTGGAACTGTTCGAGGTGGAATACGCCGACCGCGAAGGCCACTGCCTGGCCGGGCGCGACCGCTACCGCTCACTGCAGATCGCCCAGGCCTTCCTGCAAGGCACGGCGCGCTCGGCGCTGCTGTTCGACGAGGTGGAAGACGTGTTCCCCGCCCTGCCCGGCGACGGCCCGCGCGGGCGCGCCGGGCACGAGGCCCTGCACAGCGTCGGCGGCAAGGCCTGGGTCAACCAGGTGCTGGAAGGCAACCCGGTGCCCACGTTGTGGGTCACCAACCGCATCGACCAGATCGACCCGGCTTTCCGCCGCCGCTTTGCCTACCACCTGGAGCTGAAAAGCCCGCCCCCCGGCGCCCGCGAACAGCTGGTGCGCAAGGCGCTGGACGGCGAGCCAGTGTCGGACGCGCTGGTGCGGCGCCTGAGCGAACGGCCGGGCCTGACGCCGGCGCAGATTGGCACCGCCCTGCGCTTTGCCCGGCTGGCCACCCCCGAAGCCCCAGCCACCGGCGACGCCCCGCCCGACCGCTACGACCGCCTGATCGAACGCCAGCTGGCCCACGCCGACCAGGCCCTGGGCCGCCGCCAAGGCGGCGCGGCCCGGCCCGGCCCCCTGCGCTACGGCCTGGAATGGCTGCACACCGCCTCGCGCCACGACCTGCCGCGCGTCCTGGCCGCCCTGCGCGCCCGGGGCCACGGCACGCTCTGCTTCTTCGGCCCGCCCGGCACCGGCAAGACCGCGCTGGCCGAACACCTGGCCCAGGCGCTGGAACGGCCC